>NZ_JACJSV010000019.1 GCF_014698335.1 Microcystis viridis FACHB-1342 | reverse complement strand
TCATTTTGGGTCTGATTTGTTTTTGTTAATGATCAGACAGTACCTGATGAGCCTTTCTTTGTCAACTCTTGAGGTTGATGCGTTTCATTTTTGAATTGGCGTTGTCTTTGAGTAAAAAATGCAAGTTATAACCGTGCAAAGTATAGTTAGGAGTTGAACCTTTGGAAGATCGGGAAAATCTGCTCGAAAATCTGGTTTTACCCGCAAATACTCAAGTATCCCGGTGGCAAGAACAAAATATGTTTTTTGGGGGTGTGCATGGTGTGGCAGTGAATGATCGAAGGGAGTTAACTGCTACGGGCGATCCGCGTCGGGATGGAGTAGGATTATTGATTAGTAATTAGTAATCGGCCAACATAGTGGTGTGAGCTTGTTTACTTATTATCGTTTACTGTTTACTTTCGAGATACTCATGTTGCTCTTGCGTTATGGTATTACCGTGAGTGCGGTGCTTGGGTTGATTTTCTTGGCTGAATCCTCGGTTAAGGCACAAACTCAGTCCGCTGCCGATTTATTGAAGAAACCCCGACCTACTGCCAATCCAGTGTCTCAATTACCTGGTCCCTCGGCGGCACCGGCAACCACGGAAGCGGATCCCAAGGCCCCTAATTATCTTAATCCTAGTGGCAATCCCCTGATTTTTCCCACCAAACCGGATGAGGTGAATATTAGGGTAGTACAACCGATCACCTTAAATCAAGCGATCGAATTAGCTTTAAAAAATAATCAGACCTTACAGACATCGCGGATTAATTTGGAAATCGCTCGCGCCCAATTAAAGGAACAACAGGCGGCCTTATTACCCACGGCCCAAGCGGAAACCAGTCTCACTCAAGATCAATCGGCAGTTGCCCAAAGACAGAATGAGTTGGCTCGTCAACAGGGCATCCCAGCCACTACACCCGAAGATAGTACCAACTTTCAGGGTAGTGTTCGGATTGTCTATGGGGTTTATACAGGGGGTGAACGGGCAGCCCAGATCAAAAGGGCCGAAAAAGTCATCCGGCAACAGGAATTAGAGGTGGAACGAGTCTCGGAACAAACTCGTTTTGATGCCACCGATGCCTATTATGAATTACAAAGGGGTGACGCTCAGGTAGCGATCGCCCAAGCTGCGATCGAAGATGCTAGTCAAAGTTTACGCGATGCTCAATTATTGGAGCAAGCGGGACTAGGAACCCGATTTGCTGTCCTACAGGCGGAAGTTGACCTCGCTAACGCTAACCAAGACTTAACCCGGGCGATTTCTACCCAACGCATCGCTAGACGACGACTGGCACAGATATTGAGTGTCGGTCAGCAGATCGAGTTAACCGCTGCCGATGAGATTCGCGAGGCGGGAACTTGGGGCTTAAGTCTTAATGATAGTATCGTTTTGGCCTATAAAAATCGCGCGGAATTAGAACAACAACTCTTACAGAGGGAAATTAGCGCAGAAGACCGCTCGATCGCTATTTCGGCGGTGATTCCCCAAGTGGACCTTCTGGGCGAGTATAATGTCCTTAACGATCTCAGTGATGAAGCTGGTTTTGGCGATGGTTTTAGCGTCGGCGGCCGGATTCGTTGGACTTTCTTTGATGGTGGTCGTGCTTTTGCTCGCGCTCGTCAAGCGGAAAGAAATATCGATCGCGCCGATACGGAATTCTCCCTCCGTCGCAATGAAATTCGCCTTCAGGTGGAGGAATCCTACTATAGTTTGATTTCTAACCAAGAAAACATCAAAACTTCGCAAAAAAGCATTGAATCCGCCACGGAAAGTCTGCGATTAGCCCGTTTACGCTTTCAGGCGGGTGTGGGAACCCAAACGGACGTTATCAACTCCCAACGGGATTTAACCGATGCCAGAAGTCGTTATCTGCAGGCGATCGTCGATTACAATAAATCCTTGAATAGTCTCCAGCGATCGATTAGTAATTTACCGGACAATCGTTTGTTTGAAGTGCGTTAATTGTACGATCTATCGAGGTGTGGTGTGGGGAGAGATGGCCAAATCTCCCCTATTTTAACGGGTTTCAATAGATTTCTGGGTTAGGCGATCGTTCCCGTCAGGGGGGAACTAGGACTAGCATAGGACTTAATCGGCATTCTTCCCGCTAAATAGGCTAAACGTCCCGCTTTTGCCGCCATTGCCATGGCTTGGGCCATCATAGCTGGATTGGCCGCCATAGCGATCGCACTGTTAATTAATAAAGCATCGGCCCCCATTTCCATGGCCCGGGCCGCTTCTGAGGGTGTACCGATCCCGGCATCTACCACCACGGGAATTTGGGACGATTCGATGATAATCGCGATATTTGCCTCATTTTTCAGCCCCTGTCCCGATCCAATCGGCGATCCTAGGGGCATAACCGTGGCGCAGCCAGCTTCCTCTAAACGTTTGGCCAAGAGAGGATCGGCGTTAATATAGGGCAGTACGGCAAAACCTTCTTTAACTAATTGTTCGGCCGCTTGCAAAGTTCCGATCGGATCGGGTAATAAATATTTAGGATCGGGAATAACTTCGAGTTTAATAAAGTTATTGTCTTCCTGTCCCAATAATTTGGCCATTTCTCGCCCTAAACGGGCCACCCGAATCGCTTCTTCGGCCGTTTGACAACCGGCAGTGTTGGGTAACATCCAAATTTTAGACCAATCGATCGCCTCTGCTAATCCCTCATGACCGGGTGCGTTCGTTTGTACTCGTCTAACGGCAACGGTGACGATCTGACATTCACTGGCACTAATACTTTCCTGCATAGTTGTCAGATTGGCATATTTGCCAGTCCCAGTCATCAAGCGGGAGTGAAAGGTTTTCCCAGCAATAGTGAGGCGATCATTTTGGGGCGATAAAAGCGCTTGGGGTTTATTCTCAATAATAGTTAAGGACATAGGTGGAATAGTAACGGGTGATGGTTGATTAAAGCGATCGCAGCTAAAATGGGTCAAAATGGGATTAACTTTGTCATTAATCACCAGGTCAGCGATTAAGGAAGCAGTGACAGGAGCTAGTAAAATGCCATTGCGATAGTGACCGGTGGCTAAAATCAGGTTATCACAGCTACTGCGGCCTAAAATGGGTAATTCATCCGCTGTACCCGGACGGAATCCCCACCACATTTCCTCGATTTCCCAGTCAGCTAAAGGGGGATAGAGACGGGTGGCCCGCTCAAACAGGGTTTGCAGTCCTTGGGGTGTATTACCCGTTTGCCAGGCCACTGTTTCGGAAGTGGCCCCGATAATTAAACGACCATGGCGACGGGGAACCAGATAGGTTTGCGGACCGAATAAAACCCTAGCTAAGGTCTGGTTAGGGGGCATTTTTACTGCGGCCATTTGACCTTTGACGGGATGGATAGGGAGGGGTAAAAGTTGACTGGCCCAGGATCCTGTCGCTAAAATGTAAATTTTTGCTTCTAATTCCCCAATTGAGGTATAAATACTCTTGACTTTTCCCTGCTTTTGTTGTATAGCGTGGACTTCTACCCCTTGGCGAATTTCTACCCCTAAATTTTCGGCCGCTTGTTGCAGCGCAGTCACTAGCTGCCGGTTGTCCACTTGTCCATCGTCGGGATACCACCAACCACCGACCACATCTTTACCTAGGCCGGGTTGGTAGAGATGAACTGCATTGCTGTCTAACCAAATTTTATTAACTTCCTCGGTAGTAACGGGCTGCTCTAGCTCGTAAATGGGAGCAAGAATACCACAGGGATAGTAGCCGCTGTTTATTCCCGTTAAATCCTCGATTTTGCGGCTCCACTCTGGATATAGCCATCGTGATTGCAGACAAAGATCGAGAAACGGGCCCGGGGGAATGCCTTCTGCATGGGGGGCCAACATTCCCGCAGCCGCACGACTAGCGGCCTGAGCTATATCTCGAACTAGGAGGGTAACTTTTGCCCCGCGCAATTGCAAATCGACGGCGATCGCTAATCCGATGATACCACCGCCCACGATCAAAATTTCGCTAGTTGAGTTCTTGACCCTCCCATGGCTAAAAGCGAGGGATTCTTGGTTCAACGACATGGCTTAAAAATCTAAAGGAAATGTAACCTTGATCCTAACTCGCAATTAGTCAGCCGAGAGGAGGGAGAAGTGAGGCTACTGGCATAATTTAAGCTTAAGATAATTTGTAGTCGATCTTTTCTAAGCTTCCCTTTTTCTTTAGAGCATTATGACTTCCCCTGCTGTCGATCGAGTTTATCAAGGTCAATTCGGAGAGTTTACGATTACGGATAGTGATCGCCTAGGGGTGCGTCTCTACCGTCTGGGTTTAAATTTAGCGGCTTTTAGTTTCGCTGTCGCTACAATTATAGTTCTCACCCGACCGCAATTACTGCCCCTGACTAACCTTTTATACATGGGTTTTTGTCTGGGGTTAGGCATCAGTTTATTGACTATCCATATATATTTAATTCCCCTCCATCGTCTCCTGCAATTTTTTTGGCTAATCGGGGCGATTACTTCCCTAATTTTCAGCCTCTATTCTCACCTTTCTCCCCTAGAATTTGTCTATAACCATCCGGTGAGTTTATTGGGTGTCGGCTTTATTTTTGCTAGTCTCACGGGGATTTATTTCAAAGAAGCTTTTTGTTTTAATCGTCTAGAAACCAAGTTTTTAACCCCTCTAGTTCCCACCCTTTTACTCGGTCATCTTTTGGGGATATTGCCCTTAAATTGGGAAAAGGGGCTATTAATTCTCTGGGCGACTTTATTCGTTATCTTTGCTCTGAGAAAATTAAGCCAACCTCTCCCCAACGATATCGGTGATAAATCGGTCTTTGAACATCTTAATCACTGATAAACTCTCCAGAGATTAAAATCTATTCTAAGATATAGTCTTGCGGGCAAGTGAGTGGAACGAACCACTCCAGACACAAAGGACACAAAGATCGATCACTACTATATAAGTTAAACTGATCGGGTTTCAGCTTTTTGTTCTTTGTCTCTTTCTGGTTTATTCTTGGTCAGTAATCAGTAAACAGTAATCAGTGAAAAGATAGTAAGAAACTTATATTTAATACTGTCACTTAAAACTCAAATCTGATAACTGATAACTGATAACTGATAACTGTTACCTATCTGGGGGCCTCGATGGTAGCCGGATTGGTAGTATTGGCAGTCTTGCTGGTGAACATTTGTATCAGGCTAAAACCGACAAAAGCGAGTAAAGCTATGCCACCAATAGTAGTAACAATTTTACCCACGAGATTTTCTGTGCGGGGTTGTTCGGGGGCATCCTCGTTGGGATCCTCCGAATGGGCAAAACGATTGTAGAGGAAATCGAGAGCTTCATTGCGGAGTTCGTAGTAACGGGGATCCTCGGTAATTTGGGAACGAACCCGGGGACGAGCAAAAGGCATCTTTAACACCTCCCCAATTTTAGCGCTCGGGCCGTTGGTCATCATCACCAAGCGATCGCACAAGAACAAAGCCTCATCGATATCGTGGGTAATCATCAACACGGTTAACTGGTTTTCTTGCCAGATTTTCAGCAATTCTTCCTGTAATTCCTCTTTGGTAATCGCATCTAGGGCCCCAAAAGGTTCATCGAGGATGAGGACTTGGGGACGAATGGCCAGGGCGCGGGCGATCGCAACCCGTTGTTTCATGCCTCCCGATAATTGGGGGGGTTTTTTCTGGGCTGCTTCTGTCAATCCCACTAGGGATAGATTTTCTTCCACGATCCTCACCTTCTCAGCGTGAGATTTTTGGGGATAAACCGAACTAACCCCGATATAAACGTTCTCAAAGGCAGTTTTCCAAGGCAAAAGCGAATAATTTTGGAATACCATCATCCGGTCCGGTCCTGGTTCCTTAACCTCTTTATCCTGTAGCAGCACTTGCCCACGACTAGGAGAAGAAAACCCCGCCACCATATTCAAAAGAGTCGATTTACCGCAGCCGGAGTGACCGATAATGCAGACAAATTCCCCCTCATTGACTTGCAGCTCCACACCGTCTAAAACGGTGTAAACCCCTTCGGGAGAGGGGTATTCTTTGGCAACATTACTAACTAATAAAAAAGGCTGGGTGGTGGTGCTGGAATTCACGGTCTTATCGGTAAAAGTTTGCATATTCGTCCTAGATTTATTTTAAGGTGGGCAAAGCCCACCACAACTATTAATTCGGGTCTGCTGAAAAAGTTTTTCGTGGGGTGTGGGGTGTGGGGTGTGGGGTGTAGGGTTTTAGCGATTTTCATCTGGTCAATTACCTAATTTTCAGGGAAAAAGTCCCGGAATTTTCCCCCCGATCACTCCCAGATATGGTACTTTCTGATTGCCAAAAAGTCTAAAAGTTTTACCCAACAAGGTTTTTAGATTTATTCAGCCAACCTTAATTAGCGACGGGATCATCGAGGAGAACTTCTGAGACGCGATAATCGCGACGGATCGAAAAACGTTCCAGATAGCCGATCGGATCGTCGGGACTGAAAATAAGATGATCAAAGAGGGCAAAACTGTGGCGATCGGGTTCCAAATCGGGAAGGCCCAGGGACCGGCAAGCTTCACCAAACAGATCGGGACGACGGACGCGTTCAATCACTTCCACCCAGTTGCGGGGGAACGGTGCGTAACCCCAACGAGCAAGCTGAGTTAGGGTCCATAGGGCCTCACTGCGGCCTGGACAGTTAGCTTGATCGACGTAAAACTGATTAAATCGGAATAGGGGTTCGGGGGCAGTTCCTAAACCGCGATCGTAACCATCGAGGAAACCGGGGCGGATAATTGCCCTATCCACACCCACATACTGGGGCTGACTGAGAATATTAACGATATGTTCTCGATTACGCTGATCATCGCAGTATTCACAGGCTTTAATTAAAGCTTTCACCATGGCGATATGGGTTTCGGGATGTTTCGCTGCCCAAGTTTCCTTGACTCCGAGGACTTTTTCCTGGTGTCCGGGCCAAATATCGAGATCGGTGGCGATAACGTAGCCTAATTTTTCGTGAACGGCGTAGGAGTTCCAGGGTTCCCCCACACAATAACCGTCGATCTTACCCGCTTTTAGTAGGGAAACCATTTGAGGCGGCGGAATTACGGCTAAATTGACATCACTATCGGGATCGATGCCGCCACTAGCTAACCAGTAGCGTAACAGTAGATTGTGCATGGAAGCGGGGTGAACCATGCCGAAAGTGGCGATTTTATCGGGACTTTGCTGGAGGGCCTCCTTTAAGTCCTCGAGTTTTTCTACCCCCAATTCCCTGTATTTATTGCTGAGGGTGATGGCGTTACCGTTGCGACTGAGTACCAAAGCACTAATCACGGGGACAGAGGGCTTATTTCCAGCCCCAATGGTCATGCTCAGGGGCATTCCCGCCACCATCTGGGCCGCATCGAGACGACCGGTGGCCACTCCTTGGGCGAGTGCTTTCCAGTTGGGTTCCCGTTGCAGGACAACATCCTCTAATCCTTCCTCGGCGAAGAAACCTTTCTCTTTGGCGATAATAATCGGAGCGCAATCGGTGAGGGGGATAAAACCGATGGTGGGATTGGTTTTCAATCTGGTAGCTTGGCCGATCACTGTTACTGGTTCGGTGGGTTGGCCGACTTTCTTCGATCGCTTCTGTTGGTTGAGGAAATAAACGATCTCGTTACGGAGGGCGTAGTAACTGGGATGGTTAACTACTTCTAAACGATGCCGGGGCCGGGGAATGGGAACATCGAGAATCTGACCGATATGGGCCTCTGGACCGGTGGTTAACATCACCACTCGATCGGATAGTAATAGGGCTTCATCCACATCGTGCGTGACCATGATACAGGTAACGTGGCTTTCTTCGACAATTTCCATCAAACGTTCCTGTAAATTGCCTCTGGTTAACGCATCCAGCGCCCCAAAGGGTTCATCAAGTAGCAGGACTTTTGGCCGTAGGGCTAAAGCGCGGGCGATCGCTACCCGTTGTTTCATGCCTCCCGATAATTCTCCCGGTCGTTTGTTGGCGGCATGGCGCAGGTGTACCATATCGATACTATGTTCGATGACACTTTTGCGTTCAGCAGCTGGTAGATGACGCAGCACGCGGTTAACTCCTAGGGCGATATTTTCCCGGACGGTTAACCAGGGCAGCAGAGAATAATTCTGGAAGACTACCATGCGATCGGGACCGGGACCTTTAATTTCTTTTCCCTCTAAAATCACCCCTCCCACCGTCGGGCGATCGAGTCCAGCGACCATATTTAAGAGGGTGGATTTCCCGCAACCGGAGTGACCGATTAAAGAGATAAATTCCCCTTGAGTAACGCTGAGATCGATATTTTTTAGGGCGATATATTGACGGCCATCGGGGAGAGGGAAAACCTTATCAATGTGATCGACTTCAATAAATGCAGACATTTTCAGTTATCAGTTATCAGTTATCAGTTATCGGTTATCAGTTATCAGTTATCAGTTATCAGATGTGAGTTTTTAGTTTACTGTTTACTTAAAAAGCTCCCCACACCCTGCCCCCACCGAAAAATTTTTTGCCGCAAACCCTATTTATTTTCTTCGGGTACAACTAATTTAGCGATGTAGGCCATGAGGCGATCGAGTAGGAAACCAACAATACCCACATAAATCAGGGCGAGGATAATTTCACTGATCATGGAACTATTCCAAGCATCCCAGATAAAAAAGCCAATTCCCACGCCACCGATCAGCATTTCTGCCGCTACAATCGCCAACCAAGATAAACCGATACCGATTCTTAATCCCGTGAAAACGTAGGGAACGGTGGCGGGAAAAAGAATATTGAAAAAATATTCAACTTTGGATAATTTTAGCACTCTAGAGACGTTTTTATAGTCTTGGGGAACCTGCTGTACTCCCACGGCTGTGTTAATAATAATTGGCCAAATTGCTGTAATAAAAATTACAAATATGGCACTAGGTTCGTTATTACGAAAAGCCGCTAGGGAGATGGGTAGCCAAGCTAGGGGGGGAACGGTACGCAGGATTTGGAAAATCGGATCGATCGCATCATAAATTAGGGCGCTGCTACCGATTAAAATACCCGCAGCGATGCCAACAATAGCGGCAAGGGTAAAACCGACGGCCACCCGTTGTAAACTGGCGAAAATTTGCCAGAATAACCCCACATCCGTGCCACCATTATTAAAAAAGGGATTAATAATTAATTCCCAGGTATCGCTAACCACTTTAGTGGGACTAGGGAGGGGAGCATCGGGACTAAAACAGATTATTTGCCAGATGAGAAGGAAAATTAATAAAGCAATCGCCGAAGTTGCTAGTTTGGGTAATTTTTTTTTGAGGTCTTTTACCCATTTCGGACCTTGAGAACGACGAGAAATAGAAACAGCCATAATCAGTTATCAGTTATCAGTGGTTCAGTTATCAGTGGTTCAGTTATCAGTGGTGGAGTGGTTCAGTTATCAGTGATCAGCATCAGTGATCAGTTATCAGTTATTAATTACCAGTTATCAGCAAATGATCTTTAACTGTTGACCGGTTACTGAATCACTGCTCACTGATTTAAACCTTTTTAATCTTGAGAGATTTCAGGTAAGCGGTGGGATTTTCGGGGTCAAAAGTAACACCATCAAAGAAAGTTTCCACACCGCGAGAGGTAGAGGTGGGAATTTGATCAGCCGGAACATTGAGGGCTGTGGCGGCTTCTCTCCAGATATCTTCCCGGTTAACTTTATCAACTAAAGCTTTGATGTCTGTATCGGCGGGAATATAGCCCCAACGGATGTCTTCAGTCACAAACCAAGTATCATGACTCTTGTAGGGATAGGAAGCGTTATCAGCCCAGAATTTCATGGCTACGGGGCTATTTTCGATTTTGCGACCATCACCGAAATCGATATTACCTTGCATTCTTCCCAAGATATCGGCGGGGTCAATTTTCAGCCATTCCCGTCCTGAAATAATCTCGCACATTTCCTTAACATTAGCGGGATCGTTGCACCATTGCTGCGCTTCCAGAACAGCCATAGTTAAAGCTTTTGCCGCTTTGGGATTTTTATCCACCCAATCGGCGCGTAAAGCGAAGGCTTTTTCAGGGTGATCCTTCCACAGTTCCCCAGTAATCAGGGCCGAATAACCGAGTTTTTTGTTAACTAATTGGGCGTTCCAAGGTTCCCCCACACAGAAAGCTTGCATCGTGCCGACTTTCATGTTAGCCACCATTTGTGCCGGAGGAACAACAATTAGGGATAGATCTTTATTCGGATCGATGCCACCGGCGGCTAACCAATAGCGCATCCAGAGATCGTGAGTACCACCGGGGAAAGTGACGGCGGCTTTAACTTCTTTGCCCGCAGATTTAGCTTTAGCGAAGGATTCTTTCAGTACACCGCTATCGAGGGCAACCTTTAGATCCATGTATTCGTTAGCCACAGAAATCGCTTGACCATTGGTATTCAAACGCGCCAGAATATACATCGGTACTGGCTGTTTGGTGATTTTGCCCAAGGTCATTAGGTAGGGCATGGGGGATAAAATATGCGCCCCATCGATACCGTTACCCGCCGAACCTAATTCGAGGTTATCCCGGGTTGCAGCCCAAGAAGCTTGTTTCATCACTTGCACATCGGGCATCCCGTGTTTAGCGAATAAACCTTTTTCCTTGGCGATAATTAAGGGGGCAGCGTCGGTGAGGGCAATAAAACCTAGTTTAGCGGTGGTGACTTCGGGAGTTTCTCCACCGGCAACGGGGGAAGCGGCAGGACTGCCGGCCGGGGAGGGACTGGTCGCGGTATTATTGGGAGTGGCGCAACCGTGGAGAATTGCTGTTCCTACGGCAGTTGCTCCGGCAGTGAAGATAAATCTACGTCTAGAAAGTTTACTCATGGACTAAAAAATCGTGATTAGAAACTAAACAAAGGTGATGAAACGGTGAAAAATTCTCATTATTTCCCCTAACTGACTGCGGTGATAACCGAGAAAATTTCTTGAAAGTAACTGTTGATTCAGTAAGGAGGCTTTGACTATTTTTATCTCTCGATCGCTTTTGCTTCTCCATCTGGGGAGATTTAGCAGTAGTTTTTGTCTAAGAGATTTTTTCTAGAAGCATAACAGTTTTGAGGAGTCGATAGATAGATAGGGGCGGTTTTTGGTCATCTGGGCTAGAAAGATCAGTTTATTTCAGGGTTATCACCGAAGCAATTAACTTAAATTTACAGTCTTCAACAGGAAAATTCGTATAGATTGTTACAAAATATTGCCAGTCATGTAATAAAAGCATAAAAATTTGTCTGAAACGCATGGTAGGGCGATGGGGATTTTTAGCCATCTTGACTCAGTTATCGGATTTGAGTTTGCAGTTCAATGATTACTGGTTGGGTGCAGCTCACATTTGTGAATCTCTCTCACTTATGGTGAGCAGCAGAAGTTATTAAAAGAGGGTGAAGGCAATTCGCCCCTACAATAATATTATTGCACCAATGGTAGGGGCCCATCGTGGTCAGTGAGTTTATCGAACTGCGTGCGCCCAAAATGTAATAAGCTGCCCGCGTATTTAAATTGCTTGTTAAGATGAGGCACTCTTGCACTCTGGCAACAGTAAAGGGATTGAGGGAGATTTGGCTAATCTAAGAATAAGCGGTTTAAATACGTCTTAGCTGATTGAATTTTGGCAGCATCAAACAGAGGTAACTTAAATGTCCAAAAAACAAGAACGACGGGTTCAGAAAAACGACGGCTATCAAGCTAAAATTGATAAACCCCCTGGTAAACCGCCCACGGGTGGTTCTAATGTTAAACCGCCACCAAATCAGTACAAGGAGAAAAAATAAAATCTTGGGGGGCTATTCCCCCTTTTACCTGTTCCCTGTTCTAACTGCTCACTGATAACTGATAACTGATAACTGAATATGGCTTATTCTCGCATTAAAAAACTAGCAAATTATCTACGTCCCCATTGGCAAATAGTAACTTGGGGGGTAGTTGCTTTGCTTGTTGTTAATCTTTTGGGTGTTTATATACCGCTTTTAATCCGGGATAGCATCGATGATTTAAGTAAATCCTTTGACTTCCAAAAAATCATTTACTATGTGATTTTTATTATCGCTTTAGCCTCGATTATGTGGTTTATCCGCATGATATCCAGAGTGTTATTATTCGGGATCGGTCGTCAGGTAGAGTTCGATCTTAAACAAAAAATCTTTCAGCATTTATTAACCCTTGAACCTGCCTATTTTTCGCGGCAAACTTCAGGAGATTTAATCAACCGTGCCACTAGCGATGTGGATAATATCCGTCGTCTGGTGGGTTTTGCTTTGCTCAGTTTGGCTAATACTTTTTTTGCCTATGGGTTAACTTTGCCCGTAATGTTAGCGATTCATATTCCCCTTTCAGTCGCCGCCATTTCTGTCTATCCTTTGATGTTAATTGCTGTGCAGTTATTTAGTGGTCGTCTGCAGCGGCAACAGAAAAAAGTACAAGAAAAACTCTCGCATCTGAGCGATTTAATTCAAGAGGATATGAGTGGTATTACTCTGATTAAAATCTATGCCCAAGAAGGTAACGAGCGCCTAGCATTTAAACAAAGAAATCGCAAATTATTACAGGCTAATTTAGATTTAGTCCAGACTCGTAATTTTCTTTTTCCCCTGATTGAAGCTTTATCCTATGTGAGTTTATTGGCGTTGCTTGCCCTCGGTACTAGACAAATTATATCGGATAATATCACCATTGGGGACTTTATTGCTCTGTTAATTTTGGCGGAAAGATTAGTTTTTCCCACTGCTTTATTAGGTTTCACTATTACGGCCTACCAACAGGGAGAAGTGAGTATCGATCGCCTAGAAACTATCCTGTTAGCTGAGGCTAAAATTAAAGACAATGCCGATTGTATTCACCTAAAAAATATTCAAGGAAAAATTACCGCCAAAGCCTTGACTTTTTTCTATCCTGATGCTAAAGAACCAGCCTTAAAATCTCTTTCTTTTACCATTAATCCGGGGGAAATGGTAGCGGTAGTCGGTGCGATCAGGTCGGGAAAATCTACCCTTGCTAACGCTATTCCCCGTCTTTTGGATATTGCGGAAGGACAGTTATTTATTGATAATCAAGATGTCACTCAAATTGCTCTTGAAGATCTGCGAAAAGCGATCGCTTATGTTCCCCAAGAAAGTTTTTTATTTAGTACCACCATCGAAGATAATATCCGTTATGGCGATCCGCTGCTGAATTTTTCGGCAGTGAAATCGGCGGTCAAACAAGCGAGAATTGAGGAGGAAATCGAGAATTTCCCGCAAAAATACGGAACTTTAGTGGGAGAACGTGGGATTACTCTTTCCGGGGGTCAACGTCAACGGGTCTCTTTAGCGCGAGCTTTAGCCATCCAAGCACCGATTTTAATCCTTGATGATGCCCTATCTAGCGTCGATAATCAAACGGCCACGGCTATTTTGGAAAATCTCAGCCAAGAAAGCCAAAAAACCGTGATTTTTATCTCCCATCAATTATTGGCCGCTGCCACTGCTGATCGCATTTTTGTCATGGACCTCGGAGAAATTGTCCAGATAGGAACCCACGAGGAGTTAATCGCAGTCCCCGGAGTCTATCAAAATCTCTGGCAACAGCAGCAGTTAGAGTCTAAGGTTTTAGATTAGCCGATAAAATAGGGAATCTGCTAGTTATTACCGGTGAAGTTGTGGACTATCTCAATTATTCCTTAAGACTGTTTAAATGCAGCACAGCAGTTATCTTTTAGCGACAATGAACAAGGAGCAACTTTTAACCGAACCTTTTTTACAATTACCCACCGAAACATCAATACAAGTGATTTGGTTTACGGAATTTTTTGGCACTGGTCATCAGGTGCGCTACGGGGAAAAACTAGAGAAAATGGCCCCCGCTCGTACTAGCAAATTAACTAGAGTTAGAGAAGATGCTCAATCGAGAACCCTTGAAGCTTATCAATCTTTAACCGATCGAGAAATCTGGCGACATCAGGCCGAAATTACTGATTTAAATTCGGGGGAAAGGATTCCCTATCAAGTCACCAGTTTTCAGGAAAATAAAGCGATTAGAAGTGATATTTATACTCTTACCCCAAGACCAAAAAAAGGAACTAATCTCAAAATTCTGCTCACTTCCGATCATCAATTAATGCCTATGACTGCCGCTAATTTACAAAAAGTTATTGAAACTATTGGACAGGTGGATGCAGTTTTTTTAGCAGGAGATTTAGTTAATATACCCGATCGAGCTTCCGAATGGTTTGATGATAGTCGCGGTGGGGCATTCTTTCCCTGTTTACAAGGTCGTGCTAATTATCCTCTGACAAAGAATGGTATTCAGACTATTTATAAAGGGGGAGAAATTATTCAAAATGCTCCCTTATTTCCTGCTATTGGTAATCATGAAGTTATGGGCAGATTTTCTAATTCCACAGGTTTAAATGAACAGTTTAAAGATGCTATTCCTCAATTTATTGCTAAACAACTAGCGGAGGATACAGCAGCAATTAGTGAAAACTGGCTAAAAAATAATGCTTTTAACACAGAAACCTACGAAGAAATTTTTTCTTTGCCTCAAAATAAATATTATTCTCTCACTTTTGGCGATATTCGTTTAGTGGTTTTATATGTTACTAATATCTGGAGAAATCCCAATTTAGAACCCAGTGCAAGGGGAAGATATTACGAAAATCAAAGAGATTTAGATAGTCCCAGTCGCTGGGGTTACGGTCAGCATATTTTTGAGACAATTGCTCAGGGTAGTCCTCAATATCAATGGTTAGAAAAAGAGTTAAATAGTCGAGAATTTGAAGAGGCTAAATATAAAGTAGTTATGTTTCATCATCCTCCCCATACCCTAGGAGGAAATATCGTGCCACCTTACACCGATCCCGTGCCGACAATTGAACGGGATGCCACGGGAAAAGTTAGATCAGTACGTTATGATTATCCCCAAGAAAATGATTATATTATTCGTGATCTCATTCCCTTATTAGAATCAGCCAAGGTTAATTTGGTTTTTTATGGTCATTCTCATTTATGGAATCGTTTTCTTAGTCCTAAGGGTATGAATTTTCTTGAATCTTCTAACGTTGGTAATAGTTATGGCGCTCATTTAGGTGATAAAAAACGTCCTGTACCTCTCGATAGAAATTATGCGGCCATCGGTAATCCCAATGGATTACCAGCAATTATCCCGAATATTGCTCCTCTAGTGGATTTGGTTAATCAACCTTTACCCTATATTGCCAGTAATGATCTGACGGTTTTTAGCATTTTAGATACAGAAAAAGGAACCGTGAGCAGTTATCGTTTTGATACCCGTTATCCTGACTCCGAGGTAATTAAATTTGATGAATTTGATCTTTTTAGCGTAGGTGAAATATAATAAAATCAAAGAGTGCCGGTTAAATAGATTCTCTTGGGGTTAATTCTATGACTACTGTTACCAGCAATGATATTCAAGAATTGAAAGACTTACTCTCGGCAATGCGACAGGAAAACCGTGAGCAAATAAGTTCCCTGCGAGAAGAAACCCGTGAGCAAATAAGTTCCTTGCGAGAAGACACCCGCGAGCAAATTGATACGCTAAAGGAAGATAATCGCCAACAACTAGAAACCCTGAGAGAAGAAAATAACAAGCAATTTATTAACCTACACAAAGAAATCACGGAAGTCAAAATTATCACAGCTAAAATTGAAGGAACAATTCAATCCCAAGCAGTATTAACCTAAAAAATTCCCGATTTAGTTGAGCGGTTGATAAGGTTTTTAATTGGGCGATCGCCTGCTCAAGTCGTTCAGTCATAGACAACATCTAGCGTATAGGGCTTAATATATTCTAGCTTTCACGTTGCTGCAGCGATGGCGTACTGCTACCCAGTGCCTTCAGCATCGCACTCTACTTCAACGCTTCGATCGTAACTAAACCACCCTCAATTGCCTGAATTCGCAAATCTTATCCTCGTAATAGCTGCATCCCAATCAACGGAACCGTCTCTGATTCGTTGATGTAAATCTCACGATATTGCCCGTCCCAGATCACAAGCCCGATGTAAACTTCAAACGTGCAGAAAGTCCCATCGCCTAATGTCGCAAGATCTCGACCCTCCCAAATAAACCCTAACCTAGCAATTATCTCAGACGGCAAGGTGAGAAAACCCGAAAATCCTGTATCAATTACAGCATCTACTATCTGCGTTGTTTCATGGTTTCTGACTGCGATCGCCAACGTCGCCTCACACCCTTGATTTACACGACCTTGCATCATGGCTTTGTTCTCAGGCTCCTTGCGCCAAAGTGATCGACGGCTGAATGCCCAATGCGAACAAACCATGTCTGAGTATCAGGCACTCGTGCAGAAAGTTGCTTCGCTGCGCTTATCAAATCATCCGCTACTTCAAAAGCCCCTGTTTCAATGTCAATTGCCACAATTCTCCCCTGATTTCCCTCCTCGACTTGGGGACGTACCTGAGATTGATAAATCTCATTACCACGTCGGGCAAATTCTTCTTTACTGTAGCGGGGTTGTCGAACTGTCATTGAAGCGACCCTGTGGCGACTTTTGCCCCTCTATTTTAACGAAACATTGGGAATCTTCCCTAACATTCCTCAACTGGTCCCACCAGAGCGGCATCGTACTTAAACTCACAGCTTCAATCCATGGGCAGAGTACGTTCCCCAAAATCGATCGGTGGGGCAGTGGGAGCCAGATTAGGAAACGCACCCTACAAGATCGGCGATCGCACTTTTTTAGAATTCATAATTAAATGTCCTAATATCAGGTTCAAATGCTTCCTTTACAAGTTCTTTACTCTTCTCAGAATAGTAACTCTGATATGGTTTTGTATTTGATACATTTAGTTTTGGTAACGAGACGGAGATTCCAATGCGAGAGCATATTTCGTTGAAGTCATTATCTAGGCTTTCATATCTCCCAACAAAGTCAACAAGCAACTCATTGTTATCATATATAAAATCTTTTTGATATCTAACTTCATTTTCACATCGCCATTTTATATATTCTTCAAAGCTACCTAAATTTTTCGTTAACTCATGCTGATGATGTGTTTCTGATTTCAACGCATATTTGTAGAGTGAAACTTGCCAATCCCATGGGTTTCTGACTACAGCAAATGAAAAATACTCATTGAATTTCTCTGCTCCAAAACTCTCTTTTATTTCGGATGCCTTGACATGCGCAGGAAATGGATGAGGATCAAAGAAAGGAGAAGGAAAGCCCGCCTTTTTTATCAACCTATGAGCTGTCCACTGCCATGGACTTATTGCAAATGGTCGTAGCGCCGTTGTAATACTTGTGCCAGCATTCTTATAAATATGGACGAATATAAACTTGTATTCTCTCGATATCAGCATGCGTATTATTCTCCTCGTGCCTAACTACATATTATAGGTCAACTTTCTATATAACACTCTCCAGAGTAACGATATGAGTCAACTTTCTGTATATCACTCCATTTAGGCGCAATCGCAAGAAACTTTCTCTATATCACACCCAAAAGCGTGTTAGCCAGATTAGTTTACTGCAAACAATCTCTTTTAAGGAGACTTATCACAGAAGCTTTCTAGAATTCTAGCAAAGATTCTTAGAGCTGACTGCACTTTGTCACAAAACTTTACTATTATTTTGACACTCTTAATGATTGGAGAGGAAACAGCGATCGCCAAGTCTGGTCAATTTTTGTCCAACGCATTTTAGGAAATGACCTAAATAAGTAGCTAGAGATAATTAATTACACATATTTAACTACCTCTTGCCTATTCTAACCAAGAAATTAATTTTGATCACTACTTATTACTTAATTACTGTTTATTTTGTAATTTTATCACTAATTCGTGGAAAGGTTGCCAATCGTCTTTAGAGGTAATTGCTTCCCAAACCGATTCGATTAGCGGTCTAAGTAAAGCGGTTTTAGGATTATAATGCGTTAAAGTGTCGTCAATTTGAGACAAGGAATCTAGGGGTAATTGATTTAAGACCAAACTATATAACTCTCGCCAACGTTGCCAATCAGCTTTCGGTAAATCCATATTTTCAAGAATTAGAGAACTATTTTCTCGCCAACCGTAATTAAATTGTTCACTTAATTGATAGAAAAATTCGTGATAACCGAGGCCAGTTTCTTGGAGAACTTCCACAGTTTTGCTAACCAGTAAAGCAGATTCGGGAGTAAAAATATCCTCAAAACCTAACTTTTTAAGCATCATTTTTTGATAATAAAAATTGTAGTGCTGGTCATAGTTAGCCAAGGCCATATCTAACTCTAACAAGGAGACAACCATGGCCAGGGGAGATTGCAGTAACTCTAGATTTAAACGACAGATAAAAGGCTGATTACCGTAACTATAACGACCACCGTAGTCGAAATAGGCCGCCGTAAATTGGGGGTTATAGTAAGGAATAAAAGCGTAGGGACCATAATCAAAACTTTCCCCAGTAATTGACATATTATCGGTATTGAGAACCCCATGACAAAAACCTGCGGACATCCATTGGGCTGCTAATTTAGCGGTTCTTTCAATCAAAACATCGTAAAATTTTAAATGGCGATCGCTATCTTGGGGATCGATTTCAGGATAATAATAAATAATCACATGATCGAGGAGTCTTTTAATTAAATCGGCACGTTTAATATGAAATAAACGCTCAAAAGTCCCGAAACGAATATGAGAATTACTAACTCGAATCATCACCGAAGATCGCGTCGGGGAAGGTTCATCACCACGCCAGAGGGGTTCCCCCGTTTCCACCAAACTCAAACAGCGAGAGGTATTCACCCCTAAACTGCGTAAAGCTTCCCCGGCTAAGACTTCTCTAACTCCACCCTTGAGAGTTAACCTACCGTCCGCATGACGGGAATAGGGGGTCCGTCCCGATCCTTTCGTACCAAAATCGTATAATTTGCCATCAATACCCCTAACTTGACCGTAGAGAAAACCGCGACCATCTCCCAAAAAAGGATTATACTCGCCAAATTGATAACCGTGGTAACGCAGGGCTAAAAAGGGGGTAAGGGCTTGAAATTTACCAAAAGCCTCGATAAAATGCTCATCTAAGGTTAATTCTGGCTGAATTCCCACCAAAGGTAATAAAGCATCATTGCGAAAACGAAGGATATGACGGGGAAAATCCGCAGCCGCAACTTGATCGTAGTATTGGTCCCCCAAGTCCTGCATGGCGCTTTCGGAAGGGAGACTGAGAAAGGGATTGGTGAGATGGTCTGTCATAGTGGTGGTGTCGATCGAGCGTTGAGGCGATAAAGTGATAAAGATAGCCAAAAAATTTTCCTACTGAGACTATCAAACAGCGATGCCCGATTCTATTATGTATCAAGGGGACTATTTTCTTGTCCTTGAGGCCGATCAACCTGAACAATTCCAGACTCCCGACCAGTTACGCGATAAGTTAAAAGATTTAATCGCCGCAAAACCGGAGATTTGTCCTCGACAATTGGCAAAATTCTCTAGTTTTGAGGAAAAAGCTCTCTATCTGCGCGATAATTACTGCGAGTTAGACCTGGGTGAGGAGGGTTATCTACAATGGTATGTGGTCCGTTTGGAAAAATAAGGAAACCCATTATTAAGTAGTTAGGTGTTAAAAACTGTCAGACACTCCCTTTATCAAGTAGGGCTGTTTTATTCTCCCATCAGAATATCAAAAGTAAAAGCGATCACTGTCTTTGTAAGATGAGGAGTGACCGCACTTTCCACTCTCCTATTAAACAGGATTGAGAAGGACTAACTATTCTATCATCAGTCAGAGCGAGGTAAAATTATAGATTATGGAATCACCGATCGAACGTTTTCGACTATCTCAAACCGCCAAAGATAGCCTCATAAAATTAAAACGCTACACCAAAATTGACCAATGGAATATCCTCTGTCGTTGGGCTTTTTGTCGTTCCCTTGCTGAACCGAGTCTCCCCTCTCCCGTTCCCATTCCTGCCGATAGCAATGTAGAATTATCTTGGAAAGTATTCGGGGGAGAAATGGCCGATATTTTCTTAATTGCCCTCAAACAACGTTGTCATCAAGACGGATTAGGAACCGATAAAGAAACTCTAACTCAACAATTTCGCTTACATTTACATCGCGGTATCGGTTATCTTGCTGGGGATGCCAAGCTAAAAAAAATCGATAATTTAATCGAATTAGAGAGGGAAAATCTGAGAGAATCTTAATCAAGAACACTCTATCTTCCTCTCTGTGTTCTTTGTGCCTCTGTGGTTTATACTTAATCCTTCTGAGATAACCCGAAGGAAAACTGTCAGCCTGGTTATATTTAACCCAGAATGAGCGCATCTCAAACGCTATCGACAATTGGCCAATTTTGTGATAGTATTTAAAAAGGGGCGGCTATCGGGGAATGAGAAAAAATGGAAAACTTAATCAAGGAAGCACTAAGCCATCGAGCAATTAATCACCCGTATTTACTTGCTTTAGAAAAAGGAGAATTTCAACATATTGATGAAGTTCTGAAAGATTTTGCCAGTCAATATGGAGCTTATAGTGACTGGTTTTCCCGCTATTTAACAGCAGTAATATCAAAGCTAGAAAATCCCACTCATCGAAATCACCTGCTGGAGAACTTAGCTGAAGAAACCGGACATCTACAGGATGAATATCTGGAAGCAATCCGTAAATTAGGTATTAAAGACGAGTGGGTACAGGAAATTCCTCACCCACAGTTATTCAAGCGTTTTCAAGAAGCTATGGGAGTAGATAGCACGCAAAAGCCTTGTGTTGAAGTAGAAATCTGGCGTGAATCATTCTTATCGCTGCTCCAGAATGGAAGTCCACTCGAAGCTATTGGAGCCATAGGTTTAGGGACTGAATCTGTGGTTAAATTTATCTACAAACACATTATTGAAGCGATTAAAAACCATACATCATTATCCTTGGAGCAATATGTATTTTTTCCTTTACATACAGAAGTGGAGGATGAACACAGCTTAACTTTAGTTGAGATTGCTAGGGAATTAGCCAGCGAAAGCGAACAAGCTGTTCTGGAATTACGCAAAGGAATGTTAAAAGCCTTAAATCTACGTGCTGCTTACTGGGACAATATGTATGAACGTGCGTTGGCACTAGATAAATCTTTGATATCATCAGACCAACTCAAGATTGTTACGCTTTTGACTAAAATGATTAAAGGCAAAAGGCTGTCTAATCAGGAACAGGAACTTTTATTGCATCAAATCAATGATGTGCGGATTGGATTGACGGAAGACTTATCTACTGTTCCAGGGGAAAAACTACTACCCGGATTGAGTTCACTTTTGCTATACGGGATGCAAAGGGAAAAGCACAGGGAAGAAGTTCTGAACTTGCTAGATTGGCTTGAAAATCCATCTGGTGAATGCCAATGCTCTCCAACAATATTAAGGCTTGCATCACAACTTTACCATGATTTTCAAACGCTGCGACTGGGAGCATTGACCGAAAAAATTAATGAACAAAAAAGCCTAACTCATGTCCAAGAAGGTAAAGAGCTTATTTCAACAATCAGGGCCAGCAACTTAGAGGCTTTGTACAACAATAAGGTTGATAAACTCAATATTGATTTTAACGTATTTCGCCTGCCATTTGCTCTAGAAGTTTTAGATGCACGCCTAGTTATAGTCAAGCCAGGAAAGGCGAATGAAATGCACAAACACGCACATGAAACCGTATTTGTATTTCTTCAGGGTCAAGGAAAAGTTATTGTTGATCAATACGAAAACGAAGTCGAACCGGGTACTTTTGCTGTTATTCCCCGTTGGTGTGTGCATCAATCTGTGAACTTAGGAGAAGAAGAGCTAATTTTTCTGGCGATAGCTGATTTTGGATTAACTGGTAAAAGTTTTATGGGTAATTACTTACACAGTGCTAGACTAAAACAAAATTAGTGCAAATTTTATCCCGTTAGATAGGTATGAAAGCAACACAAGAAACCAAAAAACTTTACGAAGAAAGCGCAGCAGACTGGAAACGAGTAGAACCGATTTTGCTTTCTGATTACTCTGCGCGTCCGTTTGTCATTGATTTATGTGAACCGATTGTCAACAAGAATATATTAGATCTAGGCTGTGGGGAAGGTTATGTAGGAAGAGAGTTAATTAACCGAGGCGCTCAATATGTTCATGGGATTGATATTTCATCGCAAATGATCGAGCAGGCCTTGATTCAAAAAAACGAGTATCAGATTACTAATGTTTCTTATGAAACTGGTGATATTCGTGATTTTGCGGTCACTGAGTCCGAACAATACGATTTAGTTCTGGCTATGTTCCTGTTCAACTACTTAAATGTTTCAGAAACTATTAGCACGCTGCAGAAAGCCTACCAACTTTTGAAATTCGGTGGCTATTTCCTGTTCGCCGTCCCCCATCCCTCTTTACCTTTTCTGAAAAAAGATAAGTTTCCCTTTTATTTTAAACCGAAAGCTGGCTATTTTTCTGGACGCGATCAATTATTCCCCGGTGAGATTTGGCGCCGAGATAGAAAAGCCGTCGCCGTGCAATGTGTTCATAAAACTATGGAAGATTACTTCACATCTCTTCGTTTAGCAGCATTCACAAAAATGCCAGAAGTTTATGAACTAAAAATTAATCAGGAACATTTAGAACTAGACCCAGAATTTTTTACTCCGCTCATTGACCTTCCCCTTCACGTTGCCTTCAAGATTCAAAAATGATTATACCGATTTCTGATCCTAATATTTCATTACTGACTTGGAAAAAATTGCCTGATCCTTCTCAACTATTTTTTCATGTACCAGAATCATTAGTCTCAGATTTACTAAAAACAAGCAATCAGAGATGGCTTGACAAACCCAACGAAATAGGACGGCAAACAGTTAATAAAAATCTTGACTTTTTCCTGCCGTTTCGTGAGAAATTGCTCCAGGAACCAGGCATAATTATTTTCCGATTAGAACCGGAATTAACAGAAATAGAAATGCGGTTAATTTATGCTTTTATTTCTCGCATTTTTGGACTGCTAAACCACCGCTATGGCTATTTTTTTGATGTAATCGATCGAGGAATGGATTACACTAAAGAAGCTATACCCGTTTCGATGACGAATGCAGAAACTGGCTATCATACCGATAGTACAGCCAAAAACTACTTCCCTGATATTGTTGGCTTACTCTGTCTTGCTGCCGCGGATGAGGGAGGAGATTCCCTGGTAGTAAACGCCGCCAATTTGTATCAATATTTCTGGCAACACCATACAGACCTAGTTCCCTGTCTCTACGAACCTTTGGCGCGGGATGTGATTACCCCTGGAGAGATTAATTCTCAAGAAGCTATTCAAAATAATAATTTCCCCTTATTCTCAACAGATTCTCGGGGTCTGGTTTTTCGTTATATGCGGTACTGGATTGAAGTTGCTTACTCCAAACTAGAAATAGCGCAACCGGAAGCTATCACAAAAACACTTGACATCATCGACAACTTTTTTTCAGAACCGGAAAATACAGTCCGCTTCAAAATGAAAAAAGGTGATATATTTTACGTTAATAATCGCTTTTTATGCCACAATAGAACCGCTTTTAAAAATTCAGGAAAACCTCGACAAATGGTGCGTAGTTGGATTAACCTTTAAACAAAATACGTCCCAGCGAGAAAGTGCATCTGTCAAGGTACAGAGTACGATGACAGATGCCTCCTTGTCACCCCTTCAGGGGTTCAAACTCACCTTAAAAAACTTTTGGTCGGCCTAAAGTAGTGATATAGATAACTGCTTCATCGGAGGGAATTCCTAACACTTCATTAACTTGATCATCAAAAAAACCACCGATACCACTAACCCCTAACCCCAGATGAATAGCCGCTAAATTTAATCTCTGTCCCAAATGACCCGCATCTGCATGAAGATAACGATAGACTCGATCGCCATATTTAGCCACTGCTTTTGACAGATCCGCCGTATGAAAAACCACAGCGGCCGCATCTCGTCCCAAATCCTGACCTAAACAGAGATAATGTAACTCTTGCCGGAAATTTTTAAAGCGAATTTGCCGCAATTCTTGGGCTTTAGGAGCATAATAATAACAGCCTTCCTCTAATCCGGTTACTGCCGAAACAGCGATAAAAGTTTCCAATAAATCCAGAGCAAAATAATCGGGATTGGGATCGAGATTTTGGTCGGCATAATCTTGGGGTTGATAGGTAAAATGCAGCAGCGCTCGCAATTCGTCTAAACTGAGACTAGCACCACTATAAGCGCGGGTAGATCTGCGTTTAAGCATCGTACTTTCCAGATCGATTAAATCTTCCCCCCAATTGACGGGACGGGATGTCACCGAAACTTTTAGACAAAAAGGAAAATTATATTTATCTTCCCAATTAGACGGGGTAATATTTGCTTCTATCTTCTCATCTGTGGCTATGATAGTGGCTTGGTGTAGAGAGTTTAATAATTCCCCCTCGGCAATTTTGGGATAAAGAGTCGTGGTTGTCGAAGGGAGTGCCGTGGTACTAGGGGGGAGATTTTGCCGGATATTGAGCAGATCTGCCAAAGGAATCACCGTCATGACACTTTCTTTCTCGGAATCAAGATAAAGCAATTCATTCATCTGACTATCGTTAAAACCACCGATTAAATGAGCGCGATAGTCATTAATCGAGGCTGATAGCTCAATATTGCCCAATAAATGCCCTGTATCGAGGAAAATACGCCGATAGGCTCGATCCTCGTAGCGCCAAGCGGATCGATAAAAAATGGCACTGGTAACTAAAGCGATATCGGTATTTTCTAAAACAGGATTCCAGAAACAAGCAGATTGTAGGTTCGTCCAGACATCACTTTCCCAGAATAAAAGCAGCGAGTGACTTTGACCTTGATAACTGTAGAGACCGGCGGGTAAAAATTCCGTGCCACGGGAGATCAGATAGACCTCGGCGGGGTATAATCCACCAGCAGAGGGTGCAGAACGCAGGTACAAGGGACTACCCATAGTGGCGATTTTGGCAGTTAATCCATAGCTACAGCCCAAAATTCGCGATATACGTCGCCAAAAGTCTCCTTTCTGGGGAACTATTTGACGGGAGAGGTAGGGTTTGAGATCGAAAGTCTGACCGATTTTGTATTCTTTGAAAGGATAGGGTTGTTGACTCCAATCAAGACCTTTACTTTTTGAAGCGATCGTCTGGGGGTCGTATTTGGTCCGCTCGTGGTAGTATTGGGCGATCGAGATTGGCTGATCTGGCATGATAAAGATAGGCTGTCTAAGCTTTACTTTTTAGTTTAATATCGATGACCCCCAAAAAATCAACCAGCCAGAGAGTCGATTGGCTAAAAGTAAAGATAATCACCAATTTCACCCACATAAAATCTATGGAAATTATCGCTGTTTTACTGGGAGTTTTCGGTTTAGGGACAGGTGCGGGTTTATTAGTCATCCGTAACTATTATCACATCTGTCAACCGAGTGAAGTTTTAATTTTTGCCGGTAGTCGTCGTCCCACGGCCACGGGCAAAACCATCGGTTATCGTTTGGTAAAAGGGGGCAGCAGTATTCGTTTACCGATGCTAGAACAAGTGTATCGAATGGACTTGACCAACATGATCATCGATCTCAGGGTGGTTAATGCCTATTCTAAGGGCGGTGTGCCGTTGATCGTCACCGGGGTGGCGAATATTAAAATCGCTGGGGAGGAACCGATTATTCATAATGCGATCGAGCGTTTATTGGGCAAGAAACGCAAGGAAATCGAACAACTGGCTAAAGAAACCCTCGAGGGCAATTTGCGCGGTGTCCTGGCGAATTTAACCCCAGAACAAGCAAACTCCGATCAGATTGCTTTCGCTAAAAGTCTCCTAGAAGAAGCGGAACAGGATCTGGAAAAATTGGGTTTAGTTTTGGATAGTTTGCAGATCCAGAATATTTCCGATGAGGTGCGTTATCTCGATTCGATCGGACGGAAGCAAAAAGCCGAATTACAGAGAGATGCCCGGATAGCAGAAGCAAAAGCCCGAAAAACATCGATTATCAAGGATTCCGAGAATCTACGCCTAACCGCTTTGCGTCGTATCCAAAAAGATTTAGAAATAGCCAAAGCTGACGCAGAAAAACGGGTGCGCGACACTCAAACTAAGCGCGGCGCCATGATTGCCGAGGTAGAATCGGTGGTTATGTCCGATTTAGCTAAAGTACAGGCAGAAGTGGCGGTACAAACTGCCCGAATTAAGCAGGTGAAACAGCAATTACAGGCAGATGTGATCGCCCCTGCGGCCGCGGAATGTCAACAAGCGATCGCAAAAGCCCGGGGGGAAGCAGCCAAAATTATCGAACAGGGGAAAGCGCAAGCGGAAGGAACCAAAAAACTGGCGGCATCTTGGCAAGGAGCGGGAAATAACGCTAAAAACATCTTTTTATACCAAAAATTGGAGTTATTGCTTAAATTAATGGTCGCTAGTGTCCCAGAAGTGCAGGTGCAAACGGTGACGGTAGTGGACGGAGGTGATGGTAATCTTGTCCCGAAAATGACTGCCTTTGCTGAACAATTGCGTCAAGCTACCGGAGTGGATCTGGTACAAATGGCTAATCGCATAGCACAAACCGAGCCATCTGTCAAGGGTAAAGAGACAAATTTTGATTTTAAACAATTGCCCTCTTGAATCAGTTATCAGTTATCAGGAGACAGGAGACTCCGAGACAGGAGACTCCGAGACAGGATTCAATAGATTATTTTATTTATTCTCCCCATCACCCCATCACCCCACACCCCACACCCCACACCCCACACCCCACACCCCACACACCTTTAGCTAATAGCTGCAAACCAGAGATTGTCCACTAGAATGTTAATCAAGTTTGGAGACCACCACCATGGATGACTTAATTAATGATCCCTCCCCTTCTCCCCAAGACCTAGAAATGACGCGGACTCCCCCCTGGGGAACAGTGACGGTATTGGAGGAAGGTTCCCGGTATCGCATCAATCGCATTGTCATTAAACCCGGCCATCACATGAGTACCCAAATGCACTACCATCGCAGTGAACACTGGATTGTCGTCTCCGGTACAGCGCGGGTAATCTGTGATGAAAAAGAAACTCTCCTCAAACAAAAAGAATCTACATACGTTCCCATGAATACCCGTCATCGGGTGGAAAACCCCGGTTCTATTCCTCTGGTGATGATTGAGGTGCAAAATGGCGAATATTTAGGAGATGATGATATTCACCGTTTTGATGATGCAGAATAGGACAGTTTTCTTCCGTATATACTTTAGTTATTTGCCAAAATCTCGATCGTGGATGAAAAAATTATCCTAGTTACAGGGGCTGCCCGTTCTGGGAAAAGTGAATGGGCCGAATATTTAGCCAAAATCAGCCAAAAACCCGTTATTTATATCGCCACCTCCTCGGTGGATGAAAAAGATCAAGAATGGTGCGATCGCATTGAAAAACACCGGCAGCGACGTTCCCCCCAATGGCAAACCCAAGAAATTCCCCGACAATTAAGCGAAACTATTGATAATAGCCCATTTACTCACTGTTTATTGATCGATTCCCTCGGTACTTGGGTAGCCAATTGTTTAGAAATGTCGGCAGCTGAATGGTTAGAAATCAGCGATCGATTCTTGTATTCCCTCAAAAATGCGGCGGTTGATGTTATTCTGGTGGCGGAAGAAACCGGTTGGGGTGTGGTTCCCGCTTATCCCCTCGGTCGTCTGTTTCGCGATCGTTTAGGCGATCTCTGTCGTAGAATTGGCACAATAGCAGACGCGGTTTATCTAGTTACCGGCGGCCATGCTCTTAATTTAAGTCAATTGGGTCAGTCTTTGTCGATAATTGGGCAATAGAGAAGTTGAGCAACGATTATCAGCGTCAAGTAATTGATTTTTATGCCCTTCGTCACGATTACGATAACGATTTTACGCAAGCTCGCGCCCTTAAATTAGTAAATTATCTCTATTTACAAAAAAGCCAATCTGTGCTAGACGTGGGAACGGGATTTATAGCGGTCGCAATTGCCCCAAAAGTAAAAAGTGTCATCGGGGTTGATTTCACGCCGGAAATGATTGCCAGAGCCGAAAAAAAGCTAGAAGCATTAAATATCGAGAATATTGACCTAATTAACGCTGATATAGCTGCCATTGACTTTGCCGAGTCTAGTTTCGATCTGATTACCTGTTCTCTGGCGATTGCACTTTTCCCCGATATCCCGCAAGTGCTGGCAAAATGGTATCAATGGTTAAAAAAAGGCGGTTTGATCGCCTATCGGCTGCCGAAATTGCGACTCTAGTGAACAATTATCGCCGAGAAATCGAGAAAAATGCCACCGATCAGGGGGTATGGCAAGATGCAACCACCTTTTTTATCACTGCTAGTAAAAGTTAGAAAAAGATCATGAGTCAAGTTAAAACCATCTCTGGACGAGCTTTACCCTTGCGAGGCAACGATATTGACACCGATCGCATTATTCCGGCTCGTTTTTTGCGTTGTATCACCTTTGAAGGTTTAGGCGAACAAGTGTTCGCCGATGATCGATCCGCTTTACAGGGGAGTCATCCTTTCGATCTACCCCAGTACCAAGGGGCGAAAATTCTGGTAGTCAATGGTAATTTTGGTTGTGGCTCTTCTCGGGAACACGCACCGCAAGCGATTTTACGTTGGGGAATTCAAGCAATTATCGGGGAAAGTTTCGCCGAAATATTTTTTGGCAATTGTATCGCTAATGGGGTTCCCTGTGTCACTGCTGAGGCAAAAACCATCACCCATTTACAGGATTTAATTGCCGCTAATCCCGAAATTCCCGTCGATCTTTCCTTGACAACCATGACAGTGGAATGGGGGGATTTTGTCGCTACCGTGTCTATGAATGAAGGTTCCCGACAGATGTTAATAGAAGGGGGTTGGGATACCTGCAGACAGCTGTTACAAAATCTCGATCTGATTCAATCTACCGCGCAAAAGTTACCCTATTTAAGTTTCGTCTAGGGAAACAATCTAGGCTGAGGGTGCGTTAGCAATAGATTAACGTACCCCGGCAGGGATTTTGTTGGAAATGCAGCAGCTGTAAATATTAAAAAATCTGCCCTATGACTAATCCTGATAATAATCTCCAAAATATCCAAGAACCGATTTTAAACGCTCCCGAAGATGTGCGAAAAATCATCGATCGCGTTTTAAAATTGGAAAGAGATAAGTTATACCAGCGCAATCCTCGCAATATCAATGATGATGTTTTAACAATTATTAAAGAAGTAATTCAATAATCAGTTATCAGTTATCAGTTATCGGTTTACTGAAAAAACTTCCCCATCATCCCCTCCATATAAATATGAAACTACTATCAATAAAGTTATGTAATTTTCGACAATTTTATGGTAAGACTCCTGAGATACATTTAGCGGCGAGTTCTCGCAATACGACGGTAATTTATGGCAATAATGGGGCAGGAAAAACAACAATTTTAAATGCTTGTACCTGGGTTCTTTATGAAAAATTTACAGCAGCTTTTGCCGAACCAGAGTTATTAGTTAATAAACGGGCAATTACCGAAGTAACAACGGGAACCTCCATAGAATGTTCCGCGGAAGTAAACTTTGAACATGAAAATAAACGCTATCAGGTAAAACGAAAATTTTTCGCCTACCAAGATGTAAATAGTAAGATTAAATACGGTTCAAATAGTTTATATATGCTCTACGCTGGTGATGATGGTAATTGGTACACACCCAATCAACCAGCGGAGGATATTATTAATCAAATTTTACCCGAAAGTTTACACCGTTATTTCTTTTTTGATGGGGAATATATCGATCATCAATTTCGTAGTAGTAGCCAAGGTAAAATCGCCGAAGATACAAAGGAATTATTGGGAGTTAAAGTATTAGATCGAGCGATCGAGCATTTAAAAAAAGCTAAGAAATCTTTACAAGATGAGCTTAAAGATTTAGGGGAATCGGATTTAAAAAAGTTATTAAAACAGGAAAGTAAAATTGAGCAGGATTTCGAGAAATTAAAACAGCGTCAGCAGGATATTATTAGCCAGTTATCCCAGCAAGAAGAATTAAAAAAAGCCGTGACTAATCGCTTACTAGAGTTAAGTGGTGCCGAGGAATTAAAACAGTTAAAAGAAAAATTAGAACAACAGGAAAGAAATCTGCGGCAAGATTTAGTCAGAACTAAGGATAAGTTAAAGAAATTAATTTCTCAGCAAGCTTATCAAGTCTTTTTAAAAGAAATTAATCAAAATTTTCAGCAATTAATCGATCGCCTACGACAACAAGGGGAATTACCCAGTGGTATCAAACAGCAATTTGTCCAACAATTATTAGAGGGAAAAAAATGTATTTGTGGTCAGGAATTACAGGAAAATAGCCAAGCTTATTTACAGGTACAAGATTGGATGAATAAAGCAGGAATGGCCGATGTAGAAGAAGCAGCCATTCGCTTATCTTCCACAGTCAAAGAAATGGATAAAAAAGTCTTAGATTTTTGGCAAGAAGTGGATAATTATCAAGCTAATATTCACCAGTGGCGCTTAGAATTATCTTTAGTAGAATCAGAATTAGATGAAGTGCGGGATAAATTTCGCCATTATCCCGATGAAGATATTAAAAATCTGCAATCTCGCTTAGATGCGATCGAGGATTCCCTAAAAGATTTACGCTTGGAACAGGGCAGCAATAAAAATCAACTAGATATCTATGAAAAAGAGTTAGAATCCCTGCAAAAGCAGGTACAAAAACAGCAACAAAAAGAGGAAAAATCTAATTTAGGACAACGACGTATTTTAGCGACTCAAGAGGCAATTAATCGCATTAGTGAGGTAAGACAGAGATTAGAAAATCAGTTTCGTTTGTCCTTAGAAAAACGGGTACAGGAAATCTTTAGCTCAATTTCTTTTACTCCCTATATTCCCCGTATTAGTCCCGATTACGAGGTAAGACTATTAGAAAATACCACAGGATTCGCAATTCCCGTGGCAGCTTCTACCGGAGAAAATCAGATTCTTAGTTTATCTTTTATCGGGGGAATTATCGATCGAGTGCGAGAATGGAGTCAGAAAAATACTTTGATGGGAATTGATAGCAGCACTTTTCCTCTGGTGATGGATTCCCCTTTTGGTAGTCTTGATCATATCTATCGTCGGCAAGTCGCGATCGCTATTCCTAAATTAGCCAATCAGTTAGTTGTTTTAGTGACAAAAACTCAATGGAGAGGAGAAGTAGAAACCGAGATTTCTCCCTATATCGGTAAAGAATATGTGTTAGTGTATAATTCTCCGAAAGCAGATTGTCAAGAGGACTTAATTAATCTTCATGGTGTTGATTATTCTCTAGTGAAACGCAGTCCTAATAATTTTGAATATACGGAAATTATCGAAGTTAATCGATTTTCCTCCTGACTACTAAATTCTGTTGTTATAACTAAATTTTAACTTCTAATAAAACGATCAATTGCTGTGTTCATTACCCCAACGCGACTGGATAATTCCACAAGTTCCGTGGTAACAATATTATAATCCCCTAAATATTTCTGGAGATTAGTTCCCTCTTTTTGATGGCCAATTTCCACTAACCTTTCCTCTCGCAATTCTTGCAAATGATCGAGGATATTTTCTAAAGTATCTTCGAGGGGAGGTAAGGGAGAAGGAGGATTATTTGCTTGCAAAGCTTGGGTTAATTGCGTCAAAGCTTGGGTTATTTGTTGCGTGAACAGACTTAGATTAGGATGGGGAGGACTACCGCGATATTGTTCCAATTCCGTCAATAAAACTGTCACCCCGCGACCAAAACGAGGAATATAATTACTTAAAGTGATTGCCGGTTCCATTTGTGGAAAGGGTGTGCTAGGATCATCAATTAATCGTTGTAAGGCCGTTTGCATAGTTGTATTTGCTCGTCGAGCTTTATTGCGATAGGAAGATAAAATTGCAGTTTGATAGGATGATTCTCCCAAATAAACTGCCATAACTGACTGAAAAAATATTTGATTAGCTTCTAATGCTTTAATGGCAGCGAGGGAAAAACGTTCATCTTCATTAACCCGTAAAAAACCGAAGGAAAGTACAAAGGCTAAAGCACTACCGATTAAAGTATAAACTATTCTGATATACTCTAAATTAATCCCGTCATTGCTGGCATCGAGACGACTGATAATTAAAGCAAAAATTGTGATAAAAAATACGGCTAAACTATAGTGAAATCGCACTAAAGCTAAAGCGATCGCTATAGAAATCACCCCAATAATTTCTAACCAGATCGAATTATCTATAATTGGCAACAATGCCAAAACAAACAACGAGCCTAAAATCGTGCCAAACACCCGATTAAAAAAGCGTTGAAAAGTCAAGCTAAAATCTGGTTTTAACACAATAACTAAGGTTAAACCAATCCAAAAACTATGGGTAATTCCTAGCTTATTGTAAATCAAAACTCCTAGCGCACTTCCCAAACCTAAGCGTAAACCATGGCGAAATAGGGGCGATTCTAGATTAAAATTAGATTTTAATGGTTCCCACCAAGCTTTTTCTTGACCGTACTCTTTTTCTATCCCTTCAAAGTTCCGCTGCCAGGGATTTTTTTTATCTGGAAATTCCTCGCTTTGCCGCAAATGTTGCGCTGTTTCACTGGCTATTTTTAGCTGTTTAAATAATTTTTTTAAACGATTATTTAATTGGGAAATTGCCACATAACTGCTATAATCATCTTGGGCATTTTCTAAAACTTTAGCTTGCAGGTTTTTTTGCTGCTCGATCGCCTTGAGTAATAGCTGCAAGCGCTCACAATCCGGTCGTTTATTTCTACCCAAAATTAACCCGGCAATATCTTCGCTAATTTCCGCCACTTGCACGAGAATATCTTCTAATAAAATACCCACCGTGGTCAGTTGTGGCAAGGGATGAAGATGAAGCAATTCTCGCAGCGCAATCAAGCTGGTATTAATGCGATCGCTATCTTCAATCAAGACGATTAACAATTCCCGCAGCTCACTCTTTCCCCAACGTCCCCGACGGGTTAAGGTGACAGTTTTCCGCGAACGGAGCAACAGCTGGCGAATTTGGTCAAAATATGGCTCCTCATGAGCATTAGAACAAGAGTGTAAAGGCAAAGAACGGAGATAGGTGGCGATACCCTGAAAATTTTCCGCTGTTACCTGACGTAAAGGCTGATTAGGACGAAAAGGCCAGATAAACAGGGCTAAAAAAATTGTCCATCCCCCTCCCAACACAGCAATTCCGGCCCGTTGTAAAGCGACGATCATATCTCCCGATGGCAAAGAAACGGCCAAAAGCAGCAATAAACTGATTACTACCCCAGCTAACGCCCCATTTTCCCCGTAAACCGTCAAATAACCCGCTAGAAACAACCCGCAAAAAACTATCACTACGGTCAATCCTAGCCAAGCACTGGCTAATGTGCCGATAATCAAAGCTAAAGCCATCCCGATAGTCGTAGCGACTAGGGTTTTCGCTCTCAGGCAGTAAAGCCCCCCCACATCCGCTAAAATCAAGGTTTGAGCCGCTAAACCGACCATTAACCCCAATTCTGACTGATCTAAAATATCACCGATAATAATCGGTACCGCGAGCGCCAATAAAGTCCGAATCCCCCGCTCGATCTCGATATCGCCACTGGGACGCAATAAAAAAGCAAATCGCTGAAGTAGCATATAGCACTTATCTTAATGGTGAGGTATGAGGTTTTCGTTTTCGGGAGTCAGCATTCTCCGAGTCACCTGATTAGGGAAAGATTTCTCTCCTGTCTCCTGACTTGAAAGAGGGTGTAGGGTGTGGGGTGTAGGGAAGGAAACCTCTTTCATCTGTGGGGGTGAAAATTTTTTCATCGGGACTGACTCCTAACTCCTTAATTCTGCTGTGTTAGGGCAGCCAACGGGGTTTAAAACCAGGGTTGAGTTCTTGAGGTAAAATTTTCGGGATGCTATTGGGACTGAACTGATCAGGAAGCGGTAATAACCAGAGACGACCATCGGCAATACTCGACCCCTCCCCAGTGACTAAATCATTTCCGACTCCAAAAGGTATGGTTGCTAACTGATCAAATAATAAAGCCACGCCATCGGGAGACATACTCATCTGCACGTCACGATAATTAGGTAAGGCCAGCAGGGGGATCATTTTACCCGTTTTTAGCTCAATAATCGCTAAAAATGGTTCTTCTTTCACCTTGCCATCGCTGCCCATAACCAGATCGCTTTTCAGACAGTAAAGGGTTTTTTCCTGTCGCGGTTCAAATTCACAGCTAATAATCGGATTAGCTGTTCTTAATAGTAGTCTTGACTCTCCCTGATCATTGAGCAAAAATAGCGATCGCTGATTATCTGGTTCCGATTTCACCATGAGTTTTTGGCGACCATCCCGGGAAAAAGCGAGTATTTTCTCGTAGGTGGGCAAAAATTGCGGTTTTCCCCCTTGCACATCCAAAGGAATCACCGCTACCCCTCCCGTTTGACTGACAACCGCTTTTTTACCGTCGGGAGATAGTAAAAAAATATCCCCTTGTATTCCTAACGGTCGCGATTGTCCATCATCGCTGATTACCCATAAACTGGCATCCCCCGGATTCCCGTGATTGATTCTCTGCACGATTAGGGTTTTGCCGTTATCTGAGAGATTAAAGCGCAGATTTTGATAGGTTTTCGCATCTAAAAACCTTTCTATACGACCACTAGGCAAATTTTGACTATTTTCGTCATGATTTAAACCCGTGGTAATTGTGTAAAGTTGCTGTTTTGGGGTATCTCGTCCTAAGTCAGAACGATCGAAGGCCGAGAATAAAATTCTATCCCCCCTCGGATAGATTTGAAAATCCGTGACCACTAGATCCCCAGGGGTAAGGATGGTTTTTTTCAGTTCTGTGACCTTATTTGCCCCCTGAATGATATTACAGACGATTAAACGGCCTCTTTCCTCTTGGTTGACTCCAATATAGGCAAAAGCTCGATCGTGGCTGTAAAATTCGCCGATAAAGTCCTCACCTTGGGCAATGGGTAACTTTACTTGATATTTCTTGCCGTAGATGGGCAATTCCGTCAAAGTATAGGTCAAGCGATCTCCGGCCCAGCTAATTTTACCCGGTAAGGGAGGATTGATCACCAAGCTGGTTTCTATATCGGAACGGTCAATCGGTCGATTAAAACTTAAAGTAAAATAATTGTCCCTAACGCCGATTTTTCGCCCTTGCCAGCTAAAATTCTCCCCTCGGGTCGGGACTTGATTTCCCTGGATCAAAATCGACGATATCGCGGCAATTAAAGCCAAAATACTCGCTAAAACTAAGCGATCAAACCAAGCTAATCTTTTCATCAGTTATCAGTTATCAGTTATCAGTAGTCGGTCGTCGGTCGTCAGGAGATTGCTTTTATTTATTCTCCCATCTCCCCCCTCTACAATAATTACTCGCCACCAGAAACACCTTGCGCCTGTATCATACTTTGTGCTTTTTGTCAAAAAAACTTTTTTTTTGCAATAAAACTACATAAAAAAAAGATCATCGTTGTGGGTGAAATTGACTAATTTACCCGTCTTAAATAGGATCACCTTCTAGGTTTGACAAGGGTTTCAACCATTGCTGGCTAAAAAAGCACAGAACAACCCATTCTGAAATTTTATCAAATCGCTGTAACCATTGGAACATCGTTGTTAAATAAAAATCTTTCTCAATTAATTCTTAAGAATTTATAAATATTGCGGAATGTTAATTTAAATATTCTCAAGTTTTTACGGTCAATAAATAATTTTTACTTATCTTTGTCCAAAATTGGGTTAGAAGTCAGTTATCAGTTATCAGTTATCAGTTATCAGTTCACTGAGAAAACTCCCCACACCCTACACCCCACACCCCACACCCCACACCCCACACCCCACTTTCTTATCAGCTTTAGTAATGATTGTCATCGGTTTTTTCAATCGAATAAATAAAAACGCCCCCAAAAAGGAAGCGTTTTTTAACTTATCATGAGGACTTAGCAAAATGTGTGCAGAGTTAGAACGCGGATGTTGGATGGGGATCCAGCATCTGTTTATTTTTAACCATCGATCGCCGGCACTGTCAAGGCCATGGGAATAGCATCACCGGAAGCTAAATCGAGGGGGAAGTTATACGTTCAAGTGTATTTACAGCCCCGGCAATGGTGTCCCTTTTTTGGGTTTATTTATTTCAAAAATTATCTCTTTATTTGTATATTTTTAAACTTGTATAAAATTGATTTAACTTTTGTAAAAAGTAGTTGACAAAATCCAATCTAGATGGAATAGGACCCTATCCTTAAGGTTGACAAAATGTGGTAAGGTGGACTGAGTAATAAAACTGATCACTAACCTATTATCAGTGACAACTGCCAAATTCACCAGAGAAGGCTAAATATAACTATGTCCAAACGGTTTAAATTCGACTCCTCCGAGATGATTTATCTCACCGATAAACTGATGAATGTGGCCAGCAATCGTTACTCGATCGTCGTGCAAGTCGCTAGACGGGCCAAGCGGGTCCGCTACGATACCGTAGAAAATATCGACGACCCGATGATTAAACCCGTCCAACGGGCCCTGATGGAAATGACCGACGAATTAACCGAACCGGAATTATTACGCGATTAATCCCCTAAAATTGCTGGGGAGCAACCCCTAAACTTCATCGGGGTTGATACCCAGCGCTCTTAGTCTTTCCGCTAGTCGTTGGGCTTTTTGTTCCGCTTCCTGTTTGGCTAAACCTGCTTGAGCGGCGATCGCCCTTTCCTCTCGATACTGGGAAGAAGGCGATTTTTATTGTAGGAAAGGTTAACCATAGCGATTGTTTTGACTAGGGAAATTACCAAGTATTCGGTTGAAAGTCGGCATCATTAATAATAGCCACCGTATCCCCGGAGGGTTTAATCACAAATAGACCTTTTTTATAAGCATAGCGATCGATTCCCTCGTTGATTTCAATTCCTGCCACTGCACCGTAGGCTCGATAGTTTTGATAATGGGGAAAAGCGATTTTAAAACGAGTCAATTTTTCAATAAATTCATCTACATCATCTTGAGATAATCTCGATTTACATTCCACCACCACGAGATCGGTATCATCCACCCCTAGGATATCAATTTCCATGGCGATGCCCTGACGTTTGACTCTAGCACGGGGATAAACTTCCTTAATATCAATGCCTTTTTCCTGAAAAAGCCGTAAAACCGCCGGTTCTACCAACTCTTCCACAAATCGACCCCAGCGAGTGGTCAGACTATCTACCGCTTTGCTGGTTCGTTCTACGGTGCGTTTCAGTTCTGTCATCGAGCGATCGCTTTCTAGTTTAGATTCGGCCAGGAGGTTCTCTATTTCGACTCTATGGCGATCATATTCCTCAGCCCGGCGATCATATTCCGCCTTGGATTGGGCAACCAGGCGATCATATTCCGCCTTGGATTGGGCAACCAGGCGATCATATTCCTCAGCCCGGCGATCATATTCCGCCTTGGATTGGGCAGCCCGGCGATCATATTCCTCAGCCCGGCGATCATATTCCGCCTTGGATTGGGCAGCCCGGCGATCATATTCCTCAGCGGAAGCGCGGAATAGCTGGTAAATATCCTCAAGAGTTACTGGTTCACTCATAGACTTGCCTCTAAAACACCCCTGATCATTTTAGCGATTCCGTCGAGAAGCCGGACGAGAGCGAGAGAGCAAAACGGCAAGAAATATTAAAATTATGTAAAACACTTGACAAATGTGGGGTTTAGGGTGGTTTTTTTTCTGGAATTTACCTAAAATGTCGGATGAATACCCCTGCAAGCGTGGCGTTTGATTGATGCCAATTCTAGCAGATAGCATCAATGCGCTCTGACCAAGGTAGTCCTGGCAGCGATAACCACAGCGCGCAACTTCCGCAAGAATGCTAATATAAAAAAGCTATTGGCTAATTTTTTCCTATTTTAACTCGCAATATGCTCCCGTCTAATCTCGATCGCATCGTCGAACGCCTCAAACGTCGTACCGATCCTAAGCAAAAATACGAACAATTACTAGCTTTTGCTAAAAAACTAGAACCAATACCAGAATCTGCCAAAATACCCACTAATAAAGTCCAGGGCTGTGTATCCCAAGTTTATATCACTGCCGACCTCGAAAATGGCCAAGTTTGGTACAAAGGCGATTCCGACGCGCAATTAGTCAAAGGTTTAGTTGCTTTGTTAATCGAGGGGTTAAATGGACTGACTCCCTCGGAAATCCTGCAAGTCACCCCGGATTTTATCGAAGAAACCGGTTTAAAAGTCAGTCTTACCCCTTCCCGCGCCAACGGATTTTATAATATTTTCCAATTAATGCAGAAAAAAGCTCTCGGTTTTCAGTTGGGAATGTCCGCTTAGATGTCTAGTTTTCTGGTTCCGGTTCCTTTGATTCGGGAATCTCGCAGTTTTGGAAACGAGTATCCACCAGCGAACGGGTGCAACCCCAATTACTCGGTATTCCCGACGGCCAACCCATCCGCAAAGCTTCCGGACAGATGGCCATCACCGTTAGCTGACAGTCAATTAACTGAAAACCCTCTTTCTCACACTGTTTGAGACTGTGTTTGAGAATGGAATCATTGTTAAATTCGATGGTTTTATTACACTGAATACAGACCAAATGATGATGGTGGTGGGGATAGGGTTGATTGAGTTCGTAGTGTTTATGACCCTCGGCCAATTCCAACTCCCGCAAAATTCCCATCCGCGACATTAGTTTAACACTGCGGTAAATCGTCGATAAACTAATTCCTTCCCCCCGTTTGTCCAGTAATTCCTGCAATTCTTCGGCACTGAGATGATTGCCTTTCGGTAAATTCTGGAAAACGTGCAGAATTTTCTCTCGCTGGGGAGTTAAGCGCCACCCCCGTGCATTGAGTTCCGCTTTCAGGGAGGAGGCAGTGTAGGCAGACATAAGCGATCGACTCTCAATAAAAGCTATTTAATTGACAATGATAGTCGTTTCGGCGAGCCATTGGCAACAGTTTTCAGTAGTTGAAAATTCTCCCCGCATTCAAGTATGAAAAATTACTATGAAATCCTCCAAATTCCCCGTAATGCCAGTAATAATCAGATAAAAGCCGCTTTTCGTCGTCTGGCCCGGCAATATCACCCCGATTATAATCCCAATGATCCAGAGGCAGTGACAAAATTTCGCGAAATTGAACAAGCTTATCGGGTTTTGAGCGATAAAGACAAAAGAAAAGAGTATGATCGCAGTTTATCCCCAGAAATACCCACTTTTAACCGTAGTGCCGAGGATTTTTATCAACAGGGATGGCACTACGCTCAAGAGAAAAATTATCAACTAGCGATCGCATTTTACCAGCAAGCGATCGCAATTAATCCGCAATTTTGGCAGGCCTATCTGCAACGGGCGGAAGTTTACTACTATAATCAGCAGGATCGGCAAGTTTTAAGCGATTGTCGGCAAGTTTTGCAGTTAAAACCCGATTGTTCCCAAGCTTACTATTACCTCGGTTTATCCCGTCAACGACTCGGTTACACCCAATCCTCCCTAGAAGCTTATGGCAAAGCAATCGCCATTGACCAAAATAATCCCCAATTCTATTATCAAAGAGGATTGGCTCTAGAGGAACTCTCGGAACTGCCAGCAGCACGAAAAGATTTTCAAATAGCGGCCAAGAAATTTAAGCAACAGGGAAATTTTCGCCGCTATCATGCCATTATTAATAAGTTAAAATATGTTCATAAAAGTTATCGACAACAGCAATCAATTAAGTGGTCAAAAACTCTTTTTATTATTTTTAATTTGCTGAAAATCTCTTTTTTATCTTTGCTCAAACCCAAGACCGGTCTAGCACAGTCTTTTTTAAAGCTTAACCGTAATCAGGCTTTGGCTACAGGGGTATTTGCGGCAATAATCAGCAGTTTTTTTATCGCTTTGACTTGGCAAAACTGGACAGTTAAATCCGAGTTTTTACTGTTATTAGGCTGGGCAGTATTTCCTTTTATTATTCTGACTTTATCTAGTTGTTTGGGCAGAAAATTAAGTAATAAATATGGTAGTATCGTCGGGGATATATTTTTAGGTGGCTTAATAATTTTGCCCTTTTCCCTCGTCATTTGGCTCACTTCCTATTTATCCATAAATGGCGATATTATCGGCGCAATTATCGGTGTAACAGGCGGTTATCTAACCGGAATGCTTTACTATGGTTATCGACATTTATCCAATATTTCTTCGCCGATCTCTTTACTTTTAATCCCTTTTGTGCTAGGTTTCCTCACGGTTAATATCTGGGTAGTTTATTATTATCTCTAAATCTTCTGGGGTATTACAGTTAAATAAAATCTCGGAATTATCGATAATTAATTCCTCCACCACAGCGACATTTAACCATTTTTGAAAAGAAGTGTCTCCCTGCTTAATATAAGTCTGCAAAGATGCTAAACAACGACGATGATAAAAAGCACAGAGAGGCTCCCAACGATTGCCGCACCGAGGAACCGAAGCCATAGCATTTTCTGGTACAGTGGCTAATAATCTTGACCATTCTTGAATAATTGAAGACCTGAGTAAAGGTAAATCGCAAGGGAGTAATAAAACCCAATCGGTTGATACAAAAGTTAATCCCAAGGCAAAGGCCAATAAAGGCCCCCTAGTGGGGAGAGGTTCCTTGATTATCTGGCAGCATTGGGGAATGATAAGTTCATAACGTTCCGGCCAAGGCGTAATCACAGACACTTGTACTGCACAATCTTGGGCAATTAAACAAGTATTCTCTAGAAAAGAGACACCCTGAAAAGATAACAAAGCTTTATCTCGTCCCATGCGGGAACTTTGACCACCAGCCAGAATTAACGCCGTTAAAGCGGGAAAATCACTCATAATAACCAGTTTTAAAGGATAAACCACAGAGGCACAAAAAACACAAAGAAAAAGACAGAAAGAACAAGAGAGCCTACAAATCTAGGCAACTTGCTCAAACCTATGCTAGTCTCTTGACAATTAATAATGTCTCCCTAAACAAGCAATAGATGAATTCCCATTTAATCAAAGTTCCCTTTGTTGATTTAACTTGGCAAAATCAGCCCCTACAAGCAAAAATTACCGAGGCAATCCAAACAGTTATCGACCGAGGAGATTTTGTTTTAGGCCAAGCTTTAGCCGAATTTGAAACCGCCTTTGCCCAGGCTTGCGGAGTCGAGTATGCTGTGGGAGTAGCTTCTGGCACTGCTGCTCTTGCCTTGGCTTTACAAGCTTACGGCATCGGTGCCGGGGATGAAGTGCTAGTCCCCGCTAATACCTTTGTCGCCACCCTCATGGGTGTTATTCAAGCGGGAGCTAAACCAGTTTTAGTTGATTGTCACCTCGATACGGCCTTAATTGACCTCGCGGCGGCCGCCCAAAAAATTACCCCCAACACCCGCGCCATTCTACCCGTACACCTGTACGGACAGATGGTATCACCCCAACAATTAGAGGATTTTGCCCGCAGCCATAGTCTGACCATCTTTGAAGATGCAGCCCAGGCCCATTTAGCCAGTAGAGAAGGTTATCGCGCCGGCAGTGTCGGTGTGGCGGCGGGGTTTAGTTTTTATCCCAGTAAAAATTTAGGTGCTTTTGGCAATGGCGGAATTTTAGTGAGCAATGATCCCGAAATTAGCCAAAAAGCCCGCAGTTTAAGAAATTATGGCGCACCAAGCAAGTATTTCCACACCGATATCGGCACTAATAGCCGTTTGGATAGCATACAAGCCGCCATTTTAAACATTAAATTACCCCATCTGGAGGGCTGGAATCAGACCCGTCAGCGAGCGGCAAGACAATATGATCGGCTGTTGGCTCCTTTAGCCGATAAGGGCATTTTACCCATAAGAGACGAAACCGAGACTGGTCATGTCTATCATCTCTACGTTATTCGCCTCCTCCCCCATTGTCCCGTTGATCGCCAACAACTACAAGAACAATTAACTGCCGTCGGTATTCAAACTGGCATTCATTATCCGATTCCTTGTCATCTACAACCGGCCTATCGCTACCTGGGTTATCAACAGGGAGACTTTCCCAATGCAGAGACTCTCTGTGAAGAAATTGTCTCTCTCCCCATGTACCCCGGCATCCGGGAGGAGCAAATTGCCATCGTGGTTGAACAGATCACTGCGATCATCGGGTAACATAAATTCAGAATTTGTCACTAAATCGCTCTGTCCTATGGGTATTAGTCCTTCCTTATCCACCGTCTCCCAGAAAAATCGGCAATCTTGGCTGATGATCGGTTTCTTGGCGGTTATCTATGGTCCGGTGATCTTTCACTGGTACGATGGTTGGCTGAATAAATCGATCAGCACCGAACACGAGTACTTTAGCCACGGCTTGATCGGCCTTCCCTACGCCGCCTATATTGTCTGGCAGAATCGCAAAAAATGGCAACGCCTCGAAGATCGCTCCTACCCCCTCGGAGCGTTTTTGTTAACCCTAGGAGCGATTTTTTATCTCCTCGGCTCCTCCCTTTGGGTTAGTATGTCTTTCCCGATTATTTTAGCGGGAATCTGTCTCTGGTTAAAAGGAAGGGAAGGTTTTAAATTACAGGGAGTTCCCCTACTTTTAACGGCTTTAGCGACTCCTAATCCTATACCATACCTGATCGCTCCTTATACTCTACCCCTACAGGTTTTTATTGCTGCTTGCTCTGGTTTTATTCTCCAGCAAGCGGGTCTAGATGTCTCTGTTGACGGTATTTATGTGGCGGTAGAAGGTAGGACGGTGGAAATCGCTCCCTACTGTGCGGGGCTGAAAATGTTATTTACCAGTCTTTACGTCACGCTGCTGCTGCTCCATTGGACTGATACCATCAAAAACGGCCGTAAAACCTGCTTTATGCTCCTCAGCGCCTTTGGAATTAGTGTCGGAGCTAACATCATTCGTAACGCGCTTTTAGCTTGGTTTCACGGCACAGGACAGGAGGAAAACTTTACATTATTCCACGATGGCTGGGGGGGCGATTTATACTCCGTCTTGATGTTGTTACTGATCTTTTTGGTCTTCCAAATCATGCAGTATCGCGAGGTAGTCAGGAAACAGTCCCTGACTCAAGAGGAAGTTAACCAGGATGATTAGTCGAAAAATTCCGGACGAGGTAAGTTTAGTGTTAGATAAAATCAAAAAAAAGCTACCGGGTAATTATTTACTGCTGTTGTGCTTGCTGCTGATTTTGATTTTAGGGGGTATCTTACCCAATTTAATTTCTGGCCAGTGGTCTTGGCTGGATCAACCGAGAATCGGTAATATTCAGAAAATGCTGGCCCTACAAGAATCGGGAATCAAGTTCTCTGACCTGAAAACCACCGACCGGAGCCAAGGTGAAATCGCTGAGGGAAAATGGTCGGTACAAGTGGTGGAAAGTCCTGATGGCAAGAGGATCACCGTGCTTTTAAAGCCACAGGTTTACTATAAAAGTCAACCGGGAGTAGAATGGTCAGATATAAGTTCTATTAGTCGTTGGAATCAGGGGGAAACAACCGAGCTATCAATTCCCACCCAGTCAGGAGGAAAGGCCACGGCTCGATTCTATCGGGCTTGGACACAAAGCACTTTTGCCGTGGTGCAATGGTACGCTTGGCTAGGTGGTGGTCATTACGATCCCTCGGTGTGGTATTGGCTTGACCAATGGGCGCAATTAAAAAGACAAAGAGTACCCTGGATAGCCGTTTCCTTGCTGATTCCCTTAGAACCGATGAAAGAACTGCAAACTCTCACTCCCTTTGCTCTCAATCTCGCCACGGAAGTGCAGAGTTACTTAGAACAAAATGTCTTAAGTCAATTAACTTCTCTGCCTGAGACCAAAAAAGAAAAGTAGTTTTTCTGCTCCCAACTATCTGTTTAAAAAAAACTAGCTCAAGGCACTTTTCTAGTCCTTAATAGCTTCTTTGTTCCTCTCCCACTAGATAACTCTCAGAAAATAAATTGATATATCTGTATGATTCCACCAATGCTCAACAAGTTTTTGCCAGTTGGTTTATTCAGAACCGGGGCCATAGCCTTATCAGGGTTTAGTCTGACAGGGTTCTTATGGGTAATTCCCTCCGAGAGCCTCAAGGCCCAGGGTCCTTTGTCCATTCCCCAGACTCAACCCGGATCTGGGTTAGAATTTTTGCCCCCCGAACCGCCTAATCCCACCTTTCCTGAAAACACGATTCCCCCCGCTGGCTACAGTCCACCGGTTTACTCTCCCAATAATCCCCAATCCCGACAAATTCAGACCTATCGACTCGATATAGGCGATCAAATTACTGTCTCGGTTCCTGATTTTCCCGAATTTAATTCCGCAAGTCCGGTGGATCCCGATGGGAATTTTCTAGTGCCGATTTTAGGCCGCATTCCGGTACTCGGCTTGACTTTAGACGAAGTGCAAACTAAAATCCGCCTCGAATTGGGGCGAAAATACTTGCGGGAGGAACCAGAAGTCATTGCTGTTCTAACCACTGCCCGTCCCGTCCAGTTGACCATTCTGGGAGAGGTACAGCGACCGGGGTTTTATAGTATTGCTCCTAATACTTCCCTAGTACAGGTAATTTTGGCAGCGGGTGGTGGCACTCCCAGAGCCGATCTGCGTTCGATCCTTGTCCGTCGGGTTTTAGTCGATGGTACAGTGTTAGAGGAGAAACTTGACCTTTATACTCCCTTGATTAAGGGGGAACGCTTACCAGATCTGCGTCTGCAAGGAGGTGATGCCGTGGTTGTTTCCAAGTTAGAAGTGGGCCAAGAAACGGGATATAATCGCACATTGGTGGCTAGAACCACCCTCGCCCAGCAGAATATTACCGTCAGGGTTTTAGCTCCCTCAATTCCTTCGGGAATTTCCCTGAGAAATGTTTCGATTCCTAATGGCAGTACCTTCCTCGATGTGGTGGCTAGTTTACCGGTTTCTGATCGCCTGCGGATTAATGTCAATGAAGTGTCCCTGCTACGTTTTGACAGTGCCAAAGGGGGAATTGTTAGTCAAACTTTGAGTCCGATAGCGGCAGTTAGGGGAGATATCTCCCAAAATATTCCCTTAGAAGATCAAGACGTAATTATCGTCACCCGCACCCTATTAGGGGAAATTTTCGCCGCTTTTAATATCATTACCCAACCCATTCGGGATATTTCCAGTTTTACCAATACAATTCTCGACTTTGGCAATCAATTCAATAACTTCAATAATTGAGGTGCAACTTGCTCCCTTCACTCCTTAACACAACTTCATAAGCTAGGATTTCAAGGACGAGAATAACTCTTGACCGCTAAAATGTAAAAAATCTGGGAATATATTAAAAAGCTATGGCTCTACCAATTGTTAAACGATTTCTCATCTCGCTAGATCAGAACAAATTTGTGGGAATATTCGTCTTCCTCGTCTGTTTAGGTGGTTCTGCGATCTTTGCTCTCCTCCCCGATCCAGAGAAACCCCCCACATTTTATCGGGCGGTGGGACAACTAGCCTATCGGGTACCGCCGCCAGCTTTTACCAGTACGGGAACCCAACTGCAAGAACAAGGACGGGCTATCGATCGCGATTTACTGCTATCTCCCCGGGTATTGATCAATACAGCCAAAAAATTGCAATTTAATCAAGAACAGCTCGTTAAAATTCGCGATCAAGATTTAAAAATCACCTTCCCGGGTGAAGCGGCGGGAAAAAATAATAGCGATCAACCCCAAGAGATACTTTTAGAGTTAACGGCCGACTCCCGGGCCAAGGCGGAGTTAATTCTCGAAACCTTGATGAAGGAAATGGTGGAATACAGCCGCTGGATTAATACTTCCCAGTTACGGGCCCGCATAGAAGCTCTCGGTGTCCGGCTTAACGAAGTCCAAAAAGATTTAACCAGAGCCGAAGAAAAATTTTATCGCTACATTAGTAGCCAGGGTTCAGATTTACTGGCCATTCAAGATGGGAGTTTATTCGCCGCTATCACCAGTAGTCAACAGCAACAGCGAGAAATTCGTCTAGGACTGCAAGGCATTCAAGGACAAATTGATAGTCTGAGTAAACAACTCGATTTAACTCCCGATCAGGCCTACACCTCCTCAGCCCTTAGTGCCGACCCGATTATTGCCAGTATCCGAGCGCAGATCTTGGACACAGAGGCCCAATTGGAGCGACTAGAGAAGGATTTACGTCCCGAACATCCCGCCGTAGTTAAATTACGCAAGCAACAGGAAGTTAACGAATCTCTCTTACAAAAAAGAGCCGCCGAGGTGATCGGAAAAGATGGTGTCCTGACCTCTCTTCCCAGCAATCGCATCCGTCAGCAAAGTAATCTCGATGCCGCCCGTCAACAACTAGCGGGTCAATTAGTCGCCCTGCAAACTCAGCGCGAGGGTTTGATGAAACAATTAGAATCCTTAGTGACTCAGGAACAGCAATTACGCTCCCAATACGAGAAATTCCCCGATAAACAGTTACAGCAAGCTCGTTTAACCCAAGCCGTCGCCTTTCAAAGGGGTATCTACGAGAATATTCTCAATGCGCTGGTGGATGCTCAGGCCGCAGAAGCGGAAACCGTGGGTAGTCTCACCGTCGCCCAACCGCCGGTCGCTGAACCGATCGAACAGGTGTTTAACCGCAAGAATCGTCTCTTGATTCTCTTGGCGGGTGCTGGTTTGGGAACTTTAGCCGGATTGGGTGTGATCCTGCTGTTAGCAGTGATCGATGATCGCCTGCACAGTCCCCAAGAATTGCGGGAAGCTTTGGTTAGTCAGGATATACTACTCTTGGGACAATTGCCCATTGTCCGGAATTTAGAGGGCGAGGAAATCGATCCGATTCTCGCCGATGCTAATGCCAATTATCTCCCCTACTACGAACGTTTACGCAGTACCCTGCGACTTGTTGGCGGCAGCGAAAAGGTGAAAGTGGTTGTTGTCACCAGTATTACTGGCGGAGAGGGGAAAACCGCCACTGCCTATAATCTGGCCATCGCCGCGGCTTTAGCGGGCCGACGGACTCTGTTAGTCGAAGGAGATCTGAGAAGTCCTTCTAAGTCCGAAGAAATCGGAGTCACTCCCGATCCCAATTCTTTCCGAGAACCCCTACTTTACTACGGGGCAAAAAGTAAATCGATCCGGCTGGCCCCAAATATAGAAAACCTTTCCATTTTGCCTAGTCCCGGTCCGCAAAAACAAGCGGCAGCTATCATTGAATCGAGCGAATTACAATTGATTCTCAAAGATTCTAGCGGCCGTTTCGATCTGGTGATTGTCGATACTCCTTCTCTGTCTAGCTGTAATGATGCGCTGCTCTTAGAAGAACTAGCGGACGGGATTATTCTGGTAACGCGCCCGCCCATAACTCGTTCTAGTCTCTTGAGTGAAGCAACTGACCAGTTAACAGAAGCGGAAGTGAAAATTTTAGGGGCGGTGATTAACTACGTCGATATTACACCGACTCTCAACACCGCCGAACCAGGACTGCCGCCTTTGATAGTTCCCCCAACACGAGGACAAACAGAGACAGAGGAAGTGAAGGTGGAGGTATAAATGGGGTTACTTATGACAAAATCTTCGGGCTCGATCGAATTGTGGTTCTTGCCAAGAAAAAGCAAAATGACTGATACTATCTATGGTGGGAAAAGCTAGGCGAATCGCTGCCATTTGCACTTCTAAGGAGGGACGATTGTTATAGGGTTGTCCCCATAAACCGGCTAAAGCTGGGATAACAGGAGTTTGATTTCCCCTGCTTTCTACTACTCTTTTGATCTGATTAACTACACAGGTAGTATCGTTACAATTAGCGTAGGACATGGGATGCCATTCTAGGGAAGCGGGAAAACTATCCCAAGCTTGTAAACGGGAATCAAAACCTTGATTACCCACAAGACGATTCCCATCGGGAAAAAACACTGCTCCGGCGGGAATTCCCTGACGTTCCACCAGGGCAGAAAAATAACTAATATAATCAATGACACCCTGGGCAGCATGGGCAACCGCTAGGAACCAAAGTTCTAATTTGAGGCGATCAAAACGACTTTTAACTGATTGTTTCATCTCCTCTTCTAAAGGTATTCTTCCTTGCCAGAGAGGAGCAGTTTCTTGGGGATAAAGGCGATCGGCTTCGACGATATCATCAGGGGAAATTTTGCCACGAGTCAGATAGCGATCGATGAGAAATTTGCCCTTATTATTCAATCCTCGATTAATTAAAGCTTGTCGGGATGCCGGACTAAAAATCCATAAATCTTTGACATCATCAGCAACGGAATCGACTCCCGTTCCTCTGGGATAGCGAATATAATCAAATAAAACTCCATCGGGACGACGTTGTAAAATGGCTTCTAGGAGAATTAAATAATCCTGTCGCGCTTGATTGCTGTAGGGATCGACAAAAGTTTGGGATTGATCATCGACAAAAGAGGTGCTATCTTGTCCTTTACCATTGCGTGCTAATACCTCCTGTCGATAGGGTTTTAAGCTATAAGCATAGCCAAAATTGAGGCTAAATAACCAAGCATAAACCTTTAAACCGCGTTTATGTCCCTGTTCGATTGCCTGTGCTAATAAATCGACATTTCCGGCACTGGGATTTTTAATGACGCTATCCCAAACGGTGGGATTATTGTTAGGAGGTAATAGGACTTGACCATCGGCAAAAACTTCCACATAAACTGTATTATAACCTTTGGCCACGATGCGATCGAGGATACTTTCCATCGATCCGGGACGGCTATCACAGGAGTAGAGACGTAACCAGATCGCCTGTTCCTGTAACCAGTGTCGGGAACGGCAAAAGCGCAATTGTTCAGCATATTTCTGTACTAAGATGTTATATTCTTGGGGCGAGGTTTGACGGAGATTTTCTTGTTGTTGGATTTCTGATTCGGACAGTTGACAATTATCATTGACAGCGAGACTAGAGTTAATCCCTAGAGGACTAATCCAGAGAATTGTAGCAAGAAAACAAAATAGCGATCGCAGATAATTAACTTTCTTTAACATAGTTGTTCACAGCGTTTGCTATTTTTTATTGTTTTTATTTTCAGATAAATAGCCATTTTTCAGGAGAAAAGCGCTCAGAGCAGTGGGAAAGTCTGGATATTTTCCGATCACTGTATTTTCGCCATGGATATCGAGACCCCAATCGGAGTGTTTATCATAATTAGTGAGAAGAAATTGCCAAGCTTCTTCGTATTCTCCTAGTATAATTTTCTGTGCCACATAACCAGCCAAAATGCCATTAACTTCGCCTTTTTCTTTTTTAGCTAACTGAAAAGCTTTCAGCATTGCTGCTAAAGTTTTTCTTAATTCTTGGGGATATTTTCTAGTGACATCTGCTAATTTACCCTGTTGAAAAGTATAAATTTTGGAGGGAGGAAAAGAGGCAGCGTAGGAACTAAAAGCATATAAAAAAGAATTATCAACGGTAATAAATTCATAATTATTATCTCCATCTAAATCTTCAAAAGAACCACCACTACCATCTAAAAATCCCGTTTCTTCTCTAATAAATCTATCTTTTTGCCAAGTATAAATTACCAAAGATGTGCAGCAGTGAGCGCCGCCGCTATAGGTGGAGATGATAATCTCATCGATGCCATTATTATCTAAATCTCTTAATTCCACATAGCCAGATCCAAAGGCACTATACCCGCTATTTTGCTGATAAAGTTGCTCGTTATAAAAGATTTGATAAGAAACATTATTAAGATCAGAATTGTCATCAATTTTCTCGTTTAGGTCGATGGGTTGATAGCTAACTTGTACCTTAATTTTCCCCGATTTAATCACTTGATTTCTTAGGGGTTGACTGGTATCAAAATCGAGTTTAGTCACGGCTAAACTCGCGGCTGCATTGCCCAAAAATTGAGATAATAAGCAGCAAATAAAGCAAGTTTTGCTAATATCCATCGGCTAATTCCCAGAGAGAGATTAATATCAGTGTATCTTAGTTGTTCCTCCGGACAATCAGCCGTTAACTTTTCGAGAAAAACTATCTATTTCAACGTTTTAACGCTCAAAACTTGGGGGGGGGTGGCATCGGGGGGATAGAGAAAATCGAGATTAACGTCGCGTCGGGCGCCGGGGGGAAGTTCTATCTGTACTAAAGCTTCTCCCTGTTGTCCTTCCCGTTGAACGAGATGGAAAAAACGTTCCTCGGTGCGTCCCAGTTCGTTACGATAGGTAACGCGCACTGCACCCCGGAAAAATACCGGTCCCTGGACGGGTTCAACAAATAGCAAGCGATCGAGATAATTATCTTCTTTAATTGGGGTTTGAATAGTCAAAGCCACCACCTGGGTTTTGCTAGTGTTGTTATATAGAGGTAAAGTCAGATAGTAGTGAACACCGTAGTTACCGTGAGCTTTGAAAGCCGTATCGGGATAACGCACTAACATGGGGGCGCTTTGAATTTGTCTGGTTCCGAAAGTAGCTGCTGTCACCGTACTTAAAGGATAGGCAAAAGCTTGACCGGGTTGAGGAATGGTGAGATTAATTCCCCCTTTGGGATCGACAATGCGGGTTGCCCATTCCGAACCGACAGAAATTCCGGCCACGCGACCATAAAAATTTCTTCTTCCGGGAGACCACTGATCAGGGGGAGTGGGGGGAAAATCACGAGGAGCGGCTAAATCACCTCTAACTAATAGGGTACGCCATTCCTCTAGGATAGGGGGACGAAAGGTTTCTATTTCCCGATCTTCGATTTTGACTTTTTGGGGAACTTCGTAGAGGGCTAAATTAGCCATATAGATAGGGCCATCGCTGTAGAGACGCAGCAGAGTCGAGCGAGCGCTGCTTCTGGGGATAACTAGATCCAAGAGCATCCGACTTTCGCCGGGGGGAATGACGATCTGGGTGGGAAATTGGGTATCATGGCGACGACGCATGATATCGCTGGCTAAACGGGAACCGGGACCGGAAAAAACCCGGCCGTTGGGATCTTCCACCAGAGAGGGTAAATCGACAAAAGGGGCATCGGCGGAGGTGACGTAACTGACTCCTTGCAGGATGCGGATAACGAGGTTTTTGGAGGTGGGATTAGTAACGATCAGTCCCTGGTGTAGGTCGCGGATGGGATCGGTTTGACGAGCGATGTGGTGGGTGAAAACGTCAAAACGTCCTTGTAGGGGATGATTGAGATGGGCTATGGGAAAACGTTTTCCTTTACCGGGGAAAGTGGAGAGGAGAATTCCCTCTTTTTCTACCACTTCGGGACTATTGCTATTAAAAACTAGAACGTCATTTAGTTGACCGGGCAACTGACGCACTTCCTGATATTGGGTGATTAATTTCCTCTCTATCTGGGGCAGAACCGAGGCGGACTGAGCTAAAAGAATAGTGGGTAAGAAAGAAAGCATAGAGATTCCATATTTATAGGATCTAATTCAGGGTGAGTCGATGGAGAGCTGAAGTTATACGACAATATAAGCGAGTGTGTCCGGGCGATCGATAAAGAATCTTAATATATTTTTAAGGTCTGATCAAGTCCTGTCAGGGGTGATGTGAACTAGGGACGGTTTTCTGGGTGAGCAAGGGAGAATACCCCTTGCTATTGCCGATTTTAAGGGTTAAGTTGACAATGACCCGTAACTGCTCACCCTAGCTTTAAATTTCGCCGCGAATTTCTTCGACGATGCCATCTCTAAGGACGAGTTCCACATTCATTTTGGCCACTAAGTTATCGCCTTTTTCGACGCGGAAAAAGCTTTCTAGTTGTGCTTGGGCGACTTCTTGATTGAGTTCCAAGAGTTGTATCTGTTGCAGTTGTTGCAGATACTGGTTTTTTTGTTCGAGAAACTCACTTTTCTGTTGATTGACTTGGATTTGAATATTGTCAATCTGTTGGGCAGCCGCGGGGGGTAAGGGGATCAGACTCTGACGCTGAATTTCTGCGATCGCTCTTTGTCCTTGGCTTTCTAATTGTTGAATTTGTGCATCAATTTGCACCATTTGTGCCTGTAATTGCTGTTGTGCTTCTTCTTTCCAGCGCGGGGTTACGATGACTTTAATTGTCACCGGGCGCTTCAGTAATAAACTGGTTTGTGCGTCATCCATGATTTGCTTATCCTAAAAAGGTTTTTTTGTCAAGGGTTTAGGGAATATTTACCAGAAATATTTACTTGGCAAACATCTCGTTAATCATATCGCGATAGCGTTGCGTTACTACCGGTCGTTTAATCTTTAAAGTTTGGGTCATCATGCCGTTTTCTAGGGAAAAAGGCTCTAAAATTAACTCAAAGGTTTTAATCTGGTCATCGGTACGATAACCGGGCCGATTTCTCACCTCGCGCTTTAATTCTTGTTGGTAGAGATCTAAGACTTTTTTGCTGTAGAGATCGCTAGAAAGAATCGTGGAGCGATCGCTGTGAGGATCGGGTAAATTTAAGGATAGTTTCTGTTCTTGGGCCCAATTAGCCAGTATATCAAGATTAGGCACGATCAAAGCCCCCAAAGCTTTTTGATCCTGTCCCACTAGCATGATTTGGGAGATAAAGGGACTGCGTAAACAAGCATCTTCAATCGGTTGCGGTTCGATATTTTCACCATTGCTCAAAACAATTGTATCTTTGGCCCGTCCGGTTAAGACTAAATCCCCGGCAGCGGTTAACCAACCAATATCACCGCTATCAAACCAACCATCGGGAGAAATCGCTTTTTCGGTTGCTTCGGGTTTTTTATAGTATCCCTGCATCACCTGCGGACCACGAATCAAGACTAAACCGTGTTTTTCTGTGGGTAGGACTTCTTTGCTGTGTAAATCGACAATACAGATTTCTGTCTGAAAGACGGGACGACCGGCAGACCCGCGCAGGTTATGATCGATACGACGGACGGTAGCGACGGGAGAAGTTTCTGTCAGTCCATAACCAACTAAAATCGGGATTCCCGCAATCTCATAGAAAGTATCTAGATGTCTAGCTAAGGAACCACCGCCACTAACCAAGATTTTAACTTTATTTCCCACTGCTTGGCGAATTTTGCCATAAACTAGCTTGTCACCGATGGCATGGAGGGGATAGAGTAAGAGGGATTGAATTCTTGCTTTTAGTCTTTCGATCCCGGAAGCGTGAAGGTGATCAAGACTGAGATTATCGGCGATACGTTTAGCAATAACGTAATTTTCCGACTTTTCTAGCAAAAATCGCACTAATTTCTGTTTTGTGGCCGATTGTTCGCTAAATTGCTTTTGGATACCCTCGTAAAGAGATTCCCAAAGACGGGGAACTCCCACCATTAATTGCGGACTAAATTGCTTTAAATCCTGCTTAAAAGTGCGAATACTGGTATAAATCTGGGTGCAACCTTGAGCTAGACTGAAATACTCACAACTGCGCTCGTAGGAGTGCCATGAAGGTAGTATACTTAAAACTCGATCGCCAGGATCCGGTTGAAAGATAGCGTTTAAGTTGCGTACCTGATGCAGCAGATTACCGTGACTTAACATCACCCCTTTTGGTTGTCCCGTCGTCCCCGATGTGTAGATGAGGGTAGCCAGATCATTTTCGCTCTTGGTGATGGGTTTAAGGGTGTTCTCAGCCCCGATCGCCATTAGTTGCTTGAAATTTAAGGTCTGCACGGAAATCGCCCCAGTAGCGGGGTCTTCGTCGGTGAGCAGCACGATTAATTTTAGGGGCAATTCAGGGATTTTCGCCAGCAATTTGCCTAAAGTTTTGTTATTTTCGACAATCAGCGTCTGACTGTCACTATCGGCCAGAATATAGGCTAATTCCTCTGCATCTGCTTGAGCAGATCGTACCGCGTTGGCGGCCCCGGCTGCCATGGAACCTTGGTCGGCAATAAACCACCGGGGACTATTATCGGCAAATAAAGCGACATTTTCGGTTTCTGTGACTCCTAATGCTTGCAAAGCGGCGGCAAATTGCTGAATTTGTTGATAAAGTTCCCGATAGGTGAGAATTACTTCCGGTTTACTGTGGGGATCGTGCAGGGCGATAATATTGGGGAAACGCTGGGCAACTATTGACCAAACTTCGGGTAAAGATTGAATATTTGAATAGTCAATTAGGGTTGTCATAGCAGTAGTTATAGAGGGTTACAAGAGTAATAACATATAGATTAACCATTCGAGGCTCTTTTTGCCGGTTCCCCTAGACAGTATTTCAACAGGTATCTAATCCTGCAAAGTTAATTTCCTAGTTGAGACTCGGAGAGAGGAGACTTTTCAGTTATCGGTGAACGGTGAACAGTAATCAGGGAATGTTACTGTTACTTAATACTGCTTACTGATTACAGAAAAGGCTAACGGCTTAGATGTATAATTAATTTTGCTTAGGTACTTAATATAGTTGTAATTAGCAGAAAAAACGATGATTGCTCTATCTAAATATAATAATCTCACTCCAGAAGAATATCTTCAGTTTGAAGAAAAAAGTCCCATTAAACACGAATATATCGATGGACAAATTTACGCCATGGCAGGGACGACGGATACTCATAATATTGTTGGGGGGAATATATACACAATTGTTCGTAATCATTTGCGGGGTTCCGATTGTCGGGTTTATTTTGCCGATGTGAAAGTCAGATTAGAGAAACGCAATCACTTTTATTATCCTGATATTCTTGTCACCTGCGATGACAGAGATAGGGAAACTGCTACCTACAAAAGTTTTCCTAAATTGATTATCGAAGTTCTCTCCGATTCTACAGAAGCTTTTGACAGGGGGGATAAATTTAATGATTATCAAACTCTAGAAAGTTTAGAGGAATATGTCTTAGTCAATAGTAAACACCAACGAGTGGAAACTTTTCGCCGGGGTGAACAGGGTTTATGGATTCTGCAAACCTATCAGCAAGAAAGTTTTAGTTTACAGAGTATTAATCTGACGGCATCTTTTCGGGATTTATACGAGGATATCACCCTAGAAACGGTTAATGATACTCCCGAAAGCCCTTAAGAAAATCTCCTTCAACGATTAAACCCATGATTGCTCTATCTAACTATAATAATCTCACTCCAGAAGAATATCTTCAGTTTGAAGAAAAAAGTCCCATTAAACATGAATATATCGATGGGCAAATTTACGCCATGGCAGGAACGACGGATACTCATAATATTATCGGACTCAATTTAACTTTTATCATTCGTAATCATTTGCGTGGTTCCGATTGTCGGGTTTATTTTGCCGATGTGAAAGTCAGATTAGAGAAACGCAATCACTTTTATTATCCCGATATTCTTGTCACCTGCGATGACAGAGATAGAGAAACTGCTACCTACAAAAGTTTTCCTAAATTGATTATCGAAGTTCTCTCCGATTCTACAGAAGCTTTTGACAGGGGGGATAAATTTAATGATTATCAAACTCTAGAAAGTTTAGAGGAATATGTCTTAGTGAATAGTAAACACCAACGAGTGGAAACTTTTCGACGCGGTGAACAGGGTTTATGGATTCTGCAAACCTATCAGCAAGAAAGTTTTAGTTTACAGAGTATTAATCTGACGGCATCTCTTCGGGATTTATACGAGGATATCACCCTAGAAACCTGACAGGGGGACAAGAAAGCTGAAATCCATATATCGTAAACTTTTCATGATTTTAGCTCGAAAAAGTTCGCCGCACCATCTCTCACTTATTAATAATGATTCCTAGTAAGCTCGCTCCTATCCCTAATTCTTTCGTTAGCTTTTTGCCTAGAATCGCTCGATCTATTTCTAGCGAGAGAAGCCAGAAGCCTTTGTTGGCAAATTTTTTAGCTCGCTTGTCCCCCTGTCAGAAAATCAACACCACTGACGGATCATCAGCAATCATCAAGTTAATCGCTTGCATCAACTCTGCTGATTTTGGATGTTTACAGCGATCTAAATCGTCAATAAATACATATACTCGATCATTCCCAATATAGGCATCGACAATTTTAGCAAAATCTTCATGAAATTCTTCCTATCATCTAAACCCGATAGGTTTTGTCAGGTAGGGGATAGAAGATTTAACTATGTCTATAGAATTATTGGAGTTTAGTTTTACTAGGAATCAGAATTAATGACCAGTAGGTGACAGCCTCTGGATCGATTTCGGTAATCGGAATAATTTGCTGATTGGGTAAGGTTGCTCGTTCGATGTAGAGGGCGCGTTCTAATAATCCTAATTCCTCGAGAATATCACGAACTTTAGCGAAATGTCTGCCTAATTTAATAATCGCTGCTGCATCGATAAATGCTAGGCGATCCCGCAATATTTCCGCCTCTAAAGTAGCGGGCATGATACTAAATACGTCATTTCGATAAGTGATAGGTACACCCAGCATTGCTGCACTTGCCATCACTGAAGAAATACCCGGCACGACTTCAATGGAAAAGCGATTGCACAAGCGATTAAAGATATACATAAACGTGCCATACAACATCGGATCGCCCACACATAAAACTGCCACATCTCGGCCTAAGTTTAACTGTTCGGCGATATTTTCGGCGGCAATATCATAATGAGGTTGAGAACTGCGCTCGGCACTAAAAGGTAAAGGCATGGGAATTTCTATCTGCTCGGGACGGATAAAATCCGACACAATTGCTCGTGCCAAAACTTTGCCACTTTCTAAGGTAGGATAAGCAATTACCGGAACAGTTGTGAGAATCCGGTGTGCTTTTAGCGTCAACAATTCGGGATCACCGGGACCGATTCCTAATCCATAAAGTTTGCCTAATTTATTCATAATTCGTTCTCTTTTGCTAAAGCATTGACTGCTGCTGCTGCGATTGCGCTGCCGCCTCTACGTCCGTGCAGGGTAATAAATGGCACGCCACGACTATTAGTTGCTAATTCTATTTTCGACTCTGCCGCTCCTACAAATCCCACGGGAAAGCCTAAAATCAAAGCCGGTTTAGCTACATTTTGATCGAGCAATTCTAGTAGGTGAAAAAGTGCGGTTGGTGCATTACCAATGGCTACCACTGCTCCAGCTAAATGAGGTTGCCAAAGTTCTAAAGCGGCAGCGGAGCGGGTATTATTAATTTGTCGTGCTAACTCGGTCACTTCTGGATAATTGAGGGTACAAATAATCGGATTATTTTTAGGTAAACGGGCTTTGGTAATGCCATTAGCGACCATTTGAGAATCACAGAGAATTGCTGCACCCCCAGCGAGAGCATTTCGTCCGATTTTAACCGCGTCTGGTGATGCTTCTAAATCTTCTGTTATGTCTGTCATCCCGCAGGAATGAATTAGACGAACTGCCACAGGGGCTAAATCATCGGGGAGATTTTTCCAGTTAGTTTCAGCCCGAATAATAGCAAAAGATTTGCGGTAAATTTCCTCACCATTCTTAATGTATTCCATTCTATTCATCTAAATTTTTTGATTTTTGGGAGCTTAAAATTTGGGCTATGAGCGGGGGAATCTTGGTAAATTCTCCCTCAAATATGGGTGTTTCTAAGAACTTTTGACTATCACCCACATAGACTTGATAAGCTTCTAGTATTTGGCCATTTTCCTCGATGGTAGTTCCTAAAAGGGTAATTTCCGCAGGACCCGGTTGAGCGCAGGATTTAGCACAACCCGTCAAGTGAATATTAACAGGAGAATTGCAGGTTAAGTGTTCCTGCAAATAATCTGCCAGGAGAGAAGCATGAATTTGAGTTGCAGTGGCCGCTGCCGCACAACCCGGTTTACCGCTACAGGCAACTATCCCCGCATCCCATCCGGGAGAAGCGGATAATCCTAGTGATGCCAGTTTTGGCAACAATTCTGACACTTTTTCATCGGGAATATCGGGTAATATAACAGTCTGCCAAGGGGTTAATCGTAACTGACCACTGCCAAAAGTTTCTGATAGTGCCGCTAATCCCCATAGTTGATTAGCCGTCAATTGTCCTAATCTTAATGATAGGCCAACATAAGACAATCTGGGTTGCTTTTGAGGATGAATTCCTAGATGAAAATAGGGTTGAGTAGAATGGGCAGCCTGCTGGTATTCTTGCCCTTGTATTATGCCGGTAGAAGTCCGATGTAATCGGGAGTTAACTTGTTCGAGATATTTTGTCAATCCCCAATCTTTGATTAGGTGTTTCATCCGAGGTTTTTTCCCCTTGATATTGGGGGTTTGTTGAACATAATTGACATAAACCTTTACTAGAGCTTTGACCACAGCTAAACAGTTTTCTGGCTCAATTAATAAGTCCGTGTCATATAATTGTTTATCTCCTCCAAGTGCTAATCGAAAGCAAACAAGAGAAGTTAAATTTGTCGGATTTTTGACGGTAATTGCCGATAGCTGAATCTCATTATAGCGGTGTTGCCAAGCCATAGTTGAACCAGTGCCAATTCCCACTGCACCACCGCCATCGATCCCGATACTAAATTTAGGACTTAGTTGGGCAATTGATGGATAATTTTGGATAAAATTATCTAATTCTTGGACTAATGGACGAGTATCGATCAATTCTTGGCAGTCAATTCCAGCCGTGGGACTGGACATGATATTACGCAGATGATCGATACTGGGGTTATGGGCAGCTAACCCTAATTTTTGCAGGGTTTGAAATTCTTCTAAACTGGGGGATTTTTGCAGTCCGCGAATTTGCAGATTTGCCCGATTGGTAACTTGTATTGTCGTCTGCCATTGTTCGAGCCAAGTGGCGATCGCTTTTCCCTGTGGAGAATTGAGCCATCCACCGGGGGTGCGGAGACGAATTAAAAATCCATCCTGGGCAGCAGTGCCATAAAATAAACCGGGACAAGCATTTGCTTCAACTAACCAATTCACCGTTGTTTGTTCTCCATGCGACGCAGAGAAGTAGTTAGAAAATTAGTTGTCTATACTACCGATCAAAAGCTTGTAATTGGTATTCTGACTCGCAAGGAAAAAGGGAAGATGTACTCTTTTTACTTTTTACTTGATTACAGCTGCGGCACAGTACCAGAATTGCACTGGACTTTCCCAAAGACAAGTTTAAGGATCATACCACGTTTTTGGTTGAAAATCAGTATCGTTAAGAATCGCTACATTTTCCCCCCTTTGTGCTAAGACAAATAAACCTTGACGATAAGCATATTTATCCGCTCCCTCTTCGATTTCAATGCCTGCTACTGCCCCATATAATTGTTTGTGGTTATATTCGGGAAAAAATTGCCTAAATTCTGTTAGATTATTGATTAATTCTTTGACATCATCTACACTTAAACTACTTTTAACTTCCACTACTAGCACATGATTTTCATTAGTTACTAACACATCAATTTCTAGGGTTTTACCGTCGAGACGTTTTCTGACTCTTTGACTAACTTGATGTACGGGAATATCACGATTTAAAAATAAAGTCTCACAAGCGGGGGCTACCATATTTTCGACAAAACGTCCCCATTTACCTCCAAGATTACCAATTTCTTGACTGAGTCTGGTAATTTGGCGATCGGTTTCTTGAAAGCGTCGCTCGGTTTCTTGAAAGCATCTTTCTGTCTCTTTTTGAGCTTCTGCTAATTCGGCTAATAATTTCCAAACATCATCGGCGGTGGTGGTCATAATTTTTCCTCTGAATTAACTTGGCACTAACCCGATTATATCTTGTTTTTAAAGCCCCTACCACGTTTTCGGTTGAAACTCAGTATCGTTAAGAATCGCTACATTTTCACCCCTTTGTGCCAAGACAAATAAACCTTGACGATAGGCATATTTATCTGCTCCTTCTTCGATTTCAATGCCTGCTACTGCCCCATATAATTGTTTATGGTTATATTCTGGGAAAAATTGCCTAAATTCTGTTAGATTCTTGATTAATTCTTTGACATCATCTACACTTAAACTACTTTTGACTTCCACTACCAGCACATGATTTTCATTAGTTACTAACACATCAATTTCTAGGGTTTTACCGTCGAGACGTTTTCTGACTCTTTGACTAACTTGATGTACGGGAATCTGACGATTTAAAAATAAAGTCTCACAAGCTGGGGCTACCATATTTTCGACAAAACGTCCCCATTTACCTCCAAGATTACCAATTTCTTTACTGAGTCTAGTAATTTGGCGATCGGTTTTTAAAGATTGTTCTTTGAGAATCCGCTCGGTTTCTAAAGATTGTTCTTTGAGAATCCGCTCCGTTTCTTGAAAGCGTCGCTCGGTTTCTTGAAAGCATCTTTCTGTCTCTTTTTGAGCTTCTACTAATTCGGCTAATAATTTCCAAACGTCATCGGCGGTGGTGGTCATAATTTTTCAGATAAATTAACTTAGCACTAACGCGATTATATCTTGTTTGAAGGATAGAGCCTGATGGCAGATAATGAAATAGTAGCGATTTTTTTTAATATGGCGGATCGCAATTGTAAGTCGAAATGGCTATCGATCATAGGAATTGGTGAAGATGGCTTAGAAGGTTTAAGTTCGGTGGGGCGAAGTCTGCTTTCTTTAGCATCAGTTATTGTCGGTGGTGAACGTCATCTGGCAATGTTACCCCCAGAGGATCAACGGCAAAAACTGCTCTGGACTTCTCCCATTCAAGACTCCATTAACGAGATTATCCGCCGTCGTGGTCAATCTGTCTGTGTTTTGGCCAGTGGTGATCCCATGTGCTACGGAATTGGTGTCACCCTCACCCGCCAGATTCCCCTGGAGGAAATGACGATTATTCCCTCTCCTTCTAGCTTTAGTCTTGCCTGTAGTCGTTTGGGTTGGTCCCTGAGTGAAGTGGAAACTTTGAGTTTGTGCGGTCGGCCCCTGGCTTGGTTGAATGGGGTGCTTTATCCCGGCGCTAAACTGCTGGTACTAAGCGCCGATGCCCAGACTCCGGCGATCGCTGCTCGGCTGCTCCGGGAGGGAGGTTTTGGCGAGAGTTCCATCACGGTTTTAGAACATCTAGGGGGAACCCGAGAACGCCACATTCAAGGCATCGCCAACGATTGGGAGTTTACAGATCTGGCGGATCTAAATGTCATCGCCATTAGCTGCATCTCCTCTAATCCTCCTACCCAGGCGCCGCGCCTTCCTGGACTGCCGGATTCTGCTTACCATCATGACGGACAGTTGACAAAAAGAGAAGTTCGTGCTATCACTCTGAGCAGATTGGCTCCCTTACCCGGACAATTGCTCTGGGATGTGGGGGCGGGTTGTGGTTCCATTGCCATTGAGTGGCTGCGTAGCGATCGCCGTTGCCAGGCTATTGCGATCGAACATCATCCCACCAGATTACAATACATTGCCGATAATGCCGCCGCCCTGGGAACGCCTCACCTGCAAATCGTCGCCGGAATCGCACCGAGCGCCCTGGAAGATTTACCGCAACCGGACGCTATTTTTATTGGTGGCGGTATCACCACACCCCACCTATTGGAAACCTGTTGGTTAGCCCTGCGCCCCGGGGGTCGTCTTATTGCCAATACTGTTACAATTGAAAGCGAATTAGTTCTCTTGCAATGGCATAGTAAATTAGGAGGGGAACTGCTGCGAATTGGCATTGAAAAAGCCGAACCGGTCGGCAAGTTTTTAGGTTGGAAAGCCATGGCCCCCGTAACCCAGTGGACTGTTCTGAAACCGAGATTGTAAATCCTTGATTTTCTCCTTGATCCCTCTTGCAAAAGTTGTAGATAGAACTTTTTGGATATTCTTTTTCTTTCTAATTAGTTAGGGCTTGCTGAATAAATCTAAAAACCTTGTTGGATAAGGCTTTTAGACTTTTTTTCCCTCAAAAAGTGCCGACCATTGGAGGGATCGGGGGTAAAATTCAGGTACTTTTTCCCTGAAAATTAGGTAACTGACTACCTCAAAATCGGTAAAACCCTACACCCCACACCCCACACCCCACACCCTGCCCCCACCAACAAACTTTTTCAGCAGACCCTAGTTAGGTGTTAAAAATTGTCAGATCCCCCTTAATAAGGAGGGATCAAAGCCCCCCTTGATAAGGCTATCCATTAGTCAGATCTTTCTTAACAAAAAGAGAAGAAACTTAAAAAAAGGGGAAACGATTGATAGGTATAGTTTTGAAAGAAGGAATTAAGGTGGAGGTAAGCAAAAAAATGGAGAAATGGGCAGCCCAAGAATTACAGTATGCAGACCTAGGGGACACCAGAAGAAAGAAAAGGTTAATCAGTATCGTAGAAAACTTGGCCAGCCAACCTAGTACAAGTGTGCCACAAGCTTCGGGAAATCTAGCCGCAGCGAGTGCCACCTACGACTTTTGGAATTCCCCCTATTTTCACCCCTCAGATATAATTGCCGCCCAAGCCAAAAG
>NZ_JACJSV010000018.1 GCF_014698335.1 Microcystis viridis FACHB-1342 | reverse complement strand
ACGGAGGGACAGAGGTGGTTAGCTGAACGTTGGGAAAAACTGATAGTTTTATCGACGTAAGAAGCAGAAAAATTAGCTAAATTAACAGGATTTACTCTCAGACAATTTCAAGATAGATAGGCTTTTAGTGGCTTGGGAACAGGCTTTATCAATCTATTCATAATAAATATTGGCAGAAGATTAAAGATTAGTTATTATGACTAACTCTTCTGATTAGAAAAAGATAAACTTGAGAATCCTCGATCAAATTTATTGACTCAAAATCAGCTATACTTAATTTAAATGAATCAACCCTACCCTTGATAAGGGGGGTGCGGATCACTCCTTGATCCGTAGGGTTGATTCATGAATCAACCCTACCTAATGGGGGTATCTGACAGTTTTTAACAGCTATCCACTTATTATGAATAATGAAACATCTTCAATTACCGACCAAAATGAAAGAGAATACGAAGGTTTAATCGTGTCTCTAGAGGCAAATCAAGAGAGATTAAATATATTAATTTGTGTGTGTGATCAGGAAAAATTGCGAGAAGAAATCATTGATCGCTATAGCAAAGAATTAGAACCAGTAATCCCTTGTTATCGGATTGATTTAGATCAAAAAGAACCGAATTTAAGAGCAGCAATTGCTAGTTTAGTCTCCAGAAAACCAGAGTTATTACAAAGCAAAAATGCCGTGATCACAACCACAGGAGTGGAAAAATTACACTCGATCGAATGGCAACGGGAAAAATCGGAACTAGATAAATTTTTTGGTTATCTGCAATGGACAAGGGAAGGACTGCGAGAATTTCCCTATTCTATCGTTCTTTGGGTAACAAGCACAGTGGAGGTAAATTTACGCAAAAAGTCCCCCGATTTTTGGAGTTGGAGAAAAGGAGTTTTTCGCTTTATTTCTCCTCCAAGTAACTTTTTACCTTGTCAGGAATTTTTACCAATTTTACAATCTTTTGACGAAATTACTATAGATAAAGATATTCCTTTAATCTCTAAGGAAGACTTGTTAGAACTAATCGAGCAAATCGAGGTAAATAAAGGCAAAAAAGAGCCAAGACTAGCGAGTTTATATGCCAGTTTAGCTAAGATTTATAACCTTCGTTTATTAAATCTGCCATTGTCAGATTATCGTCAGGAACAACAGCTTGCGATCGAGTATTATCAAAAGGCGATCGATTTACAAAAAGAGTTAAATCTAGAACTTGATTTAGTTGCGAGTCTCGACTCATTAGCAGGTATTTACTATTTTCTAGGAGAATACCAAAAAGCGATCGAGTTTTATCAACAGTCCTTAGCAATCTTTCAGAAAAGCGGAGATCGCTGGAGAGAAGCAGATTCTTACAATAATTTAGGCAATGCTTATCATTCCCTAGGAGAATACCAAAAAGCGATCGAGTTTTATCAACAGTCCTTAGCAATCTTTCAGGAAATTGATGATATAAGGGGAGTAGCGTATTGTTACAATAATTTGGGCAATATTTACAATTACCTAGGAGAATACCAAAAAGCGATCGAGTTTCATCAACAGTCTTTAGCGATCAAACGGGAAATCTCTGATATAACAGGAGAAGCTTATTCCTATCTAGGTTTGGGGAATGTTTACGATTCCCTAGGAGAATACCAAAAAGCGATCGAGTTTTATCAAAAGTCCTTAGAAATCTTTCAGGAAATGGAGTATATCATAGGAGAACCAAAGACTCTGTTGAATCTGGGACTTACCTACTATAAACTCAAACGTATATCGGAAGCGAAAGAAGCAATTCTTCAAGCGCGGAAATTATTTCAAGCATTGGGGTTAGCAGGATATGTTCAATATTGTGATCAGGCAATTCGGCAATTATAAACCCGAAAATATCCCTTAATCGTTGCTTTCTTTCTGGGGGTGGTTAAGTTTCCTTTAGTTGTAAATGGGTTAGACATCCCTTATTTTTAACCTGAGTTTTACATCTGCTAATTTCCCCTCATAACTACCCTAAAGTGAGAAATTATAGTAATATTTCTAAGGATTACCAGAAAAGAAAGAGCGCCACGATGCCGTTCCGATCGCTCCTCCTAAAAGAATAATTAACGTCCAAACTTGATTTTTTTGGGTTCCTTCCACCTTTTCTAGTCTTCTATCCATCCCATCGACTTTCTCAGTTAGTTTTACTTGCCCTAACTCTAGCTTAGTTAGCCGTTCGTCGATCTTATCAAATTTCTGGTTAAAATCCTTCTGTAGGCTGTCAAATTTCTGGTTAACATCTTGTTGCAAGGTGTCGATTTTTTGGTTAACTTCCTTCTGTAGGCTGTCAAATTTCTGGTTAACATCCTGTTGCAAGGTGTCGATTTTTTGGGTGACATCTCTTTGTAGGGTATCGATTTTTTGGTTAACCTCCTTGATGCTGTCTTTGATTTCCTTGAGTACAGATTCAAGACTATAAGTAACGGTTTCGTTAGACATTTTGGTAACATACTTGGGAGTAATGATAGTACAATAATTTGATTTTAATCCTAAATCTGGTTATTAAAAACTGATTACCTATTGCCTAGTATTTAGTCTTATGGTAATAAGTAGCTGGTTATAATTAAATTAAAAATGGATTTTAGGTTCGATCCCCCCTTAATCCCCCCTTGATAAGGGGGGAGCTGACAACTTTTAACGCCTACCTACTTAAGTTAGGTTTTTTCCTTAGCCAAAATAAAGACGCTGCCTTCGCTGCCGCGGCCGATGCGGAGATCTTCATCGAGATAGGTGATATCGAGCCAACCTTTTTGTTCACGATTATTGAAGGAAAAATCGAGGGGAGGAAATTTTTTGCCACTTTCGATCGCTTCGATAAATTCTTGGGGAGAATGATAATTGAGAAAACGTTGCAGACCGAGGATCGAGCGCTCAAATTTGACCATAACCCGACGCTCGGAGGTGGGTTCAAAGGTAGCGGCGACGATCACTGCTCCTTCTAACCAAGGTACGCCCGTAATTTCAGCAATATTGTAGAGTTTGGCCTTGTTCAGGTCAAGATATTGATAAATTTGCCCCAATTGAAAAAAAGGTAGGCGATCTAGTCCCAGAATGTCGCGGCTGCTGGTGAATAGTAAACGCCAATTGCCCCCTAATAGTTGTTTAACTTCGAGGGGATGAGGATGGGGATTGTGGTCCTCCAATTGTTCGATCGCCGCTAAAATCCGCACGCGGTCGCTTTCCGTGGCCAGGAGTCCGCGATTTCTACCAGCTATCAATTCTAGTAATTTCGCTTTGGCATCCATAGAATCTCCCTCATTTTATAAAGTACCTCGACCCGCCAGGCACTCGATCGAGGTTTTTGGTGGCCCGAAGAGGGCTACCCGCGCCGATGATTTCATGGGTTCAACGGAGTTTTAACCTCGGTGAGCGGCATTTTTAACTGTTGGCCTCACTATTTTAACACGGATTAAATGCCTCGGTTTTAAAACTTTTTCATAACCGCAATTAAGTGATCAAAATAGGGAGTAATTGCGGTTTTTTCTGAGTCGCTAAAATAATCTAAACTGTATTGTTTTAAGGCTTCTAACCCCGAAATCATCGCCCCTAATGGTACTTGTAATTCTTGGTAAAGAAGACGCATATTTTCCAATCCCTCGGCGCTGGTGTAGGGAATCTGCTGTCCGGCGACACCGTAGGTAATACAACGTAAAAAGTTCCAGAAATCACGCCAACAAGCTTCGGCACGGTGGGGTGGATGAAGATCGCCTCCGGGTTGAAAAATGGTGGGAAATTGGTTTAATACAGTCTGACGAGCGTTATCGACGATGCTATTAGCATTATCCCGCAGTTTTCGAGCTTGCTGACTAGAAACCAGTAAATCAGGCTCTAAATTGACGATAGTATCTAAATCACTATCATCGAGATAGCGAGTTTGATCATCCGCTTGTTGCCAAACAGCGATCGCTGCTTGCTGATAGGGCCAATTAGCGAAACTGATGATTTTCGCTTTTGGGATTAATTGCTGGGCGCGCTCACTCAAAGGCATCGATCGCTCTCCGTCGGGTCAAATTAGGCGGTTAAGATCACTTTTAGCATAAATGATCGAAAAATTAGCGATAACTAGAGATTTTTTGCAATCTGCTTGGGAGGATCGCTTACAATAAACAAAAGCTAAGTCATTATATTTTGATCATCATGTCAGTTTTAATAGCGATCGGTGTACTTGCCCTATTAATTGTCGTTCACGAATTAGGTCATTTTGCCGCTGCTCGTTGGCAATCTATCCATGTTAGTCGCTTTTCCATCGGTTTTGGTCCAGCTTTAGCTAAATATCAAGGTAAAGAAACAGAATACGCCCTCCGCGCCATTCCTTTAGGGGGTTACGTTGGTTTTCCCGATGACGATCCCGATAGTCAAATTCCCAATAACGATCCTGATTTATTACGCAATCGTCCTGTTTTCGATCGAGCTATCGTCATTAGTGCCGGGGTAATTGCTAATTTAATTTTTGCCTATTTTTTGCTTGTTACCCAAGTCGCTACGGTGGGTTTTCCCCAAATTAACTATCAAGAAGGGGTAATTATTCCAGAGGTTTTCACCTCGGAAAATTCCGTCGCTAAACAAGCGGGAATACAAGCAGGGGATATCGTACTTGCTATCAATGATCAGCCCCTTGGTGCTTCTCAGAATGCCATTATTGACTTCCGTGACATTATTCAATCTTCCCCCGATCAACCCCTAAAATTAACCATCAAACGCCCCACAGAAACTCTCGATTTAATTGTTACTCCGGAATTGGGAAGTGATGGTCAGGGTAAAATTGGGGTGAGATTGGCTCCTAACGGTGAAGAAACTCGCCTGAAAGCCGATAGTTTTGGTCAAGCTTTTAGCTTGGGTGCGGGTGAATTTCAACGATTAACCCTATTAACCGTGCAAGGTTTTGGGCAGTTAGTTAGTAACTTTAAAGACAGTGTTCAACAGGTAGCAGGACCGGTTAAAATTGTCGAATATGGAGCAGCAATCGCTCGTAATGATGCGGGTAATCTTTTTCAATTTGCCGCCCTAATTAGTATTAACTTAGCGGTGATTAATATTCTGCCTTTACCTGCTCTTGATGGTGGTCAGTTGGTATTTTTATTAATCGAGGCTTTAGTAGGTAAACCTCTCCCAACTAAACTGCAAGATAACATCATGCAAACAGGTCTAGTTTTACTCTTAGGATTAGGAGTTTTCTTAATCGTGCGCGACACGGCTAACCTAGCAGTTTTTCAGGATTTATTCCAGTGATGGACTCTCGAAAAAAAACTAAGCTTCAACTGCGCGCCCTAGAGATTTTAAGCAACTTAAAGCAATTATATCCAGAGGCAACCTGTAGCTTAAATTATCAAACTCCTGTGCAGTTATTGGTGGCAGTTATTCTCTCGGCACAATGCACTGATGAGCGGGTAAATAAGGTGACTCCTGCTTTATTCGCTCGTTTTCCCGATGCTAAATCCTTAGCTTTTGCCGAGCGAGAGGAGTTAGAAACCCTGATTCGTTCCACGGGATTCTATCGCAATAAAGCTAAAAATATTCAGGGTGCTTGTCAAAAAATCCTCAAGGATTTTCAGGGGGAAGTACCCAAGACAATGGCGGAATTATTAACTTTACCCGGGGTAGCTAGAAAAACGGCTAATGTGGTACTTGCTCACGCTTACGCGATTATTGAGGGGGTGACAGTAGATACCCACGTTAAGCGCTTAAGTAATCGTTTGGGTTTAACTACTAATAACGATCCGGTGAAAATTGAACGGGATTTAATGGCTTTACTACCTCAACCGGATTGGGAAACTTTTTCTATTAGTATTATTTACCACGGCCGGGCGGTTTGTAAAGCAAGAAATCCCGCTTGTTTTTCCTGTCAATTAGCCCCTCTTTGTCCCACAGCAAACAGTAAACAGTAAACAGTAAACTCACACCTGATAACTGGTAACTGAATCACTGATAACTGATAACTGATAACTGATAACTGAATCACTGGTAACTGAATCACTGATAACTGATAACTGATAACTGATAACTGATAACTGATCTGGGGGCTATAATGGGAAAAAATAGCTCATCCATCAATCTTATGAGTCAAGGATCACGGCAAGAAATAAAAACCCAAGCAATAATCCTCGCTACCTTTGTGGCGATTTTTTGGCTGTTAGAGATTTTAGATCAATTTGTTTTTCGGGGCAGTTTAGACTATTTCGGGATTATTCCCCATCAAGTCATCGGATTGCGGGGTATTCTTTTCGCACCTTTCCTACACGGGGACTTTCCCCATCTTATTGCTAATACGGTTCCTTTTCTGATTCTCGGTTGGTTGGTGATGTTACAGGAAACCAGTGACTTTTTTATTGTGACTGGGTTAACTATGCTGGTAGGGGGGTTAGGAGTCTGGTTATTTGCTGCTCCCGGATCCATCCATATCGGGGCAAGTATCTTGATTTTTGGCTATTTAGGTTTTTTATTACTGCGGGGCTATTTCCAAAGAAATATTCCTTCTATACTCTTGTCAATTCTAGTCTTTTTACTCTACGGTGGCACAATTTGGGGCGTTTTGCCTTCCCGTCCGGGGATTTCTTGGCAAGGACATTTATTTGGCTTTCTAGGCGGGGTTTTAGCCGCCAAATTAATCGCCACCGAAAAGAAACATTATTCCTAAATGGGGGAACCTTCTATCTCGCTACATACTTCGTAAAAATCGGTGACAGGCGGTTTCGCAAATAGAGGAGCCATGGATTTCAGCAATAATTCATGGTCTTCGCTTTTATTTGCCTCCATATCATCGATTTTATCCCAGATGATTACGGCAATTCCTTCATCGGTTCCGGGTTTTTGCAACAGAAAAGCCCCCTGGAATCCCGTAGAATAGGTGGAAACGGCTTTTTCGTAGAGTTTTTGGGCTTCGGAAAAACACCCCGGTTTAAATTCACCAATAGCCACATAGGCATATTTATGTTTGAGAAAATCGAGAAATTCTGGCATGGCAATGAGGGGAAATGGAATAAATCTTTCTTTCTATTCTCATTAAAACTTAGATCGATCGCTCTCTCCGCCCCATCGACATATTTTTTTAACTAAGCTTGCCCCAATTGTCTCTTTTTTTTGTTAGCTTATATGTAGTCGTTATGAGTTCGTATAAATTCTATGATCAAAATCGTTGGTATTAATGGCAGTTTACGCCCGGGATCCTATAGTGCGATGGCGTTAGAAGTTGCTATCAGTCGAGTAGGGGCGTTAGGAATAGAAACGGAGATAATTGACCTGAGAAAACTCTCTTTACCCTTCTGTAACGGGGGAGATGACTATTCTGACTATCCCGATGTGGCCAAAATGCAGCAAACGGTTAAATCGGCAGCGGGATTAATTTTGGCGACACCGGAATATCATGGCAGTGTCAGTGGTGTGATGAAGAATGCCTTAGATTTAATGAGTTTTGAGGAGTTATCGGGAAAGGTTGCCGGGTTAATCAGTGTTTTAGGCGGCCAATCCAATAGTAACGCCCTCAATGATTTAAGAATCATTCTCCGTTGGGTTCATGCTTGGGTAATTCCCGAACAAATTAGCTTAGGACAAGCGTGGAAAGTCTTCAACGAAGAAGGAAAAATCCTTGACGAGAAGCTTTCCCAACGTTTTGACGCTTTTGCTGAAAGTTTAGTCGATAATACGCGTAAACTCAAAGGGATCTAGTAATATCGATGGTGATTTTACCGGTGAAATGGGGAATTGGGGCGGCGGGTTTCGATAATTGTACTCTTACCTGTCGCACTCGATCGAGTTGTAGAATATCCTCAGCGATGACTGTGGCCAATTTTTCCACTAGGGCAAATTTGCCGGTTTCAATCTGGTGTTTGACAATTTCGATCGCCTGTCGATAATCTAGGGTATCTTCAATTGCGTCACTTTTGCCAGCAATGCTGATATCAACTTCGAGGGATAAATCTACCTCAAACCATTGACCTAAAACCTGTTCTTCAGCCAGATATCCTGTGTAACCGTAGGCACGAATTCCTGTAACGTGAATAGTATCCATAGATAGTTAAATTAAAAAACTGGTAGCGTTGGTCACAAATTGACGAGAAACTCTATAAGTAAAAAGCAATCTCGGAGTCTCGGAGTCTCGGAGTCTCCTCAAGCATTTTTACATTTTTGCAAAGGAATGTTAAGTTTTAGGGTATTGAATGAGTAACCTTGATAGCCATGGCTCCTAAAATAGCAGGGATTATCTGTACCCACAACCGCGATCACTACCTAGAAGGAGCGATCGATAGTCTTTTGGCGCAAACCTGCCCAGATTGTGAGATTTTAGTGGTTGATAACGCATCTACCGATAAAACCCGTCAAGTGGCCGAGTCGCGTCTGAGAGATGGGCGGCTAAAATATGTTTACGAACCTATTTTAGGGCTATCTACCGCCAGAAATCGCGGAGCGAAGGAAACTAGAGCGCCGATTTTAGCTTATTTGGATGACGATGCGATCGCTAGTCCTCAATGGTTGCAAATTCTGTTAAATGCCTACGAAAATAACGAAAAACTGGCAGTAGCAGGGGGAAAAGTCACTCTTATTTGGCCGCAAGGCTATAGTCAACCCAATTGGTTATCCGATCAGTTAGCAGGGGGTTTAGGGGCTTTCGATTTGGGCGACAATGTGGTATATATCAGCCAAGCGAATTTAACTCCGCGAGGGGTTAATTACTCAATTCGGCGAGATTTCTTGGGGAAGATTGGCGGTTTTGACCCTAATTTGGGAAGAATTGGCAAAAAACTTCTCTCTAACGAAGAATTATACACTACAGAACTGGCACTGGCCCAGGGATGGCAAGTGGGCTATTTTCCTGCAGCATTGGTGGAACACAATGTGGCCCCAGAAAGAATCAATCGTCAATGGTTTATGAGTCGCAGTTGGTGGCAAGGCATCAGCGAACACTACCGGGAAGAAGTGGCAGGAAGGACGGGATTGGCTCAATTTGGGCGAGGAGGTGAGCGTTTGGTGAGAGGATTGGTTAAATCTGTCAAATTTATCAATGATCCCGCTAAAAGCTTTGATAATCTTCTCTATGCCTACGGACAAATCGGTTATTTAAGCGAGGCCGCCAAGGCGATGTTAAACCCGCAAAAGTAAATTATTGTAAATAAATGAGTAAAAAAGCGTTAATTTGTGGTATATCGGGGCAGGATGGAGCCTACCTAGCCGAATTACTGTTAAAAGCAGGCTATACGGTTTCTGGCACCTCCCGGGATGCTCAGATGTCCTCTTTTAGTAACCTGAAACGTTTGGGAATCAAGGAACAGGTAAAACTAGAATCAATGTCACTGAATGACTTTCGCAGTGTCCTACAGGTGTTAATTAAAATTCAGCCGGATGAGGTCTATAATTTGGCTGGACAAAGTTCTGTGGGTTTATCTTTTGAGCAGCCAGTGGAAACCTTAGAAAGTATTGCCACTGGAACCTTAAATCTCTTAGAAGCAATTCGATTTACCAGAGCAAAAATTAAATTATATAATGCCGGATCGAGTGAATGTTTCGGGGATATCGGCGATAATTCTGCCGACGAAAATACCCCTTTTCGTCCTCGCAGTCCCTACGCTGTGGCCAAATCGGCGGCTTTTTGGGAAGTGGCTAATTATCGAGAAGCCTACGGAATTTTTGCCTGTTCAGGCATACTTTTTAATCATGAATCTCCCCTGCGTCCCGAGCGCTTTGTTACCCAAAAAATTATCGCTGCCGTGGCTAGAATTGCTTGGGGAAGTACCGAGACTTTACACTTAGGAAATATGGATATTCAAAGGGATTGGGGTTGGGCGCCAGAGTACGTTGAAGCGATGTATTTAATGCTGCAACAGGAGCAACCCGATGATTACGTCATTGCCACGGGAGAAAGTTCAAAACTGGAGGATTTTGTCGCCACAGCTTTTGCTACTGTTGGTTTAAATTGGCAAGATCATGTAATTTCCGATCGAAGTTTATTAAGACCAACAGATTTAGCCATTAGTCGCGGTAATCCCCTCAAAGCTAAGGAAAAATTAGGTTGGCAAGCACGATACAAAATGACCGATATTGTCCGCATGATGGTGGAAAATCGTTTAGAGAAATAGCTATGAATATCTTAATGATTAGTTCCACCTTTCCCTATCCATCTCGCAAAGGAGGAACTCAGGGCAGAACTTTTAATTTACTCAAGTATCTAGGCAAAAATCATGATATTACTGTCATCGTTCAGTCTAATGCTGATGTTAGGGATGAGGAGGTAGATAAGTTAGGTAAATTTGTTAGTGAATTGGTAGTTTTTACCCGTCCTCGATATGCCAAAACTGGAATAATTGCTAAACTCCAAAGATTAGCTCAATTGCTGTAACAAGAGATGCAAAACTGGATAGATAGGGCAGTTAAGAGTCAAAAATTCTCAGTAATTACCAGTGAACATAGTGTTAATGAAATTTATATTCGTCCCCAAGGACAAATTACTTACCCCGATACTACTTTAACTCTAGTCGGTGGTAATCCATCCCTAGAAGTGCAAGAATTAACTAAGTTAAAAGGAGTAATTGTAACGAGACAAGTACCATTAATGACCACCTATCTTTATCAGGCAACTGTGGTGGTTATTCCCCTAAGAACAGGTTTTGGAATGAATTTCAAAACCCTAGAGTTCATGGCTTCTGGGGTGCCAGTGGTAGCCAGGGATCGAGGTTTAGAAAGATTAACAGTGGCAGTAAATAATGTTCCTTTAGCAGCCTTAATGGCTAATAGTATTGAGCAATATTGTACGGCGATTAGCAGTCTTTTTAAATCGGCAGAGTTGCGAGAAAAATTATCTAGAAATGCTCGCAAATTAATCGAATATAACTATACTTGGCAGCAAGCAGCAGGTAAGTACGAACAAGTTTTGACTGCTGACATTTGTTAGGTAATTTCTCTAGTTTTTTGTCAATTAATATGCTATCAAATCAAATACCAGTGAGAATATCTGTTGTTGCCCCTCTGTATAACGAACAAGAAAATATCGACGCTCTCTTTCGGCGACTTTTAGCGGTTTTAGAGGCACTAAATACCAGTTATGAGGTCATTTGCGTTAATGATGGTAGTCGTGACAATACTCTCAAAAATCTCGTGGAATATCATCAACTTTACCCACAAATTAAAGTGGTTAATTTATCGCGTAATTTTGGTAAAGATACCGCCATGTCAGCAGGAATTGATTATAGTCAAGGAATGGCAGTTATTCCTATTGATGCTGATTTACAAGATCCGCCAGAATTAATTGCCGAAATGATCGAAAAATGGCACGAGGGTTATGATGTGGTTTATGCTTCCCGTCTGGTTAGAATTGGCGAAAGTTGGTTTAAACGTTTCAGCGCAGAAGGTTTCTATCAAGTCATAAATAAATTAAGTCGGGTTTCTATTCCTCCTAATACTGGAGATTTCCGTTTAATTGATCGCCGAGTGGTAGAATCAATTAAAAAGATGCCCGAACGTCAAAGATTTATGAAAGGAATATTTGCTTGGGTGGGATATAAACAGACATCAATTTTATTTGATCGAGAACCCCGGTATCAAGGACAAACTAAATGGAATTACTGGAAATTATGGAATTTTGCCATTGATGGTATTACTTCTTTTAGTTTTTTACCTCTGAAAGTCTGGACTTATGTAGGATTGATCATTGCACTTGTTAGTCTTGTTTATGCTAGTTTTTTAATCCTCAGAACTATTATCTTCGGAATCGATGTACCCGGATACGCTTCTCTGATGGTTGCTGTCTTATTTTTAGGAGGAATTCAATTACTCACCCTTGGTATTATTGGCGAATATATTGGCAGGGTTTATGAGGAAGTAAAGGGTAGGCCACTTTATCTGGTTCGAGATTGTTATGGTTTTGAAAATAGGGAACAACTTAGTGATAAAATAACTTAAAATTAAGATACTGACAAGAGGAGAATTAAATCTATGAATACCGAAGTTTTTCAGCAATTTTTTGCCTATTGTGTCGGTAGTTGGCAAACGGAAAGAACCTATCATTATCTAGCTGCTCAAGAAGTGGAACGTTCCCGCACTGAATTTCTCATCCAACCCCTCACCAGGGAGATTAAACAGAAAGTTCTGAGAGATAATAACTATGCTGATATTGCGGATTTAGAAACTATCCCGGGGTTTAATTTAGGTTTCTATACCATCTCGGAAAAAGGGGAAGAAGTGCGACAAAATCTTAATCTTTTATTTGTGGTTAAAACAGAAAATAACGGTTATTTAGAAGGGGATTATCTTCGCGATCGCGCCTACGAAGAAGCAAGACCAATTATCTCCGCTTTTCGCTTTGATTCCACCACCAGAGAGTTATTAATGACCACCAATTATACTCGCAGTGTTTCCGTGGATTCAATTACTTTAATCAATCCAGACCTGCGAATTCGCAAAATTATTAACTATCAACGTCCCCAGGAGGGGGAACCCTTGGAAAAAGTTCTCTTGGTCGGTTTTGGAGTTGAGTGTAAAGTCAGTTAAAAAAATATTTCTTCTCCCCCCCCTTGATTCTCCAGTCAAGGGGAGATTTTATCATGGAGAAACGATAGGATTAAGGAGCAAAAATAATGCTCAAAATCGGTCAACTTTCCCTAGAAAGTGGTGTTTCGGTTAAAACAATCCGTTATTACGAGGAATTAGGACTAATTCAGTCCCCTGAGAGGACAGAGGGACAATTTCGCCTATTTACTCCCGATACTGTCCATCGCTTGCTATTTGTCAAGAGATTGCAATCCTTGGGTTTAAGTCTGCAAGAGATCCGCGAATGTTTAGTAATTCATGATCAGGGCGAGTTACCCTGTGGAGATATTCAGGAAAAATTAATTAAACATATTGCTGAGATCGATAAACAAGTGGAACAATTGCTTTTATTGCGTCAACAATTAACCGAAACCCTGCAAGGATGGACGGATACACCAGCAAAAGACGATCAATTTATTTGCCCTAATCTCAAGGTTTAACTATCATGAAAAAGTTAATTTTATTGGTAACTGTAGCACTGATTTCTACTCCTGTCATTGCTCAACATTTACATCTTGATTCACCTCAAACTCAGAATTTACAAGCAATTTCTGACAATATACCAGCTTGGATGTATAACAAGCAACGTAATCATATTTATCCCCAAAGAGGGGTTTATAATAATGCAATTTATAATGTCAGAGATTTAGCTTTAGACTTAAATGCGATCGCTGTTGGTCATGCCTTTGCTTACGAAGATATCGTAACGGGAAAAGCGAAAGATTTAGAAACTAAGACATACCAAAAAATTAATTGGGTTTTAAAAAATCCGCCTAAATTTATGCCCGACGAGGGTAATATTTCCCCAACTTTTGGCAGAAAATACGGTGTTTTAGAACAGGTTTTCGAGTGGGCGCATATTTTCCATGCTCAAACCGTTGATGTTTTAGCCAGCAGCAAATTAACCAACGAGGAAAAAGAAGCAGAAATTGAAAAATTATATCAATTTTACTTGACAAAAGTTCCCTATGCTATTACTGGATTACCGATGAATATGGGTTATCTGGATTCCCAACCCTATTCTAAAGCTTTTCGCCAGAAATATCCGAAAGTTAATGGCTTATTTTGGGGCTACCATTGGCTACAAGGAACCATGTATGACTTGCTTTATGAGAAAACTTTAGAGGAACAAAAACAGGCTTATAAACAGGTGGGTAAACAATACCATAGTCAGGAATTGTATCGCACTGATCGAGCTTTTATGCCCATGTTTGCCGAACTTAGTCCCAAGTTTGCCCGACGTTTTCCCGCAATATCTAACACCTTCGATAACCTGCATATGTTACACGATATGGTTAATGATATTCTGGCATCAGATTGGCTAACTCCCCAACAAAAAGACGAACAAATTACCCGCGCTATTTGGTTAGTAATGGCTGCTAATCATCGGGAAATGGAAGCAGGAAAAAATTATGGTGGTGAAGGACTACATGATCATCGTTTTGAGTCAGGAATTCCGGGTATGGGATTAATGCCAGCAGATATTTCTCACGAAGGTCATAATCACGAAAATCCTGATAATTCTGAGAAAAAACCTGATGATTCTCAAGTAGATGAGGGAGGAGATCACCAACACCATAACCACGAAAATCACTCCCCAGAAAACCCTCCTAATACGGAGAAAAAACCTGACCACAGCAATGCTCAAGAGGAACCGACAAAATGAGAAGATTTTTATTGATTGCCGTGGGTTTAGTTGCCAGTTTTACTAATCCAGTTTTTGCCAACGATCATAATAATCTGGATTCTGGTCGTCCCCTTTCTTTTGATGATGCTGAAAGTATGGGTTTTGGGGAACAATCGATAGAATTTGGTACTGGGTTAGTCTTTCCTGAAAACAGCAATGTCGGTGGTGAATTTGATCTTGAATACCTCAATGGTATTATTCGTAATGGTCATATTATTATCGGTATTGATCCACAAGTGGGAGGACGAGTTAATAGTGATGACACGGATTTTGATGTGGGGAATTTATCCGTAGGTTTTTTCTATAATTTCAATCGCGAATACGATAATGTTCCTGCTTTTGCTATTCGTACCGATGTGGGATTACCGACGGGAAATAATGCTAGTGGATTAGATTTTCGTCTGCGGGGAATTGCCAGTAAAACTCTCGGTCAATTCGATCGCTTGCATCTTAATCTCGATTTAAACATAAAAACTGACCCCGATAATGGCGATCGATCTTTTTTACCCGCTGCAATTCTCGGTTATTCGCGACCGATTGGTTATCCGAAACGCTTCGATCAAACTTTTCTAGCAGAATTGGGCGTAATTACCAGCGATAATAGTAATGGTGGAGTTTTAATTCGCACTGGAATGGGAATTCGTCAGCAAATTAATCGTCAAGGTGTGATCGATTTCGGTATCGAGGGAGATATTGCCACTAATAGCCATGATCAAAGTCAATTAAAGCTAAAAATTGGTTATTCTTTCAGATTTTAGCCTAGCAAACTGAAGATTAATCTTCAGGTTAGAAAATCTGATTATTTATTCCCGCTTTTGCCTCTTCTCATAAGTAGCCTATACTCAACGAATTTAGTATAAAAAAGGAATAGAGCCTTAAACTCTACTCCTCAATCAAAAATTGCAGTTAATTTCTAACCCTATACTACCACAGAAGTCAAAGCTTCTTTGAGGATAGCGGCTTTATCGGTCTTTTCCCAGGGTAAATCGAGATCATTGCGACCAAAATGACCATAAGCGGCCACATCTTGGTAAAAACGCTCGCCTCTTTCACTGGGTAAACCGCGCAGGTTAAAGGTTTGGATAATACCGGCCGGACGGAGTTCAAAGTATTTATTGATTAAGTCCAGAATCACATCATCAGCGACTTTGCCAGTGCCAAAGGTTTCCACGAAGAGACTCACCGGACGAGCTACCCCAATCGCATAACCCACTTGAATCTCGCACTTATCGGCCAAACCAGCAGCGACGATATTTTTGGCCACATAACGGCAAGCATAGGCCGCAGAGCGATCGACTTTGGTAGGATCCTTACCGGAGAAAGCACCGCCACCGTGACGAGAATAGCCACCGTAGGTATCGACGATAATTTTCCGTCCCGTTAATCCCGCGTCGCCTTGGGGTCCACCAATGACGAATTTTCCGGTGGGATTAACCAGATAACGGGTGTTGGCATCGGGTTTAATCTCTAAATCGCTGAAAACTGGCTCTACTACCGCTTTCCAGAGATCACTTTTAATCTTTTGTTGGACGAGATCATTATCGGTGATATCGCCGATAGTAGCATCGTGTTGGGTAGAAACAAGGATAGTATCGATACCCACGGGACGACCATTTTCATAAATGACCGATACTTGCGTTTTACCGTCGGGACGCAGATAGGACAGTTCACCGGTTTTTCTGACTGCCGCTAGACGGCGAGCGATGCGGTGGGCTAAACTAATCGGTAAGGGCATAAATTCGGGGGTTTCATTGCAAGCGAAACCGAAGACAATACCCTGGTCTCCCGCACCAATTTTATCGAGTTCATCATTGCTGAGAAGTTCGCGATTTTCCTGAGCAGCCGTGACCCCCTGGGAAATATCGGGAGATTGTTCGTCTAGAGCGACTAAAACGGTGCAACTATTCGAGGAAAATCCGTTATCGGCGTTGATATAGCCAATTTCAGCGATTTTCTTGCGAACTAAATCGACGAAATGAACCTGTGCTTTCGAGGTGATTTCACCAGTAATCAAGACTAACCCTGTATTGACAACCACTTCAGCCGCTACACGGCTGTGGTCATCTTGGGATAACAGAGCATCGAGAATGGTATCAGAAATCTGGTCACAAATTTTATCGGGATGTCCCTCTGTAACCGATTCGGAGGTGAACAAATAACGTTTAGACAAGTGATGTCCCTCACATGGTAGTACATTTGAACGCAAAAAGATTCCAAGAAATCTTTGATAATACAGTGTAACAGGGAATTTGTAGAGATCAAGTATTTTCAATAAGAAACCGCCCGAACATTGTCCGGACGGAGTGTGGTGTGAGGAGTGAACGGAAACTTTCGTCTCCGCTAATTCCATTGTAGAGGACAACTTAGAATCTTGAACGACTTGAAACAAACTGGCCCAAAAAATTTTTATCTCTCGAAGGGGTTGACTAATGAGCGATACCTGTCTCGATGATGTAGCCTGAGTAATAGAGGTCGCAGAGCTATATGCCAAGATTATGACAGTCACAGCCGATTATTTAGAACAACTCAATCCTTCTCAGCGCATTGCTGTGGAGCATTTTTGCGGCCCCTTGTTGGTGGTTGCTGGAGCAGGATCGGGAAAAACTAGCGCTTTAACCTATCGTATCGCCCATTTGATCCGTCATCATGGGGTCGATCCGGAAAATATTCTCGCGGTCACTTTTACCAATAAGGCGGCCCGGGAAATGAAAACGAGAATTGAAAAAACTTTTGCTCAACAAAAAGCACAGGAAAAATACGGTCAAAGATTAGAACTTTTGGAAGAATACGAACAGAAAAAACTCTTTTCTCAAGTTTATCGGAATTATACTAAAAAACTCTGGATTGGAACTTTTCACAGTCTTTGCGGTCGAATTTTGCGCTATGACATTAATAAATATCAGGATGAATATGGTCATAGTTGGCAAAGGAATTTCTCAATTATGGACGAATCTGATGCCCAAAGTTTGGTAAAAAATATCGTCACTAAACAAATGAATTTAGACGATAAAAAATTTGACGCTCGCAATCTACGTTATGCGATTAGTAATGCCAAAAATTTAGGTTTAACACCCACAGATTACGCCAGAGAAAACCCTCATTTTCGGGGAAAGGTCATTTCTGAAGTTTATCAGGCTTATCAGATGCAATTGGCACAAAATAACGCCCTAGATTTTGATGATTTGATACTGGTTCCAGTCCGTCTTTTTCAGCAAAATGAATCTATTCTCGGTTATTGGCACACGCAATTTAAGCATATTTTAGTCGATGAATACCAGGATACTAACCGGATTCAGTACGAGTTAATTAGGCTTTTGTCCACCAATGGTGAAACGAAAAAAAGTGAGTGGAATTGGACGGATCGATCGATTTTTGTGGTGGGTGATGCCGACCAATCTATCTATAGTTTTCGGATGGCGGATTTTACTATTCTGCTCAATTTTCAAGCGGACTTTGGCGATGGTTTACCCGATGATGATACTCGCACGATGGTGAAATTACAGGAAAACTATCGTTCACGGGAGAATATTCTACAAGCGGCTAATAAATTAATTGAAAAGAATAGTCAAAGAATCGATAAAGTCCTTGTTCCCACTAGAGAAGGGGGCGAGATTATCTATGTTTTTAAAGCCAGGGATGAACAGGAAGAAGCGGCTTTTGTTATCGATAAAATTCGAGAATTTACCCAAGAAAATCCCGAATTAAATTGGGGTAGTTTTGCCATTCTCTACCGAATTAATGCCCAATCTCGTCCCTTTGAAGATGGGTTAATTCGCAATAATATTCCCTATAATATTGTCGGGGGATTTAAATTTTATGATCGACAGGAGATTAAAGATGCGATCGCTTATTTACGAGTGATTGCCAATCCTGCTGATACCGTTAGTTTACTGAGAATTATTAACACTCCCCGACGCGGTATCGGTAAAACCACAATCGATAATTTGCTCAAAGCTGCCCAAGAATTAGGAGTACCTTTATGGGAAATTATCAGCGATGAAACTTCCGTTAATACTCTCGCCGGTCGTGCGACTAAAAGCATCAATAAATTAGCTAAAATTATCCAAAACCTGCAAGAAAAAATCACCGATTTATCCGCTAGTGAAATCCTAGATAAAATCATGGAAGATTCGGGATATATTGATGAATTAAAACAGCAGGGAACCGAGGAAGCTGATACCCGGATCGAGAATATTCAAGAATTGTATAGCGCTGTGGTACAATTCCAAGAGGAAAACGAAGAAACCAATCTCCAGGAATTTCTCGCTAGTGCTAGTTTAGCCTCGGATTTAGATAATCTTCAGGAAGGTCAAGAAAAAGTCTCGTTAATGACCCTTCATTCGGCCAAAGGTTTAGAGTTTCCTGTCGTCTTTTTAGTCGGTTTAGAACAGGGCATTTTTCCCCATAATCGTAGTTTAAACGATCCCATTGCCCTTGAGGAAGAACGCCGTTTGTGTTATGTGGGGGTGACTCGGGCCAAGGAACAATTATTTTTAACCTACGCAAAAGAAAGATACGTCTGGGGGAATAAAGAGATGAAGGTAGCTTCCCAATTTTTGCAGGAATTGCCCCCAGAATTGCTCACAAGCAACCTGAAACCGAAAAAGACCCCAAAAGTGGTTCCTATGGAAAAAACTGTCTCTGATCAAAGAAAATGGCAGGTAGGCGATCGAGTGTTACACTCTACTTTTGGAGAAGGAGAAGTGACCCATATCCTCGGTACGGGCAAAAAAATGAGTCTAGCGGTCAAATTTTCGGGTTTAGGTCAGAAAATCATCGATCCTCGCACCGCACCCATGCAACTTATCCAGGAATAGGTAATCATCTGTAGGGTGGGTTAGGCGAAAAATAAGTTATAATCTCACTAAAAATTGAGTATTCGCCGTAACCCACTGGCTTTTTACTACCTATTTCCTCACTGATAACTGATTACTGTTCACTGATAACTGACATCCCCCCGATTCCTCAACTCCGATCGCTACCTGCTGTTAGAATAGAGAATTGCGGTCAGACTGACGATAAAATTGAGAAGCTAAATCCTTGATTCTTAATAGTTGTTGAGAAACTTTCCGCCTACTATCGCAATTATCCGATAATATGGGCAACAGCGAGTTAGTCTATTCAGTCTGTTAAAATTGACCCCCGTTGGTCGTATTCGCGCACTGTCTAACCTTTATGATGAGGATCAGTTAATATGGAATCAATGCAACCCACCGAAACACAAAATCCGATTAGAACAGATTTACCCGGGTCTCTGAGCAAACCCAGCAGCAGCACCGAACAGATTTGGTCTGAATATGTAGAACCAGTGTGGGATTCGGTAATGTCATATCTGGCTAATGTCCCCGATTATATCGGTAGTTTCTTCTCTGGATACAAAAAACCTTTAATCGTTCTGGGGGCAATTTTAGCGAGTTTTGTCACCGTGAAAGTTACCCTAGCGGTTTTAGATGCGATCGATGATATTCCCCTCCTTGCTCCTATCCTACAATTAGTTGGGATCGTTTACACTGGTTGGTTTGTCTGGCGCTATCTGCTCAAAGATGAAAATCGTCGCGAGTTATTAGCCGAAATTGATGCACTAAAAGCGCAAGTTTTTGGCAGTCACAATAACACTTTATCTTAAATGTCGGGGTGAAGACCCTCGGTTTTACCGACGGGATGAAACCCCGACCAGTATAGAAACAGCGAAGCACAACTAAAACTCTGCTGTTTTAAGATAATTTGTGCTAAAGTGAAAGCAAGCGGAAAGTCAGATGTGTAGTCGTGGCACGCGAACTGACCGTTGTAAAAAGGCTAGTGTCACCAACTCAAAAAGGTTGACCCAATACCTCACTGCCCTCTAACAAAAAATATGGGATATGTGGGAGATAAAATAATCAAATAGGGTAGGGCATACCCGAATTTAAGCTTGGGGAGTAGTCCACAAGAGTGCTTGCCTTATAGGTGTAGTCGGACTAGACATGAAAATGTAAGACCAAAATTAGCATTGCTAGTAGAGGCAAGATTCAGCCCAAGAATCCCTCGGTTTTACCGATGGGAGTGTCAAAGAATCAAGCATAGATAACCAAGGAGTTGAGCGGAAACACTCAACTCTTTTGTTTTTGCACAAGAGCTTATACTATAGCGTTTTTCAGTCTAGTGAGGTACAAAAGTTATGGGTTTTAGGCAAAAGGCAAGAGGCAAAAAGCAATAGGGAGAATAAATAATCAGTTTTTAATAGCCCGATTTAGTATTAGCCACTTTCTCAGGAAATTCAGTTACTTTTGCTTTGATCTATTGATTATTAGTCGAAATATCCACCAACGCTGGGGGCAGTGGGTTTTTCTTTGTTATAAGAGAGAGGAAACGGCAACGATTATCAGCCTACAATAGTACTAGGCGATCGAATGTTCCCCAAAATTCAGATGAGTCAATTAAAATCAATTTCTGGGAAAAGGTTTGCCAAAATTGGAGAACCTCATTGAAAATTCAAGGTAGCCATCACATTTACTGTATTACTCGTTAAGACTGTCTATGAACCATCGTCAACAATTAATTCAAGAACTCGAACAAGCACCTGATGATCTAATAGAAACCGTGTTAGATTTTTTACATCGAGTTCAGGCAACAGGCAACAATCATCCTCTGGCCAAGTTTTCAGACATTTTAAGCGATTCAGAGGCACAAGAACTACAACAAGCCATTAAAACAGAATGTCGTCAGTTGGTAAGGATTGCATCACCTACAAAAACAGCCTACAATATTTAGACTAAATCCAGTTATTGAAGACTGATTATTTACACAACCCCGTAGAAATGTTAGATTTTAGGAGTGGTAATAATTATCTATCCATCCCTCCCATTGATCGATCTAGGAGATAAGCAATGAAAATGAAAGTTATCGTTCACGAGGCGGAGGAAGGTGGCTTCTGGGGGGAAGTCCCGGCGCTCCCCGGCTGTGCCACCCAAGCAGAAACTTTCGAGGAACTACTAGAGAATTTACACGAGGCGATCGAAGGTTGTCTATCCATAGATGTGGAATCCTTGCCGACCGATCCGAAAACTCGTATTCTAGAAATAGCGATATGAAATCGATTTCTGGGAAAAAGTTCGCCAAAATTTTAGAGCGTCACGGATGGGAATTATTGAGAATTCAAGGTAGCCATCACATTTACTGTCAGCCAGATAATCCCACCCGTATCTCTGTGCCGATTCACGGAAACCAGGATTTAAAAATCGGATTACTCAAGCATTTTTTGAAACAAGCGGGACTTTCTGAAGAAGATATTTGATCAATGCGATCGTTGTAATTCCGTCACTCCCGAAAGATCGCAGAATTACCAATAACGATTATCAGCCTACAATACCACTAGGCGATCGAATATTCCCCGAAATTCAGATGAGTCAATCCCCCGTCACCAATTCCCTAGAAATTATCCTGACAAATATCACGGAAAAATTAGACTCTTTACAGAAAGATTTCACCGATCTAAAAGTAGATATGGCCGAGGTGAAAACCGAACTCAAGATTATTGATAGGCGATTAGAAAAAGTAGAGGGAACACAGGACGCTTTAATTCAGGATGTATCGGACCTTAAGGGAGCAAAATCGTTGATTATTCCCGTGGTAGTGGCAGTATTAACCAGTATTCTGACTCTGCTGGTGCGATCGATCCCAAATCCTTAAAGGATTTTTCTGGGAACGGCGATCGATTTTTGCCGGTGTATTTTCGTTTTCCCTTCAATCCGCCGGAGGGAGAAGGATCGGCTCGAAAACCGTCACATCCTCTTGATTTAACCTTTGAGCTAGATCAGCTTCTTCCAATCTTTCTAGAAAGGGCAAAATATCACTAAATGCCCGAAAACCTAAACTTTCAAGCTCATCGATGGTGATCGAATCGTCGGAGATATTACCTTTGCGTTGCAAAAGCAGACGAATTCTTTCCTCTTTGGCGTTTAAGGCCGCTTGTTGTCGGAAATCCTGTTCGGCTGCTTTTAATCCTTTTTCGAGAACTTCCATCGTGATCGTTTTAACCTGAAGATCGGCCGCAGTGGAGAGTACAATATTCCCCAAGCGGTTGAACAAACGGGGTTTGCCGAGAGAAACCTCACAAAAACGTCTTGCCGCATCTGGTAAAAAGGGAAGTACACACCTGTCATCTTTCGGATCTGTACAATCGTTGTTAATTCTGGCACTTTTGAGATAGTTAATTAACATCTGGTATGTGGTATCGGCATCTAGTTCTTCTAGTGGCAAATGCAAGTCAAATAAACCGCGTTCACTGGTTAATAAATCTCCCGTCATCCCGATGGGGTGGGCCGTCAGCATAAACCAAGCCCGACCTTTTAACATTCCCTGCGCGTCGTGCATCATTTGCCGTACCACACTAGGATTTTGTTTATCTAGATCATCGATCGCGATCAGAATCCCCTGCGGATATATTTTTTGCGCCCGCTCTAACAATGTATCGAAGCTCACAGTCGGATATTGAAATTTCGTAATCGGTAAATCTTTCTCGGTAAGTTTACCCGTAAGGATTGCATTAGCCCCCACTTCCGCCCCGCGTTCTTTTAACACTTTGGCGGTGGGAATTCCCATCTGATGGAGTTGACGCTGCGCCCAATCGTCATTTGGCATCGCTCTAGCGAGGGCGATCAGTGCTGTAGTGGCGATATCTAAACCTGCGGGTAGAGATATATAGGTAGTCAACATTTGCGGACGATTGCGGCGCATAACCGACAATACTTCCAGTAAAAAAGCACTTTTGCCGATTCCTAAACGACCGGAAACCAGAATCCGACGACGCTCGCGACTTTGGAACAGATTAAACACCCGTCCCAATTCTTTTTGTCGCCCGGTAAAAACACGATCGAGGGTATCGCTGTTTAAATCGATCGGGCTTTCGGTAAAGGGGATTTCCTTCAGTCCTAACCGTTGGATATTGTCAAAGGATTGCTTAAAAAGATCATCGGCACTTGTCATAAATATACCTCGCTGGTTTGTCGTTCGATCGCCCGTCGAGAAGCTTGATAGATAATGTCTATCTCCTCCACTTTATCGGGATCGGTCTGTGGTAGTTGTTGGTAGATTGCTTTCGCTCGATCGAGTTCCTCCATTCCTTTCTCTAGATGTCCTTGGGATACGAAAACATTCCCCAATCCAGTGCGACTTTTAGCGATTCCGGGTAAATCCTGTAAATATTCGTACCAACGCAGGGCATCGCGATAGTAGAGACGGGCTTTCTCTCGATCGGACAGAACTTCGTAGGCGCGGCCGGTGTGGTAGAGCGCGTTCGCATGGGCTAGGCGATCGTCACTGGTACTAAGTTGATTGACGCTATTTAACAACAGTTGTAACCCTTGCTGCCATTCGCCATCCCGCACCAGACGACTACCGAGAATGGTTTGGGTAGTGGGCAGCGCTTTCCAGATATCTTTTCGATCGTAATGTTCGGGACTAATCAGATCTAGGGCGGTTTTATAAGCTACTAAAGCCTGTCGGAGATCGTCGAAATTTTTGTCGCGATCGTACCTTTGAGAAAGAGCTATTCCTAATCGATACTGAAAGTCAATAAAATCTTGACAACCTGCGGGGGAGACTTCTAGAGCTTCTTGAAGTAGAGCGATCGCAGTATCGAGATCGCCGGGGTTATCCCGTTGCATCAAAGCTTCTGCCAAATCCCCTTGATTCCCCGCCCATGGCACGGGAAACGCGGCACGAGTAGAGATTTGAGCGGCTTGATTGTAGAGATCGATCGCCCGTTCTAAATTGTCCTTCCGCTCTCCTAAAACTCGCTCGCAATAGGCATTGGCCAAATTATGCTGACTCATCGCCCAATTTTCGGGGAAATTCTCGCGGGTATAGACTTCTAACGCTTGCCCGTACAGTTCGATCGCTTTCTCTAGATTTTCAGACCGATCGCCCAGTATTCGATCACTGTAAGCGCTGGCGAGGTTATTGAGGGTTCCCGCCCAATCTACGGGGAAATTCTTGCGGGTATAGATTTCTAAAGCTTGCCCGTACAGTTCGATCGCTTTCTCCAGATTATCAGCCCGATCACCCCGAATTCGATCGCTGTAAGCGCTGGCGAGGTTATTGAGGGTCATCGCCCAATCTACGGGGAAATTCTTGCGGGTATAGATTTCTAAAGCTTGCCCGTACAGTTCGATCGCTTTCTCCAGATTATCAGCCCGATCACCCCGAATTCGATCGCTGTAAGCGAGAGCGAGGTTATTGAGGGTTCCCGCCCAATCTACGGGGGAATTCTCGCGGGTGTAAATTTTTAGGCTGAGATTATGAGCGGTAATACTTAATTCTAAATTTGTTGCTCGATCGCCTAACGGAAACTTGTCAATGGTGACAGCAAAATTCTCGAAAAGGCTGGCTATTATTTCTCGCTCGTCTATTGATTTATCGGCGATTAAGCTTGTGAAGACTAAAGGTAAAGCGTCTAAAAGTAAATCATCTAATTTATTAATATTTGCTTTTAAAAATTGCTGTAGCTTCGTTTCATCTTTGGAATTTTTTCGATAAAAATCCCCAAAAGCAAGGAGAAAATCCTTAAATTTTCTCGTGGGAGTTGGCGACTGACCGAATCCTTTCGCTTTTTTCGACATCGTGGTATAAGTTAAGTAGCTGGTTATAATTAAATTAAAAATGGATTTTAGGTTCGATCCCCCCTGCCCCCCTTGATAAGGGGGGTGCCGATAGGCGGGGGGGATCCCCCCTGCCCCCCTTGATAAGGGGGGTGTCTGACAACTTTTAACGCCTACCTACTTAACAATCCAGATTTGTTCCGCATGGCGGGCTGTAAATCGGGATACCCGATCGAGCTATCAATATTTTACCGCAAGGAAAAAGCGCCGGGGATAAAATTGTACTTTCCTTAACCCGAAGTGATGTTTTTTCATTAAAAAAAACTCGATCGCATTTAAGCGCTCGAGTCAAGAAAAAACAGACTAATTAGGGCTTGCTGAATAAAGGTGAAATGTAGGCAAGGTAAGGGTTTTGTGGCTTTTCTCGCGAAACAGGTGCAAGATTTTGAGAGAATCGTGCTTCAAAACCTTGCGTCTTCATCGGCCCGCGTCCTGTAGGGGCGAAGCATTCGGATAAAAAATCTACGGTTTCACCGATAGGTTATTGCCCGAATGCTTCGCCCGTACTTTTTCAGCAAACCCTAATTATTAATAGTCGAAGTCACCACCGCCGGCGGGAGGAGCGGATTTTTCTTTTTCCGGTTTATCCACCACAATACACTCGGTAGTTAAAACCATACCAGCGATCGAAGCGGCATTTTGTAGGGCAGAACGAGTCACTTTCGCAGGGTCAACGATACCCGCCTCAAACATATCGGAGAACTCACCGGTAGCGGCATTATAACCGACATTAAAGGGCTTTTCTTTCACCCGTTCGGCAATAACTGCACCGTTTTGGCCGGCATTTTCAGCGATCCGTTTTAAGGGGGCAGCAATGGCGCGAGAAACGATTAAAGCACCGGTTAATTCTTCATGGTGTAGGGTTTCTTTAGCCCAGGTTTCCAATTGGGGAGCCAAGTGAGCTAAAGTAGTACCACCCCCGGGGACGATACCTTCTTCTACGGCTGCTTTAGTGGCGTTAATTGCGTCTTCTAAGCGCAATTTGCGGTCTTTCATTTCCGTTTCCGTAGCGGCACCGACTTTAATCACTGCCACACCCCCGGCTAATTTAGCCAGACGTTCTTGCAGTTTTTCTTTATCGTAGGAAGAATCGGTTTCCTCGATTTGACGGCGAATTTGCTCACAACGGGTTTTCACTGCCACGTCGTTTCCTTCGGCCACGATGGTGGTGGTATCTTTGTTCATGGTGATACGACGGGCCGTACCTAAGCTGTCAATTTTAGTGGTTTCCAGTTTTAAACCCGCATCTTCGCTGATTACTTGACCACCAGTTAAGACGGCGATATCTTCTAACATCGCTTTTCTGCGATCGCCAAATCCGGGAGCTTTCACCGCAGTGACGTTAAGAACACCGCGCAGACGGTTAACCACTAGGGTTGCCAAAGCTTCTTTTTCGATGTCTTCGGCGATAATTACTAGGGGTTTACCTTGACGGGCCACTTGTTCGAGAATGGGAACCAAATCCTGTACTAAACCGATTTTTTTGTCGGTAATCAGAATAGCGGGATCCTCAAAAACGCATTCCATGCGTTCGGTGTCGGTGACAAAGTAGGGAGAGATATAACCTTTGTCAAAACGCATCCCTTCGGTGATTTCTAGTTCGGTGGTCATCGATTTCCCTTCTTCTAGGGAAATTACGCCTTCTTTGCCGACTTTATCCATGGCCGAGGCGATCATTTGACCGACTTCATCATCGTTACCGGCAGAGATAGCGCCCACTTGTGCGATCGCCTTAGAATCTTCTACGGGTTTCGCGTGTTTGGCGATTTGACTGACGAGGAAATCGGCAGCTTTATCGATCCCTTTTTTCAGAGAAATCGGGTTAGCACCGGCGGCGACGTTGCGTAAACCTTCTTTAACGATAGCATGAGCGAGAACGGTGGCGGTAGTAGTACCATCACCGGCTACATCGTTGGTTTTTGAGGCGGCTTGGCGAATTAAAGCCACACCGGTGTTCTCGATATGGTCTTCCAGTTCGATTTCTTTAGCGATGGTGATGCCATCATTGACGATTTGGGGTGCGCCAAATTTCTTTTCGAGGACGACGTTACGACCTTTGGGGCCAAGGGTGACGGCTACCGCTTCGGCCAGAAGATCCATGCCTTTTTCTAAGGCGCGACGGGCATCTTCGTTGTAGATAATAGATTTAGCCATAATTTCTCGTTATTCGTGCAAAATAGGGGTTTTCAAGGGTAAATGATTAGGAAACGGCGGCAAGAATGTCTTTTTCGGAGAGGAGAACGAATTCTTCGCCACCAAGTTTGATATCGGTTCCGGCATATTTGGAGTAGAGAACTTTGTCACCCACACCTACTTCTACAGGGGTACGGCTACCGTCATCGTTGCGTTTGCCGGGGCCGACGGCCACGACTTCCCCGATTTGGGGTTTTTCTTTAGCGGCGTCGGGAAGGAAAATACCACCGGCGGTTTTTTCTTCGCTGGGACTAACTTTGACGAAAACTCGATCGCCTAGGGGTTTAACAGTTGTTACGTTGATGCTGACTGCAGCCATGGAATATCCTCCGTTTCTTTTGTATTTGGGTAAGTGTCTTTTCCAGATTAGCACTCTTACCTTCCGAGTGCTAATTTACCGAAATACGAGGCCCCCTGACAACTGCTCGATCGGTACGGGTTCCCGAACTATGGTGTTAAGCTAGGGTTTGCGGCAAAAAGTTTGTTGGTGGGGTTAGGAGCCGGTCGTCGGGAGAATTAAGAATGTGCATTAATCGATTAAATGCTTCATTTAGGCATTTTATGCAGTTTTATGTCTATTTTTGTCATTTTTGAACTCTCAAGAATTAATTATGCAAGAACTCTATTATCAAAGCGCAAGTCCCTAAATGTTTACCCAAGCTGCAATCGCCGAACCTCAAGGGCGATCGCTATCTCAACGATCGAAGCCTGTTGTTTACATAAGTAGTCGTGCAAAATTAATTTCCTAGTCGAGACAGGAGACGGGAGACGGGATAAAGCTATTAGGGATCGGATTTGAGTTTTCAGTTCTCTGTTTGCTCACCACCACAGAAGTCTGACGGAGTAGTGGCTTAGATGTGTAATTAATTGTGCTTAGATACATAGTTTTTTACACATAATATAGGGGTTCTCGTACCTGTACGGCACACTTAAAGTTTTGCTGATTAAGCTTTTCAAGATCGAGAATGTACCTTTTGTGAATGGGAAACGCTATAAACTAGACCTACCTTTTCTCTAAGATTAGTAAATATTCGGATTTCATGCCATCAGGATTTTTATTCTTGCGAGATTTGAATAATTGTCTGGTTTTAATTCTATCCTCAAAGACGGTATTAAAAATAAAGCCATTTTCCTGAAAATATTCCCCTAATATTCGCCAAGTTTCTACTTCCACTCCATCCACTTTCGGATTACCGACAAAAATGCAAGCTTTCCCAGCTTGTTTTAATTTTCTGGTGGCATTTTCTAAAGCGTTGATGGTGTGACAAAAATAGGAATCGAGTATTTTATGTAAATTCTCTTTCTCTAAACTCGATCTCACTTGATTTAAGGTTTCGGTTTCGATTAATCTGGTAGCCTGTCGGTAGGGAATTTCTAGCTTAGAGATTTTTTGTACTTCTTTTTCTGTATATCCTAACCAATATAAATCTAGTTTTGCTGTTCTGATATATTCCTGTGCTTGCAGATAGGGGGGTGAACTAATTAAACAATCTAACTCTAGATTTTGCTCGATCTTAAAAGTGGCACTATCTACTCCTCCATAAAAAAGCACTTGATTACAATTATGCCAAGTTACGGTAATATATTGATTGACGCTGGTTAAAGTTTCAAAACTCATATCTTTAATCGTTCGTTTTAATTCCTCTTGCCAATCTCTTTGTAATAGTTCTTGTATATCTGATTTTTTGTATTTCGATTGAAATAATTTTGGTTTCGTATGTTCTGCATAGGAAAACTGTTTACTAACTTTCACTAAAACCGCTTGAATGATCTGGGAATACAAATCAGGTTCTAGACTTTTTTGACCTGCCCAAAGTTTCTGTAAAACTACTAAAATCTCCTCTGGATACCAATAGTTTAAATTTGACCACTGAGGGATAAATTTATCCTTGCTGGCAAAAACTTCTAAGATTTTTTTATCTAACTCTGAGTAACTCAATGGTTCTTGGTGTTCTGTGATCTTAATCGGGATAATATGGTTTAAAAGATAATTCAGGTCAGTTAAAACTGCATTTCTTTGACAAAGTTTAGCCTCTAAACCCACCGTACCTGAACCCGCAAAAGGATCGATAATCCAATCATCCTTTTTACTGTAATTATCAAGGCAAAATCTCACCACTTGGGGAATAAATTTGGCAGGATAATAATAGATGCTGTGGGTTAGATAACTGGTGCTGGTGATTTCTGGCACTAAATCTCGAAAAGAAACTAATCGCGGGGTTCCCTGATTAATTTCTTCTAAATTATTAGAATCGAAAAGTTCTAGTTGCATGATTCGGCTATCAATTCTCCCTAGGGTAGGCCAGCCAATTAAAATAAAGATTAAAACCGTAGTCGATCAATATTCTAACTTATCGTCCCCCAACCTAACCGAGAACTCAGCTTTTTTACTTTTTACTTTTTACTTAACGTGATATACTGCCAAAGGAAAAAATGACGTTTTAATTAGTCTGCGTGAATAGCCAATCCTCGACAATTATAGAACAGGTTAGAGTCCTTGACCCCCTGACACAAACCGATCGCATTGCCGATGTCTGGATTGAGGAGGGGGTAATTAAAGCGATCGAATCCCAGCTTCCCCCAAGAGAAAATAGTAACTATATTTCTGGTCAAAACTGTATTTTTGCTCCTGGATTAGTCGATCTCTACAGTCATTCCGGGGAACCTGGCCACGAAGACCGAGAAACCCTCGCATCTTTGCTCAAAGCGGCCACGGCCGGAGGCTGCACCCGGGTGGCAATTCTCCCCAATACTCTCCCCCCTCTCGATCACCCCGCACTCATTAGCACATTACAGGAAAAAAGTCAAGAGTTTTTTGACTCAAAATCGACTCGTCTGCATTTTTGGGCAAGTCTCACCCTAGGAAGACAAGGACAAAAAATGACCGAATTAGCCGATTTAATGCCTGTAGCGGTGGGTTTTACCGATAATCGCGGACTGGAAGATTTGGGACTGTTGCGGCACTTATTGGAATACCTAAAACCCTTCGGTCAAAATATCGCCCTTTCCCCCGTAAATCAGCAATTAAAGGGTAATGGAGTCATGCGCGAGGGAGAAACCTCAATTCGCTTCGGTTTACCCGGAGATCCTGCTATTTCTGAAACCACTGCTTTAGCCACAATTTTAGAAATCGTCGGCGAAATTAATACACCTGTTCACATCATGCGAATTTCTACCCGTCGAGGAGTGGAATTAATTCGCGAGGCAAAAATGCGGGGATTGCCGATAACCGCTAGTGTGACGTGGTTGCATCTCCTCTTAAATACAGGATCGATCGCCAGCTATCATCCCAGTTTACACCTCGCTCCCCCCTTGGGCAACGAAAGCGATCGCAAGGCGTTAATTGCGGCAATTAAGGAGGGAATTATCGATGCAATCGCGATCGATCATCGTCCCTATACCTACGAAGAAAAAACCGTCTCTTTTGCAGAAGCACCCCCCGGCGCGATCGGGTTAGAATTAGCTTTACCGCTACTCTGGGAAAAATTAGTAATAACCGGACAATTATCAGCTTTACAATTATGGCAAGCGCTTAGTCTCAATCCCTGTCATTGTTTACAACAAAAACCGGCATCTCTCAACCCGGGTAATCCCGCGGAAGCAATTCTTTTTCATCCCCAAGCAAGCTGGAAAGTAACGGCAAATAATCTTCACTCCCTCAGTCATAATACTTTCTGGTTAAATCAAACAATTACGGGAAAAGTCTTAGAAATGTGGAATTTTTAAAGGGTGGCCAATTTCTATCTTGAGACTCTCCTAGTTTTTTGGATAATGATCAGCTAGAATTCTAGAGAGAACTAGAGTAATGACATGGAAAAAGAACTGGTATCGGACAAGCGCGGTTATCTGCTTCGCACGGTGGCAGAAGCTAAAGAAATTGTCCTTAATTGGTTGCGGGAAATAAATTTAGTTAATGCGATTAAATTAGGTTTACCAGAAGTGGATGACAGATATCATATTTGGCGAGTTCCTCTATGTAATGACCAGAAAAAAACCGTTGGGGAAGTGGTGATCGATGCCTACACCACCGAAATTTTAGCCGATAGGACAACCCGGACTGAAATTATTATCGCTCGTCTGTTAAAACAGGATGAATCTAAATTAGAAACCCCCAAGAAAACTAAAAAAGAATATAAGCTTTCCTCTCTGAGAAATACCATCGGATTTGGTGATTGTAGCGAACTTTTGGAGGAAATGCCCGCAGAAAGTGTTGATTTAATCTTTACCTCACCACCCTATTTTAATGCTCGTCCAGAATATTCGGAATTTGAAGAATACGAAAGCTATCTATTGAAGCTGCGACAGGTGATCAGAAAATGTCATCGAGTTTTGAGTGAAGGACGTTTTTTTGTCATTAATATTTCTCCCGTGCTATTGCGTCGTGCTTCGCGTAATCAAGCTTCTAAACGTATTGCTGTTCCCTTTGATTTGCATCGAATTTTTATTGAAGAAGGTTACGATTTTATTGATGATATTATTTGGCTAAAACCAGAGGGAGCAGGGTGGGCAACTGGTAGAGGGCGCAGATTTGCCGCCGATCGAAACCCTCTCCAATACAAAACCGTGCCGGTGACTGAATACGTTTTAGTCTATCGTAAACACACAGATTTACTAATCGATTGGCATATTCGCAATCATCCCGATCAAGAAGTAGTAAAAGCCTCAAAAATTGCCGATGGTTATGAACGCACTAATGTTTGGAAGATTAACCCAGTCACTAACTCAAAACATCCCGCCGCTTTTCCCGTAGAATTGGCAGAAAAAGTGATTAATTATTACTCTTTTAAAGGTGATGTGGTTTTAGATCCCTTTGCTGGTTCAGGAACCGTGGGACTAGCGGCCGCTTCTTTAGATAGACGTTTTGTTTTATTCGAGAGTAATTTTAATTATATTGAACTGATACAACAAACAATTCCTAGATGGAAAAATATTAAGTTTTCATCTATTCTATGGCTAAACTGCAAGCCGTCTAAACTACCACCAGAACAAATTGAGATTCAATGGGAGGCTATCGATGACAACAATAGATGATCTATTTCCTGAAAAGGGCAAATTAATCCTAAGTGGTAGCGGTAGGGATTTTATTGAAAAATTGGGTGTGGAAACTGTAAGACAGCTAACCCTAGATATTCTATGTGGGGAGAACATACGCACTCAAACTGAGCAGTTAACAAGTAGACGAGTGGCGATCGCCTCTGGTGCAATGGTTGCCTTATTCGTAAAAGGTTGGCAAGGGGTGGAGAATTTTACTGACCAACTGTCTGATATGGCATTATCTCAACTTAAATCTTCCCGTCGTTCTGATAAAGAATTGATCTGGCCTGCTAATTGGTTAATTGGTTTGACAGGCAAAGGTGTTCAAAATGTATTGCGAGATAATCCAGCGGCACAAGAAAAATATATTCAAGATTTTGAAGCTGCATTGGAAGAAGCATCGCAAAAATGTGAAGAGGATTTTGGATCAATTCCTATGTTTTTAGGACTGATTGAGGATGAAAGTGGGAAGGTTTACAGGAATCTAGAATGGCGAGATATAATAAGGCTAACAACTGCTATTGGCTGTGCAACTCTCACTATCAGAGGTTCTGATAAATCCACATATGGGAAGCTTTTTGAGAGACTCGTACTCGGCTCGGTTTTACATATTCTTGGTTTTCAGTATATTGAGAATCCATCAAGTCCAATTATTGAAAGAGTATTTTGGCTATCTGACAATTCCAATCTTCGTGAATGTGATGGAACTTTAAGATTACGGGCTGGTAAACTAGCTCGCTTCGATATAGGTTTCATTGGTAGAGGAAATTCAGAGATCACAAAAGATAAACTATCTCGCTTTGCTAATGTTGAGCTATATGGAGAAACTACATCTCGGACTTTTATTATTATTGATCGACTGCCTGCTAAGTCAAAAAAGACAGTGGAAGCTGCTAAGAGGGCTGGAAGTGAAATTATACAAATGAGTATGCAATTCTGGCCACAAGAACTGGCTAGAAGTTTAGAATCAAGATTGGATTACAGAGCAGAGATTCTTGATATTGATGAAGAATCTTTATATGATTATCTTTCTCAGAAAATTAGTTCTGCTCCTCTTTTGAGTTTTTTGAATTTTGGTGATACGTTAGAAGAAAATGTTGATGGTTTTCAAGAAACTGAACTAAGCGATAAAGATGAGGATACTTTAGATGGCTAGTATATTTATCTCTCTTTTATTAAACTGGGAAAAAACTTTGATTTCTTCTTGGCTAAAACGACATAATTTTGTAGAAATTTCCTCAACTGACAAGAGACAGATAACTTTATTTATGCACAAGTATATTTTACTATAACTTACACGAAATAATTAGGTTTTTTGACTGTAGTATAATTGAGTTTTTGGCTGATACTGAACTGATGCTAATATGTTTTTTTGACGTTATAATTACGCTTTATTTTTATTTGATCGGTCAACAAGCAAGATAAACCCCATGACAGCCAGTAAAAGTCACGCTTATTTTACTCCCAAAGACTATCTAGAAATAGAGAAAATTAGCCCCATTAAACCAGAATATATGCGAGGGCAAATCTTGGCAATGGCTGGGACAAGTAAAGCCCATGTTATCATCACAGGTAATCTTTCAGCCCAATTAATTAGGGCTTGCTGAAAAAGTTTTTCGTGGGGGTAGGGTGTGGGGTGTGGGGTGTGGGGTTTTACCTATTTTCAGGGCGTTCGGCGAAGCTCAGTCGAGCCGTGGTCAATTACCTAATTTTCAGAAAAAAAGTACCTGAATTTTCCCCCCAATCACTCCAAAGGTCGGCACTTTTTGAGGGAAAAAAAGTCTAAAAGCGTTATCCAACAAGGTTTTTAGATTTATTCAGCAAACCCTAATTAACCGTAACCTTTCAGGGGGGAACAGAAGCGCTGTATTGGCTAAAAAAAGAAAAAGCTACCACCATCAAAGCGCAAGTCCCTAACCAGTTATTGGACATTCCACCAACCGAAAGCTGGCCCGACAAAGCGAATAACCACCCAAACCCCGGCTAAAACTCCTATACCAATCCAGGCACCCCTAGTGGTTAACTTGTAAGCTTGGGCTGCTTGACTTTTGGTAATTGGTAGCCAAGGCAGGATATTTTCTTCCTGTCCATACTTATCACCCAGGGCCGATTGACGACGTTTTGATTCACCCATACTAATGTCAGTTATTAAGAGGTTTTTCTCTGATTGTATATCGAAAGACAACAGGCCACACCCAATCCTAGTCCATCAAGGAGGGCGATCGAAACTAACGGCCGATGACCGACTATTATAGAATTAAAGGTTGCGACTGAAACGAGAATAATAATTATGGCAACCATTAACAGTAATTACTTAAAACTAAAAGCGGGTTATCTTTTCCCGGAAATTGCCCGACGAGTCCAAGCTTTTGCGGCAGCCAATCCCGATGCTAATATTATCCGTCTGGGGATTGGGGATGTCACCGAACCTTTGCCCCTAGCTTGTCGCGAGGCCATGATCAAAGCAGTGGAGGAAATGGGCGATCGCTCTAGCTTTAAGGGTTACGGGCCTGAACAGGGTTATGCTTGGTTAAGGGAGAAAATCGCCGTCCATGATTTTCAGGCTCGCGGTTGTGAGATAAGTGCCGATGAAATCTTTATTTCCGACGGTTCTAAGTGCGATACGGGCAATATTCTCGATATTTTTGGGGATAATAACTCGATCGCCGTGACCGACCCAGTATATCCCGTTTACGTCGATACTAACGTTATGGCCGGACACACGGGAGAGGTCAACGAACGCGGCGAATACGAGGGCTTGATTTATCTGCCAATTACCGCCGAAAATAACTTTACTGCCCAGATTCCGACGGAAAAAGTCGATTTAATCTATCTCTGTTTTCCCAACAATCCCACCGGGGCCACAGCTACCAAAGAACACTTGACAGCTTGGGTTAATTATGCTAGGGCCAACGGATCGATTATCTTTTTTGATGCAGCCTACGAGGCCTTTATCACCGATGCCAGTTTACCCCATTCCATCTACGAAATCGAGGGAGCGCGGCAATGTGCGATCGAATTTCGCTCTTTTTCTAAAAATGCCGGTTTTACCGGGACCCGTTGCGCTTTAACCGTGGTTCCCCAAAGTCTGATGGCCAAAGCGGCCGACGGCAGCGATGTGCAACTCTGGAAACTGTGGAATCGTCGGCAATCGACCAAATTTAACGGCGTTTCCTACATTGTCCAACGGGGGGCTGAGGCGGTTTATTCCTCGGAAGGACAAGCACAAGTACAAGAACTTGTCAAGTTTTATTTACAAAATGCAACAATTATCCGAGAAAAATTAACTGCTGCCGGTTTAGAAGTCCATGGTGGCGTAAATGCGCCCTACGTTTGGGTAAAAACGCCCCAGGGTCTATCAAGTTGGGATTTCTTCGATAAACTGCTACATACCTGTAATGTGGTGGGGACTCCCGGATCTGGCTTTGGGGCTGCCGGAGAGGGTTATTTCCGGCTATCGGCTTTTAATAGTCGTGCCAATGTCGAGGCCGCTATGGAAAGAATTATCGATAAATTTCAAGGCTAATCCTCAAGAGAGGGATGTTTGCGGAAGCATCCCCCAACAACCCCATCGGGAATTGATAGACTGGTAACTGCTCACCGACAACGGCTCACCGATGCGACCCTTTTGGTTAGAATCCTTACAGGTAGAAAGATTAACGATCGCAATTGCTGGCCTACCGGCACATCTGCAAGGGATCAAGTTGGTGCAGTGGTCAGATCTGCACTGCGATGAAGAGCATTTGCCTGAAGCTGTCCTGCAAGAAGCGATCGCCATTACTAATCAGGAAAAACCCGATCTCATCTTCCTGACGGGGGACTTTATTACCGATAGTCCCCAGCCAATTTTTGCCCTAGCAGATAGCATAAAAGCTCTCAAAAGTCAAGGGGGTATTTATGCTTGTTTAGGAAATCATGACAGTTATCTTCCGCAAGCAAGGGAAACGGTCAGATCAGCCTTAACTAGCGTGGGAATTCGGGTACTCTGGAATGAAATCGTCACACCCTACGGCGAAAATTTTCCCATCGTCGGATTGGCCGATTATTGGTCTGGGGAATTTTTACCGCAAATCCTCGAGCAAATTTCCCCCGATATACCCAGACTCGTCCTTTCCCATAATCCCGATACAGCCATGATTTTAAAGGATTGGCGCGTGGATTTGCAGTTATCCGGTCATACCCACGGAGGTCAAGTGACTATACCGGGTATCGGTTCCCTACCGATAATTTTAGAGGAACTTAGGCGATCACTACCCGAACCCTATCGTCCATGGGTTCCCCTTTATCGGGAGTTTAGCAAAGTAGTCCGATACTGGCAATGGTCCGAGGGATTTCATCGAGTCGGGGACAATCAATTATATGTGAATCGAGGCTTAGGAACCTATTTCCCTGGTCGTCTTTTTTGTCCCCCCGAAGTGACAGTAATTACTTTGGTCAACAGTACTCAGTCTTGAATCAGTTATCAGTGAGCAGTTATCAGATTTAAGTTTTAAGTGTGCAGCATTAAATCAGCTGTTGACTATCTAAATTACTCGTTAAGACTATCGGTTAATTTTTTTTCCAAAAAGCTTGACAAAACCCCACGACTTGACAGATAATTTCTTATATAATGGGAATCCGTGCCAGCCTGCGACCCCCTCTTTTCAAGTCAAATAAAGCCCAAAAAAATTAACCCCAAAAAGTAGTGGGTGAACTGAAAACTCACATCTGATAACTGATAAGCTGCTGACTATATAAATTACTCGTTAAGACTGTACTGGAGTGCCGGAGCAGGGAGAGGAAGTTTGAGCATTTGTACTGAAATTTCCACTATGCAGTTTAAATTCAGTACAGCTTAGAAGCTTACTACTGTCTTTTCACTGATTACTGTTTACTGATAACTGAAAAAACACTTATGACAGAAAATAGAGATAACTTCAACGAAACTTATAATGCACTAATTGAGCGCATTGTCAATCTAACTTTAGAAGGAAAAATTAGAGCTAAATCACAGGTTTATAACCTTTTGTCCGAGGGAGTAAAAAATGGCACAGGAGAAATTTTTGAGCGTTGTTTAACTGAAAAAATTATCATTACTCGCTCACAGTTAGAAACAAAAATTAAAGCGACTAGGGTTTTGCGGGCCCTGGAAACGATCGAAAGTGAATGGGAAAAATATCAAAAAACCAATCAGCAAAATTCTCTCACTGCAGCGGCGATCGATAATCTGGAGAAAATCGATCGAGAGGATCGTTTACTAACTTTAGTGAATTTAATTGATCCCAATCAAAGTAATGCTTTAACCCTAGAACAATTACAACAGTTAGCCAAGCATTTACAGACAGTTTCTCACCAGCGAGGAGAAGCGGATTTATGGCAAATTGCCACGGGGATTAATCTGGGGTTAAGTACTTGGTCAAATTTATCGAATGATCTCACCAGTTGGCTCTACGAACAAAATCGCCATCTTGGTTTTACTAATGATAATGAGCGAGTGACTCCCTGGCAAATTTGGGCAAGTAAAGTTAATCCCTCTTGGTTAAAACGAGTCTTAGAAAGTTTAGCTAATCAACAAGCTTTTGATTCTCTCACCCAGGATTTAACTTTAACCGATTGGGTAGAAACTGCCATTGTTTTTCAATATATCCAAAGGGGACTAATTAACTTTTTTGATCAGCGTATCTATAGCGAAAAACTGGGAGCAAAATTATCCATTTCTACCTTTCTCACCTTTGCTTTAATTTGGTCGCTGTTAACCAATAGTTTCGAGCAAGTTAGTAAAAATTCTCTCTATAGTCGCGGCTGTTTTCAGATGGCTTTACAAATTCTGAGAACCTTTGCTCAACGGGATTATTTTCCTTTATACGGAGGAATTTTCGCCTCCTTTTCTGGCAGTTATCTCAAGGAGGCCTTAGATTATTTATCAATTCCTCTGCGTTATGTGGAAGGTACGGGAGAAAAGGCGAGAATTTTAACTTTAATTGCCTATTCTAATCGCATTCGCGGCGACTATCCACAGGCCAGAGAATGTCATCAACAAGCTTTAGAAATTGCTCGTCAACAACAGGATTATGCTTGTGAAATAGCTAATTTAAACCATTTATCCCGTCTCAATGCTATCCAAAAAAACTATACAGAAGCGATTAATTTAAGTCAGAGAGCCTTAATTTTAAGTCGTCAACAGGGTAATAGTTTAGGACAGGCTAACGCTTTAGCTAATTTGGGTTATAGTCAGGTACAGGAAGCACAACAGTTAGAGAGATATGATCCCGAAATTTATCAAACTTCGATCGAGTATTTAAAACAGGGATTAAAGTTAGCGGAAAGTCTCCAAGATTGGCAGAGTAAATCCCTTTGTTGTAGCAGTTTAGGTTTAGCATATCTTGTCCTCGAAAGAACCCAAGATGCGATTAATATTCTCCTACAAGGATTGGAATCGGCCAAATACTACGGAGATGTATATCTGCAAGGTTTATTACTAACTTATTTAGGGGAAGCTTACTATCAAGACAAGAATTTTCAACAGGCAATTTATATGGGTTCTCTAGGAATGTACTGGCTACACGAAATCGGTGCAGTGGAATGGCGACAAGCTGCTAGTCTATTAACGGTTATTCGCGGCAAAAATATCGCAGCTTTTGAACAGACTTTCAGTCAGGAACGTTCCTCCCTGATTAAATCTATTGGACTGGAAGGCTACCAATATATCTCAGAAATCCTCAGCAAATATCAACAGGGTAATTAGTGAATACACAGCATAACCTATTAATTAATCTCTCGGTACTTTTTCCCCAACCCACGGGAATCAGTACCTACATTCTTAACCTCTTACCCTACCTGAAAAATTTAGAACCAACTCTACTAACAGCTAATAGTTATCCCGACTTTAACTGTTATTCTATCCCCAAAGGTCTCGGCCCTGATCGAGGAGCGAAAGGTCATTTAAAACGCTTACTCTGGACTCAGTGGCAGTTACCGTCAATTTACCGACAATTAAAGGCGAATTTACTCTTTTCTCCCCTTCCAGAAGCGCCGATAAATTCTCCCTGTCGCTTTGTCGTCATGGTCCACGATTTAATTCCCCTACGGTTTCCCAGTTTTACTTCCCCCTTAACTCACTATTTCCGTTATTATGTGCCGCAGGTATTACAACAGGCAAAACATATTATCTGTAACTCTCAGGCAACGGCCAAAGATATCACTGAATATTATCAAATTCCCGCCGATAAAATTACTTCAATTCCCCTAGCCTACGATCATCATCACTTTCGTCCTATGGAAGATAATAAGCCAGAACATCCCTATTTTCTCTATCTCGGTCGTCCCAATCCCTATAAAAATTTACCGCGTTTAATCGCCGCTTTTGCCCAACTGCCCCCAGATTTAACAGATTATCATCTTTGGATTGCCGGCAGCTTCGATCGCCGTTATACCCCGAATTTACAACAACAAGCGCGGGAATTAGCAGTCAGCGATCGCATTAAATTCCTCGACTATATCCCCTACGATCACCTACCCAAAGTTATCAGTCAAGCCACTGCTTTAGTCTTCCCTAGTCTCTGGGAAGGCTTCGGATTGCCCGTTTTAGAGGCTATGGCCTGCGGTACACCCGTCATTACCTCAAATTTGTCATCTTTGCCCGAAGTCACGGCAACAGCGGCAATTTTAATCGATCCCTATCGAGTCGAGTGCATAGCCGATGCCCTGAAAATTATCGCTCAAGATCGACAATTACAGTCAAAATTAAGTTATCTAGGCAAAAAACGAGCTAATGAGTTTAGTTGGCAAAAAACCGGTCTAGCTACAGCCGCAATCTTAAATCAATATCTAGGGTATGCTTAGGGACTTGCGTGGGAATAATATCCCAATCGCTCGGAGGGCGCAAGCTTTGCGCCCCTACAGTAACGGATTTTGTCCACAATGTAGGGGCGAACTGCGTTCGCCCAAAAGGTACATTATCAAAGCGCAAGTCCCTAACCTGATCGGTCATCGTCGGAAAAAGAAAAATAATTTGACAGATCGGCAGCATTTGCTGTAGGATGGATGATCGTGACCTAAATTGGAGAGATGGCCGAGCGGTTGAAGGCGCAGCACTGGAAATGCTGTTTAGGGGTAACTTTAACGAGGGTTCGAATCCCTCTCTCTCCGTCCCCAAAGCACCTCCTAGATATGAGGTGCTTTTTATAGCAGTTAGAGTATAGGAGTCAGGAGATTACTCTTATTGATTATCTTTTCCCCATCACCCACTCTCCTATACTTTTTAAACAGGATTTAGTCTAATTCCCCCTCGGTAAACCATCTTTACACTTAGCTAACCACTCCAATAAACTATCTAACTGCTGTGGTGGTTTTACCGTTCCTAAACCCCTAACCGTCACCTGTTTGGGACTATAAACAAAGCGTGATTGTATATGTTGGGGTAGGTGTTCTTGTAATAATTTCCACGCTGGTTCCTCCATAGGAGTTTCTAGGATAATATGCTGTTTTCCATCGGGTTTAATGCGCGAAAAACCGAGGGATTTAGCCAGATGTTTTAACTCGATTACCTTAAATAATTGTGCCACTGGGGAAGGAATTGCCCCGTATCTATCCACTAAATCCGCAGCAATTTGTCCTAAAGTTTTCTGAGAATTAGCAGTAGCGATCGCCCGATAGACATCCATTTTCTGCTCTGGATCGGATATATAATCGTTAGGAATAAATGCCGTCAATTTCAGATCGATTTGGGTATCCTCCACTTGAGGAATTTCTTGACCTTGAATTTCCCGCAAAGCTTCCTGTAACATTTCCATATATAGATCAAAACCAATCGCTTCCATTTGTCCCGATTGTTCCGCACCCAATAAGTTACCAGCGCCGCGAATTTCCAGATCTCTAGTCGCTAATTGATACCCCGATCCTAACTGGGTAAATTCTTGAATTGCCTTTAATCTTTCCCGAGCAGTTTCTGTTAGTTCTCCCTTAGCTGGATAAAGTAACCAAGCGTGCGCTTGTACTCCCGATCGCCCCACCCGTCCCCGCAGTTGATAGAGTTGCGCTAAACCGAATTTTTGGGCATCTTCAATGATAATTGTGTTAACTCTGGGAATATCTAACCCCGACTCCACAATAGTCGTACAGACTAAGATATCCGCTTCCCCATTATTAAATGCTAACATGGTGGTCTCTAATTCGGACTCATCCATACGACCGTGACCAATGGAAATTCTAGCACCCGGAATCATCCCTTGAATTGCTGCCGCTTTTTCTTCAATTCCCTCGATTCTGGGTACTACATAAAAAATCTGTCCCCCCCGATCCAATTCATTGCGAATTGCCGTTCTAATCACATCAGAATTATAACTAGAAAGGTGGGTTTGGATGGGACGACGAGAGGGGGGAGGTGTGGTAATTAAACTCATTTCTCGCACCCCAGAAAGGGACATATAAAGAGTCCGGGGAATCGGTGTTGCCGTCAAGGTTAACACATCAATATTACTTTTAAAAGCCTTAATTTTTTCCTTTTGATTGACACCAAAACGCTGTTCTTCATCGATCACCAATAATCCTAAATCTTTAAACTCCACCGCTTTACTTAATAACAACTGCGTCCCCACCACTATATCCAATTCCCCCGTTTTCAAGCGCTGGACGATATCTTTTTTCTCGGAATTGGTGCGAAAACGATTTAATAAACCCACATTAATAGGATAGGGAGCAAAACGTTCTTTCAGGGTGTGATAATGTTGTTGGGTTAAAATCGTTGTTGGTGCTAATAAAGCCACCTGTTTATGACCCGTGGTGACAGCTTTAAAAATAGCACGAATCGCCACTTCTGTCTTACCAAAACCCACATCCCCACAGACTAAGCGATCCATCGGGCGATCGCTTTCTAAATCCCGTTTCACATCCTGTATCGCTTTCAGTTGATCAGCAGTGGGTTGGTAGGGAAAAGAATCCTCTAACTCCCGCTGCCAGGGATTATCCATCGGATAGGCAAAACCCGATTTTTGGGCGCGTTGGGCGTAAATATTGATTAAATCAACCGCTAACTTCTTAACCGACTTCCTGACGCGAGCTTTCGTCGCTTCCCACGCTTTGCCAGAGATTTTATGTAATTCAGGCTCTTGATTACCTGTATGACGATAACGGGAGAGATTATCAACAGAATCGGCAGGAACCCGCAATAATCCATCAGCATACTTAATAACTAGATAATCTCGACCTTGCACTACTCCGCTAATTGTGCTTTCCTGCTTTTCTAGTTTGATAAACTGTCCGATGCCATGGTGTTTATGTACTACAAAATCGAGAGGACGGAGTTTATTCACATCCACCTGTACCGAGGCTGCTTGCCGACGTTTGCGGACGTAACCAGCAGTATTTAAAAGATGTTGTCCGAAGAACTCTCGATCAGTAACGACGACTATGCGATAGGTGGGGAGGATAAAACCTTCTAATTCAGCTAATCCTGAGTATTTTAGGGCTGTAGCGGTGTTTTGAATGATTAAGCGCTCGATCGCCCCAAAATCGAGGGGATTGGGGATAAATTGGGCCGGGCAGTCGTGTTCCTGTAATAACGAGACTGTACGGGAGGGTTGGGCAGATATTAACCATGTAGCGTACTTATTTACTTTAATACCGCTATAAATCTCTCTTTTTCCCCGTAAAATTTCCGCTAGTTTGGCGAATTGCCCCGGATTGGTGGGAATCGGACGACTGGAGAGATTAAGGCTATTTTCGGAGAGGTGATCGTCTATTTCTGAGAGGTAGAGATGGGGAAATTTAACCGATATTTGCAGAGATTCGCCAAAAGAACGGTGAATTTGCGGTAAAGCTGGTTCTATCTCTTGCCAGCGTTCCCCAATATATTCTATCCAGCGATCGCTTCTAGCTTGACAGCTTTCCAGTTCATCAAAGGCAATAAGAGTATTGTCAGGGAGATAATCCAATAAAGAGGCAGGTTGACGGAAGGCCAAGCCTAAAAATCGCTCAATTCCCTCTGGATAAATGCCATTAGCCAATTTTTCTCGCTCTTCAGCCTCCAAATAATCGGCCACTGTGGGGGGAAGAGAAGGGGCAATCATCGCTGTGAAGCTAGTGGGAGTAAGAAGCAGATTGGGGATAGAATCGAGCGATCTTTGGGTGGCAGGGTCAAATTCTCGCAATTTTTCCAATTCATCGCCGAAAAATTCTAACCTGACCGGTAATTCGGCCGAAACTGGGAAAATATCAACGATATCGCCGCGACGACTCCATTGCCCTTCGGTTTCTACCAGTGAAACCCGTTCATATCCTAATCTAGCTAGGGTTAGATCGAGGTTTTTGGCTTCTATAACCCTTCCTACCGCAAAATTATCGCTATACTGCTCGAAAACCTCTCTAGGGGGTAAATGGGGCTGCAGGGCCTTTTCGGTGGTAACGATCGCAATTCCGGCCTCTTGATGACTGATTAGAGCTTGTCCTGAGCTACGTCGAAGGGCCGATAATACCTGCATCTGTCCCCAAATCATCTCGGATTCCCGATTAAATCTCTCGTAGGGGCAAGCTTCCGAGGTGGGATAAAAGAAAACACCTTTCCACGTCATCGCTTCTAATTGTGCCGCCCAACGTGCCGCTTCCTCCAGATTGGCACAAATAATTAAAAGATTTTTTCCTTGACAACGGGCGAAAGCTGTGCTGATTAATCCTTTCGGTAAGCGGGCAAGGCCAGTTAGGGTTAAATTGCCGTTTTTCTCCAGTTTTTGGATAAGTTCGGCAGTTAATGGCGATTTTTCAATGTTGCGGATAACGGAGGCAAAAGTCATTTTTTAGTGATCGGCACTCGGTTTTTGGTTAGGGTTTGCGGCAAAAAGTTTTTCGTGGGGGTAGGGTGTGGGGTGTAGGGTTTTACCGATTTTGAGGGGGTCAATTACCTAATTTTCAGGGAAAAAGTCCCTGAATTTTCCCCCCGATCACTCCCATGTCCGGTACTTTTTGATTTCCCAAAAAGTCTAAAAGTCTTACCCAACACGGTTTTTAGATTTATTCAGCAAGCTCTAGTTAAGCTCTCCTGAATTTATACTGCCTATTGGGAGTTCTAGTACAAATGCTCAGGCTTCCTCTCCCAACTCCGGCACTCCGGTGCAGTCTTAACGAGTATCAGTTTCCAGTTTACCCACTACTTTTTGAGGTTAATTTTTTTGGGCTTTATTTGACTTGACCAGAGGGGGGTCGCAGGCGCACGGATTTTCCATTATCTATATAATATCATGTCAAGCGTTAGTTAGCAAGAGAAAATTTTTAATTGGGAGCGAAAGATCGAAGGACAAAAAACCAGTACATCTATACCGAAATATTTTCAGAATGATAACGATTCTCACCGACTGTGATAAGATCAGAATCATAATCAGACTCAGTTAATCCGATGGGTAAAAAATTCCAGTTAACAGCGATCGCTTTAACCCTGACTATAGCCAGCTTAACAGCTTGTAGTGGTCCCTCGGTCAAGGAAGAGGAAGCAAAGACACCCTTACAGGTGACAGTGAGTATCGTACCGCAGGAATATTTTGTCAAACGTATCGGCGGTGATAGAGTCAGTGTTAATGCCATGATTCAACCCGGGACAGATCCCCACACCTATGAACCAAAACCCGAACAATTAAAAACCACAGCCCGATCGCAAGCCTATTTTAAAATTGGTGTATCCTTAGAAGATGCCTGGAAAGATCGCTTAAAGAGTGTTAACCAACAGATGTTAATCGTCGATACCAGTCAAGGGGTAGATAAAATCCCTTTGACAGCAGAACATAATCACGATCATGATCATGATCACGATCACGCTAAGGAAAAAAAACATCAAGCTGGAAAAAACACCCTAGATCCCCATATTTGGTTATCACCAAAACGAGTCAAAGCACAAGCAAAGACTATTTATCAAACCCTAGCACAACTCGATCCGGGTCAGGAAGCTATCTATCGGGCTAACTTTCAGAAATTCAGTCAGGAATTAGACGCATTAGATCAAGAAATTCGGCAAAACTTGGCAGGGATTAAAAACAAAAAATTTATGGTATTTCATCCCGAATGGGGCTATTTTGCCCAAGATTACGGTTTAGAGATGATTGCGATCGAAATCGACGGTAATGAACCCAGTGCTGCCCAGTTAGGTCAACTAATCAAACAGGCAAAAAAAGAGAATATTAAAGTTATTTTTACTCAACCAGAATTTAGTCAGAAAAGTGCCGAAACTATTGCGAGGGAAATTGGGGGACAGGTAATCCCTATTAGTGCCTTTGCTGAAAATTGGAGTGAAAACCTGCGACAAGTTTCCCAAAAAATGGCCACAGTTTTAAATCAGTAATTGCTTGTATATGTCAACGATCATTACCATTAATAATCTCTGGGCCGGCTACGAACAGGAACCGATCCTCGAAGATATTAATTTAACCATTGAAGAATTAGATTTCCTGGGAATTATCGGCCCGAATGGAGGAGGAAAAACTACCCTCCTTAAGGTTTTACTGGGATTAATTAAACCTTGGCGGGGAGAAGTCAGTATTTTGGGTCAAAGTGTCCAAAAAGGTCGGGAATTAGTCGGTTATGTGCCGCAGTTTGTCGAATGCGATCGCTCATTTCCCATTACTGTGGGTGAGGTGGTGAAAATGGGGAGATTGAGCAGCAAAAAACTCTGGCAAGGCTATAGTAAAAAAGATGAGGTAAGGGTAGATAAAGCTTTAGATAGTGTGGGAATGTTAGCGTTGAAAAAAAGGTCGATTGCTGAACTTTCGGGGGGACAGCGCCAACGGGTTTATATCGCTCGCGCTTTAGCGGTAGAACCCCGTCTCTTGATTTTAGATGAACCCACTGCCAGTGTCGATCCCCAAATGCGTGCTAGTATTTTTTCCCTGTTGCAAGAATTGAATGAGTGGATGACTATTTTAATTATTTCCCATGATCTGGGAACCCTATCTACCTATGTTAAATCGATCGGTTGTCTCAATCGTCGTCTCTATTATCACGGCCAAAAATCTCTTACTGCTGCTATGTTAGAACAAGTGTATTGTTAAAAGGTGTCTCCCTTTCTACTGTCAAAACCCTTGACAAATCCCCGCCCTTGACATACACTTATATATAGAATGGGAATCCGTGCCTGCCTGCGAACCCTCTTTTTTTAGGTTAGATAAGCGTCAAGAAAATAAAAACCTAATACCTGACCAGCGCTAAAGACTTATACGAACAGGACTATCTTGCTTGGATAGAAGAAACGGCCAAACAACTGCGACAAAGACAGACAGATGTATTGGATTGGGGAACCAACAGAGACAAAAATTATTATTATTAGTTGTAAATTTCATTATGACTAGGCTCAATGTAATCGCTGTTATTTTGTTGATTAAACTTTAAAATTGTCATTGCTTGGGATAGGAACGCCAAGGGCGATCGCTTACAATAGGGGGAAAACTTTTAGAAAGCAACCTTTATTACTATTCTTACTCATGCCCACTCTATCAAGCTTCTATGGAATAAAAATCACCATGAACTATAACGATCACAATCCGCCTCATATCCATGCCGAGTATCAAGATTATGAAGCAGTTATAATGATTCACACAGGTGAAGTTTGTGGTCAAATGCCCAAAAGAGGACTAAATCTAATATGGGAGTGGCTTGATCTACACCAATCTGAACTATTGGAGAACTGGGAAAATGCGCGTCAAAGAAAACCTCTTAACAGAATCGATCCCCTTCCCTAAAAAGGAGCTATTTCTTCATGTTATCTGTGTGGAATATCTGGATAAGTATCAATTAAAGCTAACCTTTAATAATGGAATAGAAGGGATTGTAGATTTAGAACAAGAATTGTATGGGGAAATCTTTGAACCCTTAAAAGATAAAAGTTTATTTCAAAAAGTATATGTAAATAGTCGGACAATAGAATGGCCAAACGGAGCAGACTTTGCCCCTGAATTTTTATTTGAAATTGCTCTCGACAAGCAACCAGTTAGTATGGTCGGTGATCCTGTAGGGTACGCTAATGAAATGTAACGTACCAAATTGTTTTTTTAACAATAATTATCTGATTTGCGATTATTTTGGACTTTAGTGCGATCAGGTTTTCTTCTCATGGTGTGATCGCTTTTTGATCAGGAGGCGCGATCGCTAATTGCCCTCTTGACTTAAAAGATAGTTACTTAACGCGCTTTTTTGCTTTTAATCATAAGGAAAATAATTGGGTGCAGACGATTCCTGAAACGGGTTGGAACACGATTCTTCGACTTTATGGCCCGCTCGATCCTTGGTTTGATAAGACTTGGCGACCAGGGGAAATTGAGTTAAAGTAATCCTATTGAGAATCTGGCTAGATCGCCGATCTGTTGCTTGGATTGAGGTGATAAAGTTCGGCGATCAAACTTTGTCAGAGAAAGTGGGCGCGGTAACTTGACAATTAGCCAAAAACTTAGTTATCATGTCTCTACAATATCAGTGATCGCATTTTTAGGTGTATACTCCCTCATTCTCCTACCCTAACATTTTCGATAAAGCTGCCGCTTATTGCGAGAAATTACACCCAAAGAGACTAAAATTTTAATTAAATTATTAGGCAGATTGTAAATCCCATGAATACAAGAGAAGCTATTAAGGATATTGTTGTGCCATTGTTATCGGCATTTACAGCGATAATAGTAGGAATATTAACTTACAATGTATCTGACCAAAATGCTAAGACAGAAGCTAAGTTTAAGGATACAGAAGCAAGGTTTAGGGAAATAGAAAGTAAGATATCAGAATCAAAAGAACAGAGAGAAGAAAGAGAAAGTACGCAAAATTTTAACTTTAAAATCTATGATCTTGTTCTTAAGTCCGTTGAAGAAAAAAATGCACAAAAACAAGAAGTTGCAAAAACCTTTATAGTAGTAATGGTAGACGACCCATTAAGAAGTTCTCTGTTAAAAGTACTAGAAAAAAGGGGTGAACCACAAGTTCGTCAAGATGTCGAAAAAACATTAAATGCAGAAAAAAACAGTAGCTATACCGAAGGTACAAAACCGACAGTTTCTGGGAGCAAACAGCGGTCAGATAAATGGGGAAAATGGGATATTGATGTTTTTTGGTGCTCATCTTCTTTAGATAAGATAACGGAATTGCAAGCCAATAAAATAGCAAAACAAATACTATTAGAAGGCGCAGAGGGTAAAATTAGGGTTAGAGAATTACCCGATTCAATTAATGCTAAATCTGGGTATAGAGTTAATGGTTATGTCATTCGGAGAAATGATATTAAAAGGGAAAGAGACATAGCAGACGATTTAAAAAAATTAGGTGATTCAACACTGGGCCAAGATATTTTTACTTTGCAAACTACATTACAAGATACTCCTGGGTATGTAAGTGTATTTGTATGTCCTGGCAGGTAATTTAACGTTATGTACCGTAATTATCTGATTTTTGAGATGTTTATTAATGTGATCGCTGTCATCTTGTTGATTAAACTTTAAAAATGCGATTATTTTGGCTTTTGAGTGCGATCACTGTTTATCTTTTTTATTCAAGGGTAAGGGGCGGTCTATTTGGCGTTTGAAAGTGCGAGCGCTGTCATCTTGTGGATTAAACTTTAAAATTGCCATTGCTTGGGATAGGAACGTAAAGGGCGATCATTTTTTGTGATGATGAGTGCGATCGCTTTTTGATGAGGAGGAGAGGCGATCGTTTTTTTGGGATGAGAAGGGGCGATCGCCTGCCCTGAGATTAATCTCTCAACAAAGCTCGAAAACCAGCTTGCTGAAAATGAATATCCGTTGTTAATGCTTCCGTTATTCTACGCTCTTCCATTACAATAAAAGAAATACAGTCAACAATTCCCCAATTTTTATCGTTTCTTTGACAATATAGTTGAAAAGCTTTTTGATAAAGAATTTCCGATAAGGGAATAACTGTCACTGTTCTGTCCTTTTCTAATGAGGACAATAATTTAATTGACTTAGAGCGATATTTTTGTTTAGATAAAGCATTGCCAATCTCTAAAATAATGGCTCTGGTTGTAACTAAAGGTGTTTTTGAAGCTTTTAATTGTTGGGCAATGGCAAGTGCTTTATGATGATAATCGTCCGTAGATGAAGATAAAGCGATCGCATAACTTGTATCGAGAAATTTCTCAGGGTTCATGCTCTTTTTCTTCACCATATAAATATTTATCTAGATTTTCTGACCAATCAGAGGGTCCGTCTAGTTGTAATGATTCTGCTGTCTCTAAAAAAGAAGTGAGTTCATTATTTTCATCCGATAAGTTATCAACAATAATGCGGACACGAGTATTAGCCTTCAATGTAACGGGTTGCTCTGGATGAAAGACCTTTCCGTCAAATAATGCGTTAATAGAATTAAGCATGATCTGTTGGTGAAATGATTTTTACTTGAAATATCTATATTATAAATGTAACACACCAAATTGATTGTTATTCGCTGTCATCTTGTTGGTTAAACTTTAAAGCTGCCGCTTGGGATAGGAAGGCAAAGGGCGATCGCTTTTTGATGAGGAGGAGGGGCGATCACATATCGTATTTTTCTATTATCATAGTAAAATCAGGCAAATATTTTGAAAATAACATGAAAATTAAAGCTCTAATCTGGCAAGAAGATGGTATTTGGTGCGGTTCCGTACCGGCATTGCCAGGCTGTCATACCTGGGGAGAAAGCTACGAACAATTATTAGAAATGTTGCAAGATGCAGTTCAAGGATGGCTTGAAGTTGCAAGTCAAGAAACAGAAATTGAAGCAGAAAAAGAGCTAGTCGAATTATCATTATGAAATCTATTTCTGGCCAAGCCCTTTGTAAAATTATCGAACGTTATGGTTAGCAGTTAAAACGCATTAGTAGTAGTCATCATATTTATACAAAACAGGGAATGAAAGTTATTTTATCCGTTCCTGTTCATGGCAATAAAGATTTACCAATTGGTACTCTTAAGAGTATTTTGAAAGATGCTGATCTGACCGAAGATGACTTGAGATAACGGTGATCGCTGTTTTCTTGTTGATTAAATCTTAAAAACGCGATCAGGTTTTCTTTTGAAATCTAGGGTAAAGCTGTTAAAACAAAACGGATAGACGTTGCCACTACCGCCGTAAACAAAATCCCAATCAAAGCCCAAACCTGATTGCCCTGATTGCTTTCTACCTTTTCTATCTGTAATTCCATTTTATCGAATCGCTTATCCATTGAATCCAATCGTTTCTCTACATTATCAACTTTGGTTTCTACAGTAGCCAATCGAATCTGTACTTGATTCACATCTTTAGAAATTGTATCTAGCTTCTGATTCATTTCTGCTAGAACTTCGCGCAAATCCGTTTCGATGATAGTCGGTGTTGGCATAACTCATCTTGTTAATCAGGCTGACACACTCATTTTAATCTATTTTTTTGCTGAGAGAACGGCCTCTTCTCAAAATATAGCAATTCTCATTTTAAGGTTTCATGACATTAAAACCCTTGCACCTAGAGGGGTTAATAATTCTTAACGAATCTCTAGATCGCTGAAACAACGCAAAATCGTTTCAAAATGAGAATAGCTGGTACGAATTGCGGTGCAGACAATACCTTACTCAAAAAACCCTGCGCTACTATTAGAACTAGAGGCGATCATTTTAAGGGCAACTGAGCCACCGTATAATGTTCAAATTCATACTGGAGTCCTAACCCATGCAAGTGAAACTTTCGGAGCAAATCTCGTCTGCGGATGCGGAAAATATTTTAAAGTGCTTACCAGACTGGATTCAGGATGCCCTGATTGCTCGCGCTACTGAAATTGATTATCCCGTTGAAGCAATCCTTGAGATGGCGATCGCCAGTTTTCTAGACACAGAGGCATTAAGTTTTGCCGACTGTAAGCCAGGGCGAGGTCAATAAGTGCGATCGCTCTTGTAGTAACGCACTAAATTGATTGTTATTCACCGTAATTATCTGATTTTTTGGATTTTTATTAATGCGATCGCCGAGCTTGTAGCTGATCTTGTAGTGCGATCATTTTTTGATGATGAGGAGAGGCGATCATTTTTGGGGAGGAGGAGGGGCGATTTTGAGGAGGAGGGGCGATTTTGAGGAGGAGGGGCGATCGCTCTCTAATCAGTATAAGTTGATATAATTATCGTATGTTTATCTGGTCGTCAAAATGTTGCTAAAAATCGTACAAATCGGTAATTCTCAAGCAATTACAATTCCTCAAGCAATCATGGAACAGTGTGAACTTCTGGACGAAGTTGAGGCGATAGTTGATGGAAAAAGAATTATTCTGAGTGCTAAAAAGAAGGTGAGGGAAGGCTGGGCTGAGTTATTTGATGATGCTCCTATTGAAGCCGAGTTACAGGATTGGTTAGGGGTGGAAAACGAGTTTGAGCGGCAAAATCAATGGTAGAAAGATTTAGCATCCTGTTGGTGGCACTCGATCCAACTAGGGGGTCTGAACTGCAAAAAACTCGACCTTGTGTTGTTGTTTCTCCTAGTGAAATTAATGCTCGATTAAGAACAGTCGTTATTGCACCAATCACCAGTACTGTCAAAAATTACCCAACAAGAATCCCCATTGATCAAGAAAATGTGCGCGGCAGTATTGCTTTAGACCAAATTAGGGCGATTGACAAAACCCGAATTGTTGCCACAATTGGCAGTCTTGACGAACGGGTAGCAATGGTAGTGGCTGATCGATTGGTTGAATTTTTTCACTACTGATTGTCACCGAATTTGTTCGGTTTTAGTATCGCTTTTTTATAAAACAGGGAGAGGTGATCGCTTTTTAGAGTAAGGGTGAAGGGGCGATCGCTTTTGGGAGGAGCAATTTTTTGGGAATGGCTATCGCTGTTGGGTGATGAGGAGAGGCGATCGTTTTTGGGTGATGTGGGAATGGCGATCACTTTTGGGTGATGGGGGAATGGCGATCGCCTGCCCTGAGATTAATCTCTCAACAAAGCTCGAAAACCAGCTTGCTGAAAATGAATATCCGTTGTTAATGCTTCCGTTATTCTACGCTCTTCCATTACAATAAAAGAAATACAGTCAACAATTCCCCAATTTTTATCGTTTCTTTGACAATATAGATGATAATCGTCCGTAGATGAAGATAAAGCGATCGCATAACTTGTATCGAGAAATTTCTCAGGGTTCATGCTCTTTTTCTTCGCCATATAAAATATGGCTCTTCGGGACTTGGTATCGTTCGATAGGGGGGCATAAATCGACTCAATCCTTATCTGGCAAGAGATTTAATTGATTAGTTCGCTCCAGATCGCCAACAATTGACAAAAATTGCGGCAATGTCTGTCTCTATAAAGGTTTCATTCCTTATAACCCCGTCCATTGCATAAGACAAACCGAAGAACCCGAAATCCTCGTGAACTTTATTTTAAGTCACCATGCCGAAGAAAAAATTATTCAACGCCAAATCTCTTTAAAAATATTGCAGGACATCCTCAATAATCCTGAGCAAATTTTAGAAGAAGATGGACTCAAAGTTTATCAAGGTACGTTTGTCACCATTAACAATAAAACTTATCTTCTGAGAATTTACATTAATGACTTAGTTGAGCCTCAAAAAATTGTTACACTATATGTTACCAGTAAACTTAGAAAATATAGGCAGCTATCAAATGAAAGCTAAATATGATGCTGAAGTTGACGTTTTAACAATTACCTGGCATGACACACCCGTAGAAGAAAGTGAGGCAATCAGTCCGGGGGTTATTCTTGACTATGATCAAGCAGGTAATGTAATCGGGATTGAAATTCTTAATGCTTCTCAAAAAATCGAGAATTTTTCTCCGAATGTGCAGGTAGCTATTTCTTCTCGATAAAGGTGATCGCTGATCCTGTAGTGTGATCGCTGATCTGTAGGTTGGGTTGAGGTGACGAAACCCAACATTGCCTTTATTTCTTACCTTAATTTTTTGGGTTTCACTTCGTTCAAACCAACCTACATTTTATTCCATATCGATATTAGTGACGAAACCCAACATTGCCTTTATTTCTTACCTTAATTTTTTGGGTTTCACTTCTACATTTTATTCCATACCAATATCACTATCAAAGATCAGCTTTTCTGAAGCTCCCCACATCTGATCATAAATTCCTTCTTCAACCTAACGGTGAAAACTGGAATATTGCCAATCTTTCGGAGCGTTTACTAATCCATGATGCACAGGATTATAATGGATGTATTCGAGATGATTAACAAAATCTCGATCGCCGTAGGCGCGCCCTTGGCGACCATCTCGAACTTGATGCTCCCAAAAGGGACGTTGCCAAATAGCCTTTTCTCCTTTATGTATGTTGTCGAGATGTTGAAATTTTACCGTGATATTGAAAATGACATTGACGGCTAAAATAACTTTTAATTAATCGCCAACCAGTTGAAAAATCTGCATCCGTTTCAGGCAATGTCCAAAGAGCATGAATGGGAACTGGTAAAATGACAATAGCATCAATCTTAAAATGATGTTGTCGCATAACATATTTAAAATCATTTCGTAGTCAATCCACATTTTCAGGTTCACACAAAATTCTGTGACGATTGTATGTCACAACTGTAAAAAAATAAGTGGCTCTAGGTGTTTTTGCTCTACGGTAGGCTCTCCCCGGTTTGGTGGGTAAAATGTATTCTAAGATACAGTCTTGCGGGCGAGGGAGTGGAATGAACCACTCCAGACACAGAGGACACAAAGATTGATCGCTAATGTATAAGTTAAACTTATCACACAAAGTCGAGAAGAGCCTACGGTATTGCATCAAGTTAGGATAACATTTATTGGATTGGTGTTTACGCAACTGGCGTTGGGTTTCGTGCCTCAATCCAACCTACCAAACTACCGATAGGGAATATCTGGGAAAAAAGTCTTTCCCGAAACTAAGATCAATATTCTTTAACACTCGAAAGTCAGGAACTTGAACCCGTAGTAACCGCATTGTTAAAACTCCTGTAATCCTATCCTCTTGCTCATCTGCTTATTGTAGCCCACAGGCAAAGGTGAAACAATCTCTTATCCTACCGGCCAAATTCTGGCAGATTTTCTCAAAAAAACCCTTGACAAATCCCCGCACTTGACAGATACTTATGTATATAATGAGAATCCGTGCCTTCCTACAGACCCTCTTTTTTCAGGTTAGATAAGCGTCAAGAAAATAAAAATCTAATACCTGACCAGCGCTAAAGAGGATAGGTTATGACAACTAAAGACTTATACGAACAAGACTATCCTGCTTGGTTAGAAGAAACGGCCAAACAACTGCGACAAAGACAGACAGATGTATTAGATTGGGAACATCTCGGAGAAGAAATCGAAGCATTGGGGAACGAACAGAGACATAAAGTAGATAGTTATCTCCTAAAATTACTCATTCATCTGCTTCTCTACCAATACTGGCCGGAGGAACGAGAAAGATGTGCGCGGGGATGGCAGGACGAAATCGGTAACTTTCGGGTGGAATTAGAACTTTTATTGGAGTCGAAAACCCTTTATAACTATTTTTTAACCAGAATCGCCGTTATTTACCCCAAAGCAGTGAAGCGAGTCCGACAAAAAAGCCAATTACTGGCCGCTATCTTTGCCGAAAGCTGTCCCTATAGTCCCGAACAAATCCTCGATTCCGATTTTTTCCCCTGAAATGCCGGCAGATTTCCTCAAAAAACCCTTGACAAATCCCCGCCCTTGACAGATACTTATATATAGAATGGGAATCCGTGCCTGCCTGCGAACCCTCTTTTTTTAGGTCAAATAATGCGATTAAATTTATTTCTGCTCCCTGGGGTTGAACTCTAGCTTCAGCAGTTTTAGGAGATGGGAAATATGGCAGCTTGGATTATCACTATTGTGAGCATAAAATCTTCCTGTTTGTAGCCCACATTCCGCACCCTCAACTGTCCCATAAGCTGTCCCCCTCCAGAGACTTGAGTAAAAATAGTTAGCTGGTGAAGGTTTTCTCGGTGGCTGCTAGGGGGAGTATGGAGACCCCTAATTATGAAAAAATAGGAATTGTTGGAAAACTTAGGCGAGTGAACTGTTCGACCATGAATCAATCAACAGAAATTGAAGTCAAAAATCTAGACCATCTGGGATTAGTAGCCGGAATTATCGATGAAATAGGAATTGTGGAAGGAACCACAAAGGACACAAAGATTGATAGATCCTATGTAAGTTAAACTGATCACACAGAACCTAGAAGAGCCTGAAATTTTTGGCTGAGTTGGCGGCAGCTTGCCGCCAACTCACTCCTCTAGATAAGTATTTTGACTCACGCTCCTTCCTCTTTTAAGACGTTGTCACACTTAGGGTGCGGAATGTGGATTTATTTTTGCACAAATTCCCGAATGATCGATTGGAAACTTGGATATTAATTTAGCAAAACGACTTGACTCAGATGTATATATATGTTTGCACAAATTCCCGAACGCTCGATGCACTATTTGCGATGGGTTCTGACCATCGCTTGGTTAATTCTGATATTTTCTCTATTTTTTGACCCGATTTCGGCAAAATTAACCGATCCTAACAATCTTTCTAGTCCCCTGAGAGTGGATCCCGATCTGTGCATTAAAGTCCAGGGGGTTTGCCTACCCCAATCCTCCTATCAGTTAGGTGCGCCGATTTTTTGGGGAATAGTGGTTCCTAGTGGTGTTTTTATCTTATTAGTATTCGGTCACGAACTCTGGCGGCGTATCTGTCCTTTATCCTTTCTTTCTCAAATACCGCGTGCTTTGGGTAAACAGCGTCAGAAAAAACAGACCGATAAATCGGGAAAAGTCCGCTCTGAAATCTATAAAGTGCCGAAAAACTCTTGGTTAGCTCGGAATTATCTCTATCTACAATTAAGTCTGTTATTTTTGGGTTTATGCGGACGGATTCTTTTTTATAATTCCGATCGCTTAGTCTTGGGTAGCTTTTTAATCTTTACTATTCTAGCGGCGATCTTTGTGGGTTACTGGTATGGGGGCAAATCTTGGTGTAACTATTTCTGTCCCATGAGTCCAGTTGAAAGGATTTATGGTGAACCGAGGGGTTTGCTGAATAGTACCGCTCACGAAGACAGTCGCAGTGGGATTACTCAATCTATGTGTCGTATTGTCCGAGAAGATGGTAGCGAACAAAGTGCCTGTGTTGCCTGTCAAAGTCCCTGTATCGATATCGATGCGGAAAGATCCTATTGGGATGGGATTAATAACAGCGATCGCCAATGGCTTTATTACGGTTATTTTGGCTTAGTTTTTGGCTATTTTATCTATTATTATCTCTATGCTGGCAATTGGGACTATTATTTCTCTGGAGCTTGGGCGCACGACGAAAATCAGCTAGAATCCCTCTTTAAACCGGGTTTTTATCTTGCGGGTAATCAGATTCCGATTCCGAAGCTGGTAGCTGTTCCCTTAACTTTGGCAATCTGCACTTTTTTGGGTTATTTTCTCGGTAAAAAAGTTGAAAATGCCTATAAAGTCTATAGAATCCGTAAAAAGTCGCCCTTACCGACCGAAATTATCCGTCATCGAGTCTTTACTTTCGGAACTTTTCTGATTTTCAATTTCTTCTTTATTTTCGGTGGTCGTCCTTTTATTAATCTTTTGCCAAAATTTTGGCATTATTTCGCTAGTATTTTAGCGGCTGTTTTGAGTAGTTTATGGTTATATCGCACTTGGATAAGGGATCCGAGTCGTTACCAACGGGAAGGACTCGCAGGAAAATTGCGTAAACAGTTGCGTAAACTGAATCTCGATACGGCTAAATATCTCGATCGGCGATCGCTGGAAACTTTGGACGCAGATGAGGTGTATGTGTTGGCCAAGATACTGCCGGATTTCACGCACCAGAAGTGTTTAAAAGCCTATAAAGCCGTGTTAAAAGAGGCTTTGGAGGAGGGATATAGTGACTTCGGCCACAGCCTCGAAATCCTGCAACAAATGCGCTTAGAGTTGACGATTACTGAGGCAGAACATCAGGCGATTTTAACAGAGTTGGGTGTGGAATCGGCCGAACTTCTCGATCCAGAAAAGCAGTATAGTCGCGAGGATTGGTTACGTTTGCAGAGTTATCGCGATGCTTTGTTAGAAAGTTTGTTGGTGACATGGAAAAAAGACCCCGATCGCCAGGTGGGTTCGGAATTGCTGGAAGTGTTAACCGGTAAGAGTTCTAGGGAAGTGATCGAGCATTTATTGACGGAATTGCCAGTCGCAGGAAAGGAAACTGTCGAGTCTTTGCGTCGCCAGTACAGAGTTACTGGTCAGGAGGAGGAAACGATTCTCCATCGTCCTCCGGCCGATCAATTATGGCAAAATATCGCCCGCGCTTTTCAGGTTTTCGATCGTCTATCTTTTAGTAGTGACAGCGATCGTGAGCAACAGGAGAGGATTTTATTGGAAAGATTCCGTCTATTTGATAGTGATGGTTCGGGACAAATTAGCCTTGAGGAGTTAAAAGCTTGTCTTCAGGCGATCGAACCGGGGGTGACAGACAAGGAAATCGAAGCTATGTTACAGCAGGCCGATACTGGTCGCGATAATCAGATTAGTTTTCAGGAATTTCGCGATCTACTGCACCAATTCCACAAATAAACTGTCTGCAACTATTGCGTCGGTCATGAATTCCAAGACATTAGCGCAAGTCCCTAACATCTCGAACAGCAATTCTCATTTTGAAAGGATTTTGCGTTGTTTCAGCGATCTAGAGATTCGTTAAGAATTATTAACCCCTCTAGGTGCAAGGGTTTTAATGTCATGAAACCTTAAAATGAGAATTGCTGATAATATGCCATCTGGCTGGTCTGATTCTTCTACAGAGCGATTTTCTGGCTGGGATATTATTCCCACGCAAGTCCCTTATTGGTTGGCCAAGATCTGGTCATCGATCGCCAAGTCTATTTCTTGCCGATCGCGACCGGAAGCGAGATAATCATTCTGGAAGGAGTCTGTTAAACCACTGACGAGATCATATTCAGGCTGCCAGTTTAACTCCCGGGTAGCCTTATTAATATCAGCGTAGAAATGTTGAACCCGCAGGGGGAAAGGTTTCTTTTTGCCGAAGTCAAATTTTTTGGGGTTATAGTTAACAATCTCGATTTCCTCGGCATTTTTCCCCATGGCTGCCGCGCAAGCTTTTGCTAAACCGTTAAAAGTTACATAGCGATCGCCGGAAATATTATACACTTGACCGATAGCCTGAGAATTACCCAATACTGCGGCCATGGCTTGGGCCAGATCGGCAACGTGACCAAATTGGGTAAAATGTTCCCCATGACCAGGTATAGGAATAGGACGATTACGAACCAAACGGTCAAAAAACCAAGCTTCTAGGTCATTATAGTTGCGCGGTCCGTAGATATAGACTGGACGGATGGAAGTCCAGGGTAAACCCATCTCGCTTAAATAGTTTTCTGTCTCGTGTTTTCCCTTGTGGCGACTTTTGGGATCTAGTGTATCCCCTTCTTTATGGGGCATTTGGTCGGATTTTAGATAAACCCCCGCCGAGCTAACATAGACAAAATGCCCAATTCTGTCTCTAAATATCTCGACGAGGGGCTGAGTATCACTTAATTCTCTGCCATTATTGTCGAAAATTGCCTCAAAACTCTCATTTTTAAGCTTTTCTTTCAGTTGCCCTGGGTCAGTGCGATCGCCATGAATCTGTCGTACTCCAGCAACCGGGGCGGGTTTATTGCCACGATTGAATAATACTACCTCATGACCCTGTTCTACTAACACTTTAGTCAGGGAAACGCCGATAAATCGGGTTCCACCCATAATTAAAATTTTCATAAGATGATGGCATAGATATCAAGGTTATATTATCCCTCGATCGGTGCAGTTTGTGGCTTGTTAGTTGTTGGGTTTTCGGGGCTATAATACTAAATCGGTTGAGGAGAGGCACTGTTGCGATAGGGACAATAGTTAATCAGTCTTTAATAACCGGATTTAGTCTGAATTGGCCAAGTTTCGCTAAAATGAAGGCAATTAGTCAACAGAGGAGGTCAAAATTATGACTTTAGCCAAGGTAAAAAATCTCTATGATCAAGATTTTGCTTTGTGGATAGAGAAAACGGTTAAGCAATTAAAATCTGGGGATTTATCTCAGGTTGATTTGGAGAATTTGATTGAGGAGGTGGAGTCTTTGGGAAGACGAGATAAAAGGGAACTTAAAAACCGTTTAATTACATTATTTGAACACGGTTTAAAACGGCGTTATCTTCCTTTGTCTGACTGTTATCGAGGTTGGGAAGTAACAATTAAACGCTGTCAATCGAAGTTAAAATATATCCTTAAAGATTCCCCTAGTTTATGCAGTTTTTTAACCGATATTTGTGATTATTGTTATCAGGAAGCGGTGGAGAATATGCGAATTAAATATGATGCTATTTTTCCCGATATTTCTCCTTTTTCTAAGGATATTGATAGTTTATTAAACCATAGGTTTTGAGAAAGTTAAACTCTGATGCTAAATCCGTTAAGCGCAATAAATAATCAGTCTTTAATAACCAGATTTAGTGTGATTTTCAAGAAATGAATTTAAGTTTAACAGGGGAAAAATTATGACTTTAGCCAAGGTAAAAAATCTGTATGATCAAGATTTTGCTTTGTGGATAGAGAAGACGGTTAAGCAATTAAAATCTGGGGATTTATCTCAGGTTGATTTGGAGAATTTGATTGAGGAGGTGGAATCTTTGGGGAAAAGTCAACGCAAAGCGGTCGATAATTTTTTAACTCGTTTATTAGAACATTTATTAAAACGTTGTTATGTGGTTCTTCCCGATTGTTATCGAGGGTGGGAAATTGAAATTAGAAATTTTCGCAAGGAGTTGAAGAAGGAATTTAAGTATTCTCCTAGTTTGAAAAGGTTTATGATAGAGATTTTAGAAGAATGTTATCGAGAAGCTTTAGAAGCGATGAAAGAGGATTATCCAGACTCTAATTTTCCCGATGTTTGTCCCTTTGCTGAGGATATTGATGGCTTATTAAATAATAAGTTTTGGCAGGATGAAAAATATGCTAACTCCTAATCTTTCGGAGGAATTGCCATCACTTGATTATTATTAACCACAACCAATTTACCGCCCAATTTTTCGATATTTTCCTTAGCTAACCTGCGGGTTTCTTCGTCTTGGCTACTTATCCAGACTAACATCCAAGCACCGACTCTAGGGGCGCGACTATCGGGATTAGTTTCTAAAAATTTTACTGTTCCCCTAGCGGATTTTTCGATAAATTCATTACCAGCAATTTTCGCCCAATCGGCGGCCATTTGATTAGATTTTTTTGCCGCAGTAATATCACCTAAAAATAATAGTTCATCCACTCCTTTATATAACCAAAGAAAATAGGCATCGGTGACATCAGGAGTGATTTTTGATAAACCTTTATTCATAATCTCAACGGTTCTTTCCGGTTTGCCAGCATTGACAGAAGAAGCCACGGACATCATCAAATAGGCGCGGACAAATTTTGGGTCATTTTTGGTGACAATCTCCATAAAATCGGGACTTAAACCGTAGCCAGTTTCCCTACGAGCATCCCCATCGCCATAATATTGAATAAACTGTAACATTGCCCAATTGGCTAACATATTATCAAAGCCAAAAGCTGGCATATTTTTCAATAACTCAACCTGAGCATTTTCTAGGCGAGATTCTTGACTATAATTTCTCTCTAATAATTTTTCTTTGGTCAAGGTTTTCACCTTTTCCTGTTGCATTTCCACCATAGCCATGATTAGTCCACCGATAACGGCGACTAAACCCAGAGTTTTAAGTAAGGATAGATTGAGAGATGTTTTTGCGCCTAGCATAAGTAAGTAGTCGTGCAAAATAAATTTCCTAGTGAAGAAAGGCAAAAGGCAAAAGGCAAAAGGCAAAAGGCAAGAGGTGGTTAGATGTGTGTAATTAATTTTGCTTAGGTACTTAGCTGGTTATGATTAAATTAAAAATGGATTTTAGGGCTCTCCCAGCTTTGGTGGGTAAAATGTATTCTAAGATACATTTCTCCTAGCGAGGGGGTGGAACGAACCACAAAGACACAAAGGACACAAAGATCGATCGATCCTATGTCAATTAAACTTATCACACAGAACCTAGAAGAGCCATTTTAGGTTCGATCCCCCTTTGATCCCCCCTTAGTCCCCCCTTGATAAGGCTATCCATTAGTCACATCTTTCTTAACATAAAATTTGACAAAAAGAGAAAAGTGTGCAAGATGGCTCAAGGGGGTTCTATGGGGGGACTAATTTGATGAGATAGTTTCCAAGTCTGGCTGATATCATGTAACCTTCGCAGTCCCAACCAAATAGTTTTAACACCTGGTTCACCGTCACCTTTTCTACCTAAAAACCCCCCAAGAGAAGCAATCATTCTGACCGCTTCTCGAAAGGAGGGCGGCTTTTCAGGTGGCGGACTCTTTTTATGAATAGTGGCACACAAAGATTGCCATTCATGTTCTTCCAAAAAACTTTCAGGCTCTTCGGGAATTGTTATGCAAATAATTAACTTAAAATAAAATTCGATGAGAGCAACTACGCTCAAAAGTAGCTGAAATTCATACAGGAAAAGACTTAAGGCACAAATAGGTTAATACCAAAAGATAGACAATCGAGTTAAGATTTGATATAATAGCCAAAAACGAGATTATTTTACTTATGATACTTGACAAATTTTTGAACCTAAAAGGAACGTCTATTCAAGGCTATCTACACCTAGAAAATATCGGTATAGTTTGCCGAATCGAATCGAAAAGTCAAAAAGCAATCTGTCCTCGTTGTGGGTTAGAGAGCGATAAACTCCACCAAAATCATCGACATTTAGTCAAAGATTTACCAATCTCAGGTCAACCAGTGTACCTACAAGTTAATCGTCGTCAATTTAAGTGCGATAATTGTCAGAAACCCTTTAGCGAAGAGTTAGATTTTGTCGCCAAGAAACGAACCTATACGAAAAGACTAGCCGAGAATATACTCGAACAATTAAAAGAAGGAGATATTTTAAATGTTAGCCGAAGAAATGACGTAACGGAAGAAGAGATTCAAAGAATGATAGAGGACATAGCTGAAGAAATTACAGAGACAGACCTATCGAAATTAAAAAGACTAGGAATTGACGAAATCGCTCTAGTCAAAGGACAAAAAAATTACTGTGC
>NZ_JACJSV010000017.1 GCF_014698335.1 Microcystis viridis FACHB-1342 | reverse complement strand
TTAATCGTCTCTAAAATAGCCATTACATGACCATGAGGAAGACTTCTAATCACTTCAAAATGATTGGGAATGCCTTCAGTCATGGACAGTGTTGCCCCTTTGAGAGCCAGTTTCAAATTGTCGATAATATCATCGGGTAATTTTGAGAGATTGGCCAGGGTTCTTTTTTTGACTTGATCTCCTTCTCGGTAGGACTCCCGAAGAAGAACGGCGGGGGGGGAATTACGGTTAAGAACTTTTTCTATATACATGGCTATCATTCTAGCAAATAGAGAGAATTCTTGTCCATTAAGAAATGTTACAAATTACATGGGTACATTAAGAAAAGTTAAGGGGCGTATCCATTGATGGATAAGGGTTTTCGGCTATTATAGTATATATGTATGGGGGAAGTTCAGGAATACAGTGGAATGTACGATTAGGGAGGGAAGTTATCGTTTTTCTAAGATAACTCGACCGACCCAACTGCAACAAAAAGCGTTAGATTTATTGGGAGTTTCCCTGATTTGTATCCAGTAACGGGGCGGCGGAAATTCTCTTAATCCCTTCTACAGCACAGGTTATGGCCTTTTGTCAACGGGGAAGTCCAGATATATTAGTAAAAATTATCAATTGAATGTTAAGAAGTGCGGACAGTAGGTACGCTCCTCGAGCAAGATTGCTGTCGGCTCGATGGTTAGTGCTGCCCTTGGGTAATGGAAAAGAGACGGCGCTGACAGTGACAAATCCCAAGGATAGCAATCCCAAAGCGAGCGGACTGCTGCTTTCTGGTACGGCTGTCACCTCAGCAAAGGGAATGATAGTTTCAAACAGATACACGAGAGACGATCCCGATCCTTGCAAAGGAGAAAGATCAAGTCCTGGTTTAGATGAGCGACTAACCGCAGAAATTAAAGGGTTAACTGCAAGAGTCGCTGATCGGGAATTTACCAGTCGGGGGATTCTGATAGCTTTGGTTGTTGCTATTTTAGGAGGAGCGGCCAAAATTTTTGGTTTTCTCCCCAATCCTTGACAGCGATCGCATAATGTTTGAGGAAATTAACGCCCAATTGAAACGGCTAAAAAATTAAACTACAAAGATCGAGTGTCTTTTCTGTCAATCTTCTTGGGGATATTTTTCCCAAAGATCCGTGATTTGGCGAAGACTTTGAAAGTTACCATTACCGAGGATCAAATGATCTAGGAGAGGAATGGCTAGATAGGTAGCTCCCTGTAATAATTGTTCTGTGAGTAAAATATCGTCTTGACTAGGCACAAGTGACCCAGTGGGGTGATTATGGGCGATAATTAACTTAGTAGCTGATTGTTTCACTACTTCTCGAAATATTTCTCGTGGATGTACCAGTGTTTCCGTGGCTGTGCCGATAGTAATCACTTTTAGTGCGATTAACTGATTTTTGATATCGAGTAAAATAACGGCGAAACGTTCCTGAGACTGATACATTAGTTCGTGTCCAAGGATAGCGGCAGCGGTATCGGGACTATCGATGACCATTTTTTCCGTCGGTCGTCGTTGAAAAGCTCGTTTTCCCAATTCGATCGCCGCTAGAATAGTAGTAGCCTTAGCCGGTCCAATGCCATGAATAGCGGTTAATTCCTGGGGGTGAATATCCCTCAAAACGTCCAAAGGATCCCGGCGATATTTACTCAATTCATTGAGAATATGCTGTCCTAAACCCACCGCCGAGAGTTTCCCCTTACCTTGACCTGTAGCCAGTAAAATCGCTAATAATTCGGCGTTGCTGAGGTTTTTCGCCCCGACACTGATTAAACGTTCCCTCGGTCTTTCACTGACGGGAATATCGGCAATTCTTAAGCTGTAGGTCATGGAAGTGGCAAGCTACCGCGATAAAATTCCATCATACAATTTTAGCCAGTGCCTAGAGGGATTTGGCGGGTAAATCAAGGGGAAAAATTCTGGGTGCATCTCACTTATGCAGGAATACCGACAATCAGCAATTATCAGTGACTCTTAGATGATTACAAATGTATCAGCAGCTGCGTGTAAGCATCCCACCGAAAAACTAATGCGCGAGGGGTTTGGGGACGGCGCTTGCGTCCCCAACGGGGGGTTTGGGGGGTAGAACCCCCCAAAAGCTTGGATTGAGTGATAAAATCGGAAGTAATACTAAATCCTGTTATTAAAAACTGATTATTTATTCTCCGTTTTGCATCAGTGCCTCTTGCATGAGTGCCTCTCTTTATAAGTAGCCTATACTCAACGGATTTAGTATGATGCCCGATTTTAGCCGAGAGTTTCCCCGTAAAAATCCCAATTGGTAGATTTACAAAAATGAAATGCACCCAAAATTCTCCTTACTGATAGCGAATTCCCGCATCTTCGAGGCGCTGTAAAGCTTCCCCTAATCGCGGGATATCGGCGATTAAACTGACGCGCACATAACCTTCCCCTCCCTCTCCAAAAGCATTGCCCGGAGTGACAACGACACCGGTTTTTTGCAAAACACTGAGGGCAAAATCCGTGGAAGTCATACCGACGCTACAGGGGACCCAGAGATACATTGTCGCCTTAGAGGGGGGAATATCCCAACCTAATTGTCCCAAACCTTTGATTAAAAAATCTCGTCGCTGCCGGTATCTTTCCTGTACTTGTTTGACGTACTCATCGGGCAGTTGTAGGGCGGTTTCGGCCGCTTTTTGGATGACGGAAAAGATGCCATAATCGAGATTAGTTTTCAGGGTGCGCAACCCTTGAATAATATCGGAATTGCCCACGACAAAACCGACGCGCCACCCAGCCATATTATAGGTTTTCGAGAGGGTATGAAATTCCACACTAATCTCTTTTGCCCCCGGAATTTCTAATAAACTGGTGGGCTGATAACCATCAAAACTCAATTCAGCATAACAGAGATCGTGGACGAGCATAATCTCATAGTGCTGGGCCCAAGCAACGATTTTTTCAAAAAATTCCCGAGGGGCAACGGCGGCGGTGGGGTTACTGGGATAGTTAAAATAGAGGATTTTCGCCTGTTTAGCCACATCTTCGGGGATAGAATCGATATCTATCAGCCAATCCTGTTCCGCTTTTAAAATGATCGGGTATAGCGTCGCCCCAGCAATCAAAGGACCGCGAAAATGGGCGGGATAGGCGGGACTGGGAACCAAGACCACATCCCCGGGGTTAACATAAGCCAAAGCCAGGTGAGATAGGCCCTCTTTGGAACCGAGCAGGGGTAAAGCTTCGTTATCGGGATTGAGTTGCACACCATAAGAGCGATCATACCATTTAGCGATCGCTTCTCGGAAACTGGCGGTTCCTTCAAAGGGGGGATAACCGTGAAATTGGGGGGTTTCAAAAGCTTGAATGGCCGCTTCGATAACTGGACGCGGGGCAGGACCGTCCGGGTTGCCCATACCTAAATCGATTAAATCTAGTCCTTCTTTGCGGGCTAAGGCTTTTAATTCATCCAAGCGGGCGAAAACGTAGGGGGGTAAGGCACTTAATCGCTTGGCGCGGCTATTCGTCCAATTTACACTCATTACTTCTTGGCTTACTGATCGAGGTAATCTAACATTATGGCACGAGTGTATGGCTAATTCAGCAGTTAGTTATTAGCTTCTTTGTGCCTCAGTATGGCTGGAATTGCCCGACATCGGAGATGGAGAGGCAAACTAAGGTAATCTAACTAATAGAGGCCCAAAATTACTGATTAGCCCTAGCATTAACCCCATTCTTCGCCATTAGCGGCCGGTAAGTCCTGACTCCTCACTCCTCAATTCTTTTCTCAAATATGACTGCGATCGCTGTTCAGATAACTTCTATTTTACCCGCCGACACGACGGTTATAGCTTGGCCACAAGTGCCAAAAGAGGAACAAGAAAGATTATCAAGGGCAATTAGGGGCAAAAGTCCTGAAATTATAGTCTATCCCGCTAATACGGCCGCTTTAGCCTCTCTGGTGCGTTTTGCCAACGAAAATCGTCTGTCTTTACTGGCCTACGGTCAAGGCAGTAAATTAGATTGGGGTGGATTAGTCCAGTCACCCGATATTTTAGTCAGTACCCAAAATCTCAACCGGATTATTGACCATGCTAGGGGAGATTTAACTATAACCGTGGAATCTGGGCTTAAACTAGCGGATTTACAGGCTTTTTTGGCTCCTAGCGGTCAATTTATTCCTCTTGATCCCAGTTACGCCGCTAATGCCACGATTGGCGGTATTATGGCCACGGCCGACGCGGGAACATGGCGGCAAAGATACGGTGGAGTCCGGGATCTGATCCTAGGATTCTCCTTTATCCGTCACGATGGCGAGATTGCTAAAGCTGGAGGGCGTGTGGTCAAGAATGTGGCGGGATACGACATGATGAAGCTATTTACGGGTTCCTACGGCACTTTGGGGATTATCGATCAAATTACCCTGCGACTGTATCCCGAAACCCCTAACTCAGAAACCCTGATAATCACTGGAAATAGCGAAAATATTAGCAAATTGAGTCAAGTTATTCGGCAATCGTCCCTAACTCCCACCGTGGCTGAATGTTTAAACCCAGGGATGACGCAAGCACTAGGATTAGAGGAAAAAGTCGCTTTACTGCTGCGTTTTCAAAGCATTCCCGAAAGTATTAGCGAACAATCGCAACAGGTGAGTTATTTAGGGCAACAGTTAGATTGTCAGACTAATTATTATCGGGATGAGGAAGAAGTTTCTCTAGGGCAAAGATACCGAAAAACAATCGATAATTATGATCAAGAGGGCATTTTTTTCGGCAAAATAGGATTATTACCTAGCAATTTAGATCTAGTGATCGACCAAATTAACGGACTAGCCTCGATTAATATTAGTAGCGGCGTGGGTAAAGTTATCTTAAAATCGGAGGAAAATCTTGACAAAATTCGCTCTTTATGCAGTGCCAATCACGGTTATTTAACGGTGTTAACCGCACCCCCATCCCTAAAAGAAAAAATTGAACCTTGGGGTTATACAGGTAACGCGATTACCATGATGAAAACCCTAAAAACTAAATTCGATCCTCACGGTATTTTTAGTCCTGAACGCTTTCTTAACAAAATCTAATTAAAAATTATGCAAACCTCCGAATCTTCCCTTAACTTTCAAGAATTAATCGACCAAAAAAATCAAGGATTTGACCCCAAGAATCCCCCTGCCCAAGAATTAATCGATAGTTGTGTTCACTGTGGTTTTTGTCTATCTACCTGTCCCAGTTATCGAGTCATTGGCAAAGAAATGGACTCCCCCCGGGGCAGAATTTATCTGATGAATGCCATCAATAAAGGGGAAGCGGTTTTAGACGAAACCACTAGCCAACATTTTGATACTTGTTTAGGCTGTTTAGCCTGTGTTAGTACCTGTCCATCGGGAGTACAATACGATCAATTAATCGCCGCAGTTCGTCCGCAGGTGGAACGCAATCAACCCCGCAGTTTTAAAGATAAAATTATTCGTTTTCTCATTTTTAATCTCTTTCCCTATCCCGTCCGTCTCAAATTATTTTTACCTTTCCTCTGGTTATATCAAACCCTAGGATTACAAACCCTAGTCAGGAAATCGGGTATCTTAAAAATGCTATTTCCTCGTCTAGCGGCCATGGAATCAATTTTACCCAAAATTACTCTAAATTCTCTGTTTAAAAACTATGCCGATGTTATTCCCTCCCAAACTGAAAAACGCTATCGGGTGGGAGTAGTTTTAGGTTGTGTGCAGCGCCTCTTTTTCTCGCCAGTAAATGAAGCGACAGTGCGGGTTTTAACTGCCAATGGTTGTGAAGTGGTTATCCCAAAAACCCAGGGTTGTTGTGCCGCTTTACCCGCACATCAAGGACAGGAAAAACAAGCACAAAGTTTAGCCAGACAAATGATCGATAGTTTCGCAGAAACTGGGGTTGATTATATTATTATCAATGCGGCGGGTTGTGGTCATACTCTCAAGGAATATCATCATATTTTAGCCGATGATCCTGAATATAAAGATAAGGCTAAGGAGTTTGTGGCTAAAGTACGCGATGCCCAAGAATTTTTGGCAGCAGTGGGATTAACTGCTGATTTATCGCCGATTACCGAAACAGAATTAACCCTAGTTTATCAAGATGCCTGTCATCTTTTACACGGACAAAAAATCTCGGTGCAGCCACGGCAATTATTGCAAAAAATCCCCAATATTAACTTAAAAGAACCTATCGATGCGGCCCTGTGTTGTGGTAGTGCCGGAGTTTATAATATGCTACAGCCAGATACTGCCGATGAATTAGGTCAGCAGAAAGTACGCAATTTATTAAATACTGGGGCTGCGGTGATTGCTTCTCCTAATCCGGGTTGTTCCCTACAAATTAAAAAACATCTACAATTACAGGGAAAAGATACACCCGTTATTCATCCTATCGAATTATTAGATTATGCGATTCGCGGGCTGAAAATTTCCTAGTTCATCCCCGTTTTATCTTAATTTTCGGTAATTTTCTCGATAGTTCGTCCTTACTGTCACCTAGATTTTTGATAGAGGGGTTTCATCTCTCCTCTGTTATTACTCGGTAAAAATAGCATCAAGAAAAATCTAGGGAACAATATTGTTCCCCCTTCAATCTTAGAATCCAGTTCACAGAAAGATGCGGTTAGGAGCAATCAGACTCAACTATTTACTAAGATAATTTACTTTTGTTTCCCTATGGTAAGGTTCGGGAAAACCCCGGACTTAAAACTGGGCATATTTGTTTATTTCCTAATTCAAACTCAACCATAAAATTTTTTTAGGAGAAATCAATAAGATGGAATTAAAGGCCGAAACTAGCAACTTTAGTCAATCAAGAAAGCTTTTCTTGTATATATTAAAAATCTTCATCATTTGGAGAGGAACACTTTTACTGATGCACCTAATCGGACTCAGTTTTAGTCAGATGAATGAATCTTCATCTCCTCAAGAACCTTTTTGGCATTGGTTTCCCGATAATCATTATTTGGATTCTTTCTTTCGTTGGGATAGCACTTGGTATAACGAAATTATTCAAACAGGATATTCATACAATCCCGAAAAACAATCGAACGTTGCTTTTTTTCCTCTCTATCCTATTTTAGTCAAAGCAATTGTATCTTTAACTTCCTTAAGTGTGCCTATTTCTGGTCTTTTACTTTCTAATTTATGTCTAATACTTGCCTTATTTTTTGTTTATAAAATCAGTAATATTTATCTGAATAAAAGAGGCTGTGAAAAAGTTTTAATTCTTATGTTGGTTTTTCCTACTTCCTTTTTTTATAGCTGTTTTTATACAGAAAGTTTATATTTGCTAACCACCGCTGCTTGTTTTTATTTCTTTCTGAATAAGAAATACTTTTGGTCTGGATTTTTTGGATTTTTTGCCAGTTTAACTAGAGTCACAGGAGTAATAATTTTTCTGGCTTTTGCTATCGAATTACTCTGGAAATATTTAAAGAAAAAAGAACTGCCCAAGAGAGAAAGTATTTTCCTACTATTAATACCCTGTGGGTTAATCGCTTATATGGTATTTTTAGCTTGGAAATTCAACGAACCTTTGGCATTTGTTAAAACTCAAGTTTTATGGAGTAGAGGTGAAAGAGTATTTCCTTTAATTACTCTAATAAACTACTGGAAGAACATCAATTTTATGTTTCCCAAAGATCCTATTAATGCAATTCGATTCTTCAATACTTTTTTTAGCTCCTTTTTTTTAGGTATCTTGCTATTCTCTATCATTAAAAAGCCTCTAAATATTTCCCTATTAATTTTTGCCTTTCTGAGCATTTTTTTACCTTTAAGTACAGGAATAACAGAATCAATGATGAGGTATATGATGACAATATTTCCAATATTTATTATTCTTGGATATTGGAGCCAAAAAAATCGTTATTTTTATGGATTTCTGTTATTCTTCTTTACCTATTTTTTATCAATTCTATTTCTTTGGTATGGTAATTGGGGCTGGATAACTTAGTTGCTCGTGCAGTTGATTCAAATTACCCTAACTAATCATGCTAACATAGCTCTTTGCTCAGAGAGAGTCGATTGATTTGTTCAAAAATATCAACTAGATAGAGAATTATTGTCATCATAAATTAGAGTTATGATCAAAAATGTTACTCACATTGCCGAATATCTATATCGGTCAATAAAATCAATCACAATTACAGGGTAAGCGTTTAAATGCGATCGAGATTTGCTTGATTTTAATACAAAAATACTGCACATTGATCATCCTCAGGCTTTGAACGCAAGGAAAAGCACACCCCACAGACAAAGACCTTGTAATGATAGAATCGACAATGGCGACAGCTTGGCCATTAGTATTTTTTGCGTCGGACTAGCAGGAGATAAAAGCGTGACCTTTAAGATTGGTTTACTCGGTTTCGGGGTTGTGGGGACGGGAACAGCGAAAATCCTCCTCGATCCTTTTGGTCGTCATCCCGTACTCAAAGAGATTACCATTGGACGAGTGGGAGTTAGAACCCTAGATAAACCGAGAGAAATCGAGCTTTCTCCCCATCTTTTGACCACTGACCTAGAATCGATCGTTACTGACCCCGAAATTGATATTATTGTCGAATTATTGGGGGGTTTGGAACCAGCACGCTCTTTAATTCTCAAGGCAATCGCATCGGGAAAGCACGTTGTTACGGCAAATAAGGCGGTTATTGCCCGTTTTGGTGATGAAATCTACGCCAAAGCTAACGAAAAGGGGGTTTATGTCCTCCTAGAAGCGGCCGTGGGTGGTGGAATTCCCGTCATTAAACCCTTGAAACAATCCCTCGGCGCTAATCGCATCAGCAGCATCATGGGAATTGTCAACGGCACAACTAACTATATTCTCACGGAAATGAGCCAAAAAGGGGCAGATTTTAGCGAAGTTCTGGCCAAAGCTCAGGAATTAGGCTATGCGGAAGCGGATCCCACTGCGGACGTGGATGGATTCGATGCAGCCGATAAAATCGCTATTTTAGCCTCTCTGGGTTTTGGAGGTCGGGTAAAACGAGAAGATGTTTACTGTGAAGGTATCCGGCAAGTTAGCGCCGTCGATATCGCCTACGCTGATAGACTGGGATTTGTGATTAAATTATTAGCGATTGCGAAAGATACGGTTAAGGAAGATTCCGATACTCTAGAGTTGCGGGTTCATCCGACCCTAGTACCGAAAATCCATCCCCTCGCTAATGCTAACGGAGTCTATAACGCTATTCTGGTCGAGGGGGAACCCTTGGGACAAGTGATGTTTTATGGGCCAGGTGCGGGTGGCGGACCGACGGCCAGTGCAGTAGTATCGGATGTGATGAATATCGTCGGAATTTTAAAAAGTAGTGGCAAAACCAAGGAACTTGACCCGCTTTTAAGCTGTATTCACCAGCATTATTGTCAAATCGCCCCCATGGAGTCGTTATCGACCCGTTTTTATGCTCGTTTTCTCTGTCGCGATGTGCCGGGGGTAATCGGTCATTTAGGTATGGCTTTCGGCGACCATGGGGTTAGTCTAGAATCCGTGGTACAAATTGGGATTAGGGGTGATTTAGCCGAAATTGTCGTTGTCACCCACGATGTACGCGAGGGCAATTTCCGCAATGCTTTAGTGGCAATAGACTCTTTAGAAGCTATTGACAGTATTCCCAGTATTCTCCGGGTTTTGTAATTATAGATATCGCTTTTTTTATGGTCATGGGTCGGAGAATCAAAAGTGAGAAAATTTGGCTCAGTTTGACTAGCACAATTTTGTTTTTTTGTCTAGGTTTTTTGGGCTTAAATCAAAAATTAATTTTTGCCCAAGGGTCTGATAATGTTTGTCCCCTGCCGATTTTATCAAGGTTACAACGCCATAAAATCCAAGCGGGAGAAACGATCGCCTCCATCGCCGAAAAATACGCTCTCATCCCGGCAACGATAATTAAACTCAATCCGACTATTCTCAAAAATGGTTTGGCCCCGGTGGGGAAAGAAATCTTCATTCCCCCGATGAACGGCATTCGCATCGAAGCACCCCGGGGTTCCACTTGGCGCGATTTAGAAGCAGCCTATGGTATTCGTGCAGATATACTCTTTGAGCTTAACGGTTGTGGTCGCCGGCCGACAATAGTTTTTATCCCCGGCACCAATTGGTCCGCCGCCAGCAAGCGATCGGATTATACTGGATTAAGTTCTTATCCCTTACCCTTGGCCAGCACTGTCGGATTAGCCTACGGTTGGCAAAAAAGCCCCACGGAACAGAAAAATCTCTTTCATAGTGGTGTTGATCTTCTCGCAGATGTTGGTACACCAGTTCTAGCCGCCGAGGATGGTCTAGTGATTTATGTGGGTCAGGAGGGGGCCTATGGTAATTTGGTAGTAATTAATCATTTAGGTCGCCGGCAGACCCGTTATGCCCATTTAAGCAGGGTTACAGTTAAAATTGACCAAAGGGTACGAGCAGGAGACGTTATCGGTGCGGTTGGCACCACCGGACAACCAGATATTATTCCCCCCCATCTTCATTTTGAGGTGCGCTTAGATACTCCCGTCGGTTGGACAGCGCAGGATCCGGCTTTGCATTTGCCCCAAATCGGCCCGCAATCAAGTCAAAAGTAACCAGTTAAGGGACTTCCAAAAAATAAACTATTCATTCTCGGAGTGTGAGAGGGAGGGGTCGATGATTGCCCCCTCCTTCCCGATTTTGTAGTAGAATTAATCCTGTACATTATTAATCAAGTTTTTCCTTTGAAGTGTATATGGAATTAACTGATTCCCTCAAGAAATTGCTCAGTGAAACTGCACTTCAATTAAAAGATGTAACTAAAAGAAGATTCATGGCACAAACAGTCTTAGAATTGGGCTAGAAAACCATTGGAATGGGAGTATTTTAGATGAAATCGAAACAGCCTTGAAATTCGCCCAAACTATGACTTGAAAAGGAAAACACCCGATTGTTAAGTTGATTAATGAAATTTACAAAAAGGAGTAAAGCTTGCTAAAAAAGCCAGGGAAAAAATTGAAGAAAAAATCGAACGTCTCCCAGAATTAACGAATCAAGACTTTCCCAATTTGGGCCAATGGTTTATTGATATCTATTATGATAAGACCTGGTTTGTATTTAACTAAGATGGTTGGCTAAAAACTGTCTTTGATTCTTTAACTTGTCCTTTTTATACTCGAAAAAGCTCGGAAGTATAAAAGTTTATGCTGCCTATTTTTTCGGAAAAATAGGTTGTAATGGAAGACTCTTTGTTTTCCTAGACAAAAATAATTACTTTTTCAAAAAAACACTTTTCTATTCTATTTTTTTGTTGGGTATTTTATTCTCTGGAAGTCCCTTATTTGCCTAAAACAAAACCCCACCATGGGTGGGGTTTCGGGTTTAATTTAGGAAATCCTAGAAGGTAAAGGTTCCGCGAAGGGTGCCAATCCACTCGTTACCAGTGCCTTTGAACTGTTCAGGTGCAGAAATCCAGATGACACCAGGGGTGATAGAAATATTGTCGGTGACTTGGTACTTGTAGAACAATTCAACGTGGTAGGGAACAATGTTAGATACTTTCAGACCTATTTCCCGGAAGCTTAAGTGACCAATGTAGGGCTGCGCACCAGCAAACAGACCCAAGATATTTCCTTCTTTACCTAAGTCGGGGAAGGCAATACCAGCACCGTAGGTCCACACTTCCGCATCACCGAGACCGAGTAAGCGCACGGTGGAGTAGGAACCGAAGGCACTCAAGCTGGCGAAACCAATATCTACCGCACCGGTTAAACCGTAGCTATTGGATACTTTGGCTCCGAAGTTGAAGAAACCGACTTCATCCTGTAGGGTTACGTCTCCAGGAGGGTTGCCGTTGACGTTGAGCAGGGTATTTAACTGAGTTTGGGAAAGGTTAGCGGCGGAACTTCCCGTCACACCGAAGGAACCACCGTTACCGAAGATGGCGGTATCGGCACCTTGGTAGGCATTAACGTAGGTGAAGCCGACGTTGAGGAAGTTAAAGAGGTTAGCGTTAATCTGTGCTAAAGCGGCGTAATCTCCGTTAAAGAGACCATTACCCGGGTTAGGATTGGCCGCAGAACTAGAGCCACCACCACCGGCTAAGTAACCCAAGGATAGGGAGGTCGGACCGACAATGCTTTGGAGGAAGCCTAACTGTAGGCTAACACCAGCCCCAGAACCACCACCGATACGATAGATGGGGTTTTCAGAAGCGAAGGTAGATAGCGCACCATTACCACCGTCGAAGTCTTCAAAGAAGGGATTAGTGGTGGGAACGAAGTCATTCCAAATACCGCCCCAAGCGGCAACATAGGTATTGAAGCGACCAAAATAACCTAAGTCAATCGGGGTGTAGTAGGCCAACCAGTCGAGAACCACATCGCTACCGTTACCCGTAGCGGTCCAAGTTTGGAATAGGGAAGGGCTTTGCAGATTATCGAATCTGACGGAAGCGGGATCACCATTTTGTAGTGTGGTGGTCGATTTGTAATCAAATCCGAAGGGAGTGGCACTACCCGCCACTAAACGAGTTTTCAGTACGTCCTGACCGGTGAAGCTCGTGTTTAAAACTAAACGAGCGCGGTATTGCATGGCGGCCTGGGATGCGGGGCTACCAGCACCAACCGTATCGGTGACAGCGAAGATGACTTCCCCAGCTAATTTGGTGGTGGTGGAGAATTGATTATTTTCGAGGAAAGACACCCGGCTTTCTAAGTTATCAACTCTAGCTCCCAAGGCTGCTAATTCAGCTTGGAACTCGTCCATCAAGCGCTTGAGAGCGTCTAAGTCTTCCTTGAGGACGTTGACACCATCTTGAATTAAACGTTCCATCACGTTTAAGCAAGCGTTTAAACCAGCCGCAAACTCCCAACGGGTTAAAGCTCGGTCACCCCGGAAGGTGCGATCGGGATAACCAACAATACAACCATAGCGCTCCACAAGGCTTCTTAGGGCTTCATAGGCCCAAGCGGTGGGGGAAACATCCCGCAGTTGGTTAACGCTGGTGACTTGATCGATGGTATTGCCTTCCACGGGTACGGACTGTCCTTCGTTACCGTACTGTTCGATCTGATTGAGTAGTTCGCCAGTTCCTGCACCGGTGTTCTGAACTTGAGCGATTTCTAGATTGTTAAATTCGGTAGAAACACTGGTAGATTTGACGGGATCGAAGCTACTAGCATTAGCGGAAGCTACTAGGGTAGCCCCTAAAATCGCTGGGCTAACCAGCAATGATTTCCAGAACATTCTTAACATGATGGTTTTTTCCTCACACCTTATAGGTTGACTACACAGTTTGACGACGCATATAGCCTTTCTATTCTTTTGCCATTATACACAATTTAATTACTTAGGGAAAGATGCGATCTCATTTTTTTTCCCTTGACCAGTTGACAAAGTGGCCACCCTGTTGATCCTAACGGTACTTAAACAAAAACTAAAGTAGGTTAAAATCCTTACAGAGAGAAGACTTAATCTCAAATAACAGCCTCATTTAGACGAGTCGGGCAAGGTTCTGTAATTTTGATAACGACGACTGAACTGAGTTGTCGTCAGGTTAATTGATGATTTCTGTAGTGGCACTCTTAATATGGAGTGATGTCTAATGGGCAAAACTTAACGCCGATAAAAACAGAGACAAAACCATGAAAAAAAGAAAGATAGCCAATACACTGCGTAAAGCCTTGCTAGAAGATGGCAAGATGGAACGCGCTCTTTATGAATACGAATTAGAAGAACACCTAGACTACTGGTACAAAGGCCTCAAGTCCGACCGGGATCAGTTTGTCTTTGCCATCACGGAAAACTCCGGTCACGTGGCAATGGTATTGATTACGCCAGATAAAACTATCTACGTCAATGAGGAGGCGCGAGAGAAACTCTCCGAATTCTGGACAAAAGCTTATAGAAATAATATAAATCGATTAATTCCCATGATGGCGGACAATTTGGCCAATGATATTATCTCGGTGACAGGCGTTAAAACGGTGTCCCCCAACCAGAAGCGGCGCTGGGTTAGTTTGCGCCCGTAGAGTTAAAGTGAAGAGATGACGAGAAACCCTGAAAAACTATCCGCCCTCACCAATTGCTCGGTAAGGGCGGTGTAGCGGGTCATCGGAATCGACACCAGACTGCCGGAAGGAACTCCAGCTAGTCTAAATCTTGTTTAGACGTGGGGGTCTAGAGAACAGCCCCGGCGCACAGCCGGCTATTGTCGATTAGGAGACCCATGCTTTTACTACTTTCTACCATCGACATCACCTCCTGTATCCCTTAACGGATTGATTATCAAATTTGTCTGTAATCAGCTTAACGCAGCTGTTCGGAAAAAATCAAGGCCGGCAGCTAAGAATTTTTTTGGCAGGCCCAGATTAGCCCCAAAATGTAGGTGGAGATAGGAAGCGTGCAGATTCTTACCTTGCCACCCTTCGCCATTGATGTCACTTTTGGGGAATGCTTGCAGTTGATAAATCGGTGCGTCGCTCACCCCGCTTAATTGGGAGCGATGGAATTCATGCCCGCGCACTGGTTGACCTGCTTTGAGCAGGATCGTCTCCTGTTGGGCGATGGCTTGTCGATAACCTAGGGTTAACTTCGGAGACATTATAGCAGATTGGGGGATTATTTGCAACATAAAATGATTTTTTTGCTCAAAATCAACTATTTTGTCACATAAATACATTAATCCGCCACATTCGGCGTAGGTGGGCATTCCAGATGCGATCGCTTTTCTCACCTGAGTTAAGACGGGGGTGTTAGCGGCTAATTCCGGGGCAAAGATTTCGGGAAAACCGCCACCAAAGTACAATCCTTGCAGGTTTTCGGGCAAATTTGCTCCTTGCAGGGGACTCCAAAAGATTAATTCCGCGCCTAAATTGGCTAAAATATCGAGATTATCGGGGTAATAAAAGTTAAAAGCCTTATCTCTGGCAATACCGATACGGATAGGGGGAAAAAGCTTATTTGCTCTTGGGGGATTTTTCGGGTTCTCTTGGGGAGAAATAGTCAGTAAAGGCAAGAGAATGTCCCAATTAAAGCAGTTTTGGGCAATAGAAGCCAGTTGATCTTGCAGTTGCCTGATTTCTCCTAGTTCATCCCTGGGAACTAATCCTAGATGGCGCTCGGGAATTGTCAGGGAATCTTGACGACGCAAAACCCCGACAATGGGCATATTGATGGATTCTAGGACGGTTTGCAGTAATTGCAGGTGGCGATCGCTACCAACCCGATTGAGGATAACGCCGGCCAGATGGAGATTTTTGTCTAAAGATTGATAACCGCGGACAATAGCGGCGACAGAGGTAGATAAACGACTACAATCGATAACCAACAGCAGAGGAAGCCCTAAAATACGGGCAATATGGGCGGTGCTGGCATAATCGGGAAATTGAGTATCGCTTAATTGAATACCATCAAATAGCCCCATTACCCCTTCAATCAGAGCATAATCGACATTTTGACAATGTTGGGCAAAACAGGTTTTTACATAGTCTTCAGAAGTTAAAACCGGATCGAGATTGCGACAGGGGCGACCAGTAAAATGAGTATGGAACATGGGATCGATATAATCGGGCCCGACTTTAAAAGATTGCACTCGATCGCCACGACTGATTAAATAGGCCAAGATTGCCAGAGTAATCGTAGTTTTACCGACTCCGCTTCTTTCTCCTGCGATGATCATCGAAAATTTTGGGTCTGAAACCCCGTCGTTCTACGACGGCTTTACCGTCAAATATTAGCACATTTACACGATATATGCTAAAATGTGAGACATGGAAAAAGCCTATTCTTACCGATTTTACCCCACACCAAAACAAGAGTCGCTATTGCGGCGCACATTGGGCTGTGTAAGATTAGTTTACAACAAAGCTCTCCATGTCAGAACACAAGCTTGGTATGAAAGACAAGAAAGAGTAGGCTACGCTCAAACTTCTTCAATGCTAACCGAGTGGAAAAAACAAGAAGAATTAAACTTTCTCAATGAAGTTAGCTGTGTACCTTTACAACAAGGGTTAAGACATTTACAAACAGCTTTCACTAACTTCTTTGCTGGTCGTACTAAGTATCCTAACTTTAAGAAAAAACATCAAGGAGGAAGTGCCGAATTTACTAAGTCTGCTTTTAAATTTAAAGACAAACAAATCTATTTAGCCAAATGCACAGAACCTTTACCTATTCGATGGTCAAGACAAATACCAGAAAGCTGTGACCCAAGTACAGTAACAGTCAGGCTACATCCCTCTGGACGTTGGCATATCTCAATTAGATTTGATGACCCAACGATTAAGCCTTTACCAGTAACAGATAAAGCCATTGGAATTGACTTAGGAATTAGTAGCCTTGTGATTACCAGCGATGGTGACAAAGTATCTAATCCCAAGCATTTTAAGAAACATTATCGGAGACTGCGAAAAGCGCAAAAAAATCTTTCTAGAAAACAGAAAGGGTCAAAAAATCGGGAAAAGGCAAAAATCAAAGTAGCCAGAATTCACGCCCAAATTACTGATAACAGAAAAGACCATTTACATAAGCTAACCACTCAATTAGTTCGTGAAAATCAAACGATTGTGGTTGAGAATTTAGCCGTCAAGAATATGGTCAAAAACCCGAAATTATCTCAGGCAATATCTGATGTAAGCTGGGGAGAAATAACTAGACAATTAGCCTACAAATGCCGTTGGTACGGAAGAAATTACATCGAAATAGATAGATGGTTTCCTAGCTCTAAAAGGTGTAGTAATTGCGGGTACATTGCTGAGAAAATGCCGTTAAATGTTCGAGAATGGGATTGTCCAAGCTGTGGGACTCACCATGACCGAGATATTAACGCCAGTAAAAATATTTTGGCCGCAGGGCTTGCGGTGTCAGTCTGTAGAGCGACCATAAGACCAGAACAGAGTAAATCTGTTAAGGCAGGTGCGAAAAATCCTTCGGGAAAGAAGCAGAAACCTAAATCGTGAGGTTTGGGAATCACCGTCCGTTTACGGCGGTGAGGATGTCAATATTAGTTGTTTTTTTTCGAGATCGAGCTAGACTTAATTAACCTGTTAAGTAGTTGGACAAAAGTAAAGTTAACTGTGGGGTAAGGAGTCGGTCGTCAGGAGTCGGTCGTCAGTAAGAATTGCGGCAATTTACATTTCTTAAGATAGACAACAGAATTTATGTCCGACTACTTACACAATCAATTCTAGAGCTTGCCAACGGCTAATAGGGTCAATTTTGGCCGCTAACTGGTTCCTGTGTCAATCGACTTTTTTTATTAGCGGCGAAATCGATTTGACCACGTTTAGGATCATTGTCATCATCTCTAGACAACCAGCTATTGTTCTGACGTTCCCCAAAACCAGAGACTTCCTACCTGACAATTAAGATAACTTCTAGATTAGCTGACCAATTTTGTGTAGCTGTTAACTTTTGTAAAAAAAACATCGTCTGCATCCCATTGTACAGCTAGACTAAAAATAGCTAGAAAAAGCAGTTAGATCGGCAAGAGAGAAAAGGTACAAACCCTGACTGGGAGATGAAGGGTAAATACGCAAATAAGCCTCAATTCCGCTCTAAAGTTGGCTTTACCGACAGCGAGAGACCAGATTAATCAGGGAAATATCGTCAGATAAACTAATCAATATAGCTTCTTAGGTGTCTGGGAGTGAAAAAGACAGAGAACGAGGGTTTTCTAGTTCCTATAACTGCACTATCAGAGACCTAGAATTTACCTCTAAACCGACAACTAAATTATCAGGAGAATTGGGGTTATGCCGACTCTACACACGCTGACCAATGATAGTATCTCTTGTTCCTTGTCCGATCGCATGGAGAATGTCAATTTCCACTACGAATTAGAAAATCAAATTCATCCCACCTACGGCCTCGAAAACCTAGGCATGAAAAATCTCGGTCGCGTTTATCGCAATCTTTCCGTACCGCAATTAGTCGAACAGGCGATCGAACATCATGAGGGCGTTTTAGCCGATAATGGGGCTTTAGTGGTGGAAACAGGTAAATATACCGGTCGTTCCCCCAAAGATAAATTCATTGTCAAAGAAACCACCAGCGAAAAGGAAATCGACTGGAATCAGCATAACGCCCCGATTAGCGAGGAAAAATTCCAGCAGTTATACCGAAAAGTCCTCGCCTATGTACAGGGAAAAGACCTATATATCTTCGATGGTTACGTCGGGTCCGATCCTAATTGTCGCTTTGGCGTGCGCGTTGTCACCGAAATCGCCTATCATAACCTCTTTGCCCATCAGTTATTCCTCCGGCCCAGTGCGATCGAACTAGCCGCCCATGAAACTGATTTTACCGTGATTGCCCTGCCGGGGTTACAGGGAGATCCCGAGGATGACGACCTGAACAGCGAAGCCTTTATCGTCCTCAACCTGGCAAAAAAAATCGTTCTCATCGGTGGCACTCGCTACGCTGGCGAAATCAAAAAATCCGTCTTCTCGATGATGAACTACCTGATGACCAAACAAGGGGTTTTACCGATGCACGGTGCCGCTAACATGGATAAACACGGTCATACGGCCCTCTTTTTCGGTCTCTCCGGTACGGGTAAAACCACCCTTTCCGCCGATCCTAAACGCAGCCTCATCGGTGATGATGAACACGGTTGGTCAGAAGACGGCATTTTTAACTTTGAAGGCGGTTGTTATGCTAAAACCATCCGTTTAAGTGCCGAATACGAACCCCAAATCTGGGCGGCGATTCAATTTGGCACTATTCTCGAAAACGTGATCCTTTCCCCCGATAATCGCCTTCCCGACTATGATGATGGACGTTTGACCGAAAACACCCGCGCCGCCTATCCCCTGCGTTATATCCCTAATTGTGCCGTATCTGGCATGGGAACCCACCCGAAAACGATTATCTTCTTAACTGCCGATGCTTTTGGGGTACTGCCACCAATCGCCAAATTAACCACGAACCAAGCGATGTATCATTTCCTCTCCGGCTATACTAGCAAATTAGCGGGAACGGAACGGGGAATCACCGCCCCACAGGTGACTTTTTCCAGTTGTTTCGGTCAATGTTTCTTCCCTCTCTCACCCCTGGTCTATGCCCAAATGTTAGGGCAACGTTTAGAACAACACCCCGAAACCTCGGTTTATCTGATTAATACCGGTTGGTCTGGCGGTCCCTACGGAGTCGGCGATCGCATTTCGATCAAACACACCCGCGCTATGGTTTCCGCCGCTTTAAATGGCGATTTAGAGGAAGTAGTTTTCCATCCTCATCCCATCTTTCAAGTTCTCGTCCCCGAAATTGTCCCAGGAGTTCCCAAAAAAATCCTCGACCCGCGACAAGCATGGCAAGATGGCGAATCCTACGACCTACAGGCGCGAGAATTGGCCCATCGTTTCGTGGAAAATTTCCGTCAATTTACCACTGCCTCCCAAGAAATCATTGCAGCCGGTCCAATTTGGGAATAACAGCATCAAGGAATCGGTTATCAACTATCAGTTAAAGTGAGATTTTCTCGCAGTTTAATTGCCGTCGGGTGTATTGGGGCAGCCTAATACACCAGCAATACTGCTATCTATTGCCCATAGCTTGTCCGGCGAGATAACCAGTGGTCCAAGCGCTTTGAAAATTAAATCCCCCCGTAACTGCATCGATATCTAGTACCTCCCCGGCAAAATATAACCCCGGACAGATTTTACTTTCCATAGTTTTAAAATCCACTTCCTGAAGATTCACTCCCCCAGAGGTGACAAATTCCTCCTTAAACACCCCTTTTCCTTTTATTTGATATTCCCCTTGCTGTAATTCAATCATTAATCGATTGAGAGTATTTTTAGATAATTCGGCCCAGGGAGTTTCCGAGTTAACAGTCAAGTAACTTAATAAACTCTGCCAAAGACGCTTAGGTAACTGTTCAAAGGGACAATAATTAAAAAGTTTTCTTTTGGGATATTCACTTTTAGTTTGTAAGATAATTTCTCGCAATTTTTCAGGATGATAATCCCCTAACCAATTAATTATTAAAGGCATTCGGTAATGCTGCTCGTGAAGCACCCGCGCTCCCCAAGCAGAAAGTTTTAAAATAGCCGGGCCACTAACTCCCCAATGGGTAATTAATAAAGGTCCGATTTGTTCTAATTTACTTCCCCCAAGACGAACTCGCACTTTATCCACAGCAACCCCTAACAAATCTTTCAGACGAGCATCGGCAATTTGAAAGGTAAATAAAGAAGGCACAGGAGAGACTAGAGAATGACCTAAATCTTGAGCGGTGCGATAACCAAAAGGACTACTTCCCGTAGCAATTAAAAGCTTATCTGCCCTAATTTGCTCATCTCTTTTTAATTCAATCAAAAAACTTTCTTCCTGTTTTTTTACCGATTTAACTGGGGAATTTAGCCTTAAATTAACCCCAGCAAAAGTCGCACTTTCCCGCAGACAATTAACAATAGTTTCAGAATTATCGGTGCTGGGAAACATTCGCCCATCCGCTTCTGTTTTGAGTTTTACCCCCCGCAATTCAAACCATTTAATAGTATCTTGGGGTTGAAAACGACTAAAAGCTCCCCGTAGTGCTTTGCCACCGCGAGGATAATAATTAACCAATTGGGAAACATCAAAACAATGATGGGTGACATTACAGCGTCCCCCTCCCGAAATCCGCACTTTCGCCAGAGGTTCTTTTGCCGCTTCTAGGATAGTAACGCCAGCTTTTGGGTTAGATTCTGCCGCTTTAATTGCGCCAAAAAATCCCGCTGCCCCGCCACCAATTACGACTATTTGAGTCATATATCAAGGAAAAAGTTAAGTTTAAACCGCCAAAAATCGCTGAATGACTTCTTGACTTAATTCGCTCGTGAAACCAGAAGCAACAATTCCCCCTTTCTGCATGGCGTAATATCGATCAGCTTGGCGGACAAAATGCAGGTGTTGTTCTACTAATAAAACGGCAATTCCTTTGCTGGCAACAATACGCCGCACCGCCGCTTCAATTTCGAGAATAATTGACGGTTGAATTCCTTCCGTGGGTTCATCTAAAATTAATAATTTTGGTTCCCCCACTAAGGCGCGAGCGATGGCTAATTGCTGTTGTTGTCCACCGCTTAAATCTCCTCCCATCCGCGATAACATGGTTTTTAAAACGGGAAATAAATCGAAGATTTCTTCGGGAATTGTGGCATTTTTTCTCCTTGTGGGTAAAGCTTCCAAACCGAGAATTAAATTCTCTTTTACCGTTAAACGGGGAATAATATCCCTACCCTGCGGCACATAACCCAGTCCTAATCTGGCTCTTTGATCTGAGGTTTTATTAATCAGGTTTTCTTGCTCATAATTAATTACTCCCGCTCGCGGTTTTAAGATACCCATTAGGGTTTTTAAGAGGGTAGTTTTACCCACGCCATTACGTCCGATTAAACAGACCATTTCTCCCGCATTAATGTTAAGATCCACATCTCTTAAAATATGACTTTCTCCGTAGTAAACATTCAGATCAGATATGTGTAACATTGTCAATCCTTTTTAACTAATTTTAATCATTTGAATTTTTATTCTTCCGAGGAACCTAGATAAACTTCAATAACTTTCGGATCATTTTGAATTTGCTCCATATTCCCCTCACATAGAACAGTTCCTTGGTGTAAAACCGTGACTTTGCGGGCAATTTGACGGACAAATTCCATATCGTGTTCAATGACAATAATTGAATGACTTTCCGCTAGATTTAACAACAAATTACCCACGTTTTCCGTTTCCTCATCGGTTAATCCTGCTACGGGTTCATCTACTAGCAGTAAATCTGGTGACTGGGCCACTAATTGGCCAATTTCTAAGCGTTGTTTTTCGCCGTGGGAAAGTAAAGAAGCGGATAAATCAGCTTTAGCAGTTAACCCGATAGTTTCCAATAAACCAATAACTTTTCTGCTATCTTCTAGCGGAGGACGACCGAAAAGAGTTGAGAAAACATTTTTATTGCGATTACTAACTAAATCGAGATTTTCTCGGACAGTTAGATTTAAATATACCCTAGGAGTTTGGAATTTGCGACCAATACCTAAACGAGCGATCGCATATTCAGGAATTTTGCGGAGATCTCGACCTTTAAATAATACCCGTCCGATGGTTGGTTGCACTTTCCCCGTAATCACATCTAAAAAAGTGGTTTTTCCCGCACCATTGGGACCGATAATCACCCGCAATTCTCCCGTATCCATACTGAAATTAAGATTATTGAGAGCTTTAAAACCCCCAAAACTAACGGTAAGATTCTCGATTTCTAGGATTTTTCCAGTCATAATTTCTAAGAGGGAATTGGGAAGTATTTTCAGTGAACAGTAAACAGTAATCAGTGAACTGAAAACTCACATCTGATAACTGACTCCTGAATACTAATAGAATAAAATCACTTATGCTCTAATTCTTCTTTTTCCAGTTGCGCTTCTGGATCTTCCTCAATACTAGGATAGGTAATTAAAGTTTTGCGGAAACCAAAATGAGTCAGCAAACGTTTAATCCCACCGAGAATACCATCGGGAAGCACTGTCACCACAATTAGGAATAGGGCCCCTTGGAAAAATACCCAGACTTCCGGAAATTGTTCGCTTAAAAAAGTTTGGGCTAGGCGTACTAATAAAGTACCGATAACTGCCCCCACAAGGGTAGCACGTCCCCCCACAGCCACCCAAATCACCATTTCAATGGAAAAAGCCACATCCATAGAGTTAGGGGTGATAATTCCCGTTTGCACCGTATAAAGAGCGCCGGCAACACCAGCAATCGCCCCAGAAATGGCAAAAACTAACACCTTAAACCAAGTAGGATCATAACCAGAAAAACGAACCCGCACCTCATCATCGCGAATGGCGACTAACAAGCGCCCAAATCTGCCGGTAGTTAACCAACGACAGAGGAGATAAATAGCCAGTAAACAGACAATTGTGAGTAAATAAAAGGCCACTTGAACAGCATCAGAACCCACCAGCAATCCGAAAATTGTTTGGGTATCAGTTTTTAAGCCATTAGTGCCGTTGATTAACTTCTGTTGGCCGTTAAAAAAGTTAAAAAATACCAGTAAAGCCGCTTGGGTCAAAATCGAGAAATAAACCCCTTTAATGCGATTGCGGAAGATTAAATAACCTAACAATCCCGCCACGATCGCTGGTACAATAATTAGGGCTAGAATTGTCAAAGGTAGGGAATAAAAAGGTTGCCAAATAAAAGGTAATTCTGTCACCCCGTAGAGAGTAAAAAATTCGGGCATTTGTCCGGGGGGTAACTGAAGATTTAGGTACATGGCCAAAGCGTAACCACCGAGAGCAAAAAAGATACCATGACCAAGACTTAATAAACCCGTATAACCCCAGATTAAATCTATCCCCAAAGCAACAATAGCCAGGGAAAGAAATCGCCCCAATAAACGCAAGCGGAAAGCCGACAAAGCTAAGGGCAGTAACACCGCAAAGATGACCACCAATCCAACAATAACAGCGATTTCCGTGATTAACTTTTTCTTTTCCCGTTGTCGGGATTCGTTTCTAGTGATGGTTTCTGTAATCATAATCTATAACTCGGCAGTACGTCCTTTAGGAGGAAAAATTCCCGCAGGTTTGAATTGCAAGAAAGCAATAATTAAAGCAAAAATCATCACTTTTGCCATGCTAGTGGTGGAGAAAAAGGTGAAGAAATCCGTTAGGGGTTTTAGTGCTTCTACAGAACCAAAAATCAGGGCAAAAGTTCCCGAACCAATTAAATAATTAGCCACACCGATTGCCATAGCTGCGATAATAGTTCCCAGGAGATTACCCACTCCCCCCACCACCACCACCATGAAGGTATCAACGATATAATTTTGTCCCACGTTTGGACCGACGGAACCCAAAAAACTAATCGCACAACCGGCAACTCCAGCTAATCCCGAACCGAGGGCAAAAGTCAAAGCATCCACTTGATTTGTCGGAATGCCTAAACAGGCACTCATCTGGCGATTTTGGGTGACGGCACGAATGCGTAAACCCCAAGAAGATTTATTTAAAAACCAATAAGTCCCTAACAAACAAAGGGCAGTTAAAATGATAATAAATAGACGGGTGTAGGGCATTTGAAACCCGGGTAAAGGTAAACCTCCGCGTAACCAAACAGGAGCGGTGACATCGACATTTCTGGCACTAAACCAGGGTCGAGCGAGAACGGGATTAAAAGATAAAAGATAGCCTAATAATCCAGCGATAGCTAGGGATAAAGGCAGGGTGATACCAATAGCTAAATTGCGAATTCTCTCCCAATCTAGGCGACGACTTAACACCGTCATCGCCCCAAAAAATAACAGACAGAAAACTATTAAACTAATTACTAATAACCCGTTGACACTTCTGACAAATTGCTGCAGAATTAAGCTGACTCCCCAAGTGGCCAGCAGCGTTTCTAGGGGTCTGCCATAGAGGAACCTAATCACCCCCCTTTCTAATAATAATCCCGCCAATCCCGACACTAAAAAAGCGATCGGTAGGGCGAATAAAACATAAGTATCAAAGAGGGGAGAACCGAAACCTTTAAAGACATTTTGCACCACAAAAGTAGTATAAGCCCCTAACATCATTAACTCACCGTGAGCGAGATTAATCACCCCCATCAGTCCAAAGACAATCGCTAGTCCTAAAGCGGCCAGCAATAGCACAGAACCGATGCTAATACCATTAAACAATCCTTCCAATAATGCTGACACTTTTCGTTATTCCCCTGCATCTTTAAGCTTTAAAAAGTGGGGTGAGCAGTAATGCCCACCTCACTCTCGTTACTGTCTGGAAAAATTCCTAAAACTAGGATTTTTCCATTTTGAACTTACCGCCCTTAGCCGGATCCGTCCAGTCACAGGCAAAGCCCTTAGTTTCGGGGACAAATTGGTTCCAAGGTTGCGGATCCACTACCCCCGGAGTTGACCAAACGATGTCAAATAGACCATCATCTCTCACCTGACCAATGCGGACGGTTTTGGAGATATGATGATTGGGGAACATTTCCACCGGTCCTTCGGGAGCATCGAATTTTTGTCCTACGGCTGCGGCGCGAACTTTGTCGAGATCATCGGCGGTTGCCGCTTGTTCCACCGCTTGCTTCCAGAGATAGACCATAATATAGGCCGCTTCCATGGGGTCGTTAGTGACGCGATCCTCACCATATTTAGCTCGAAAAGCCGCAACAAATTTTTTGTTAGCGGGGGTATCTACGGTTTGGAAATAGTTCCAACAAGCGTACTGACCGAGGAGATATTCCTTACCAATCTGTTTAACTTCTTCCTCAGCAACACTCACCGACATGACCGGATATTTATCGGGAGTTAAACCGGCCGCTTGCAGTTGTTTGAAGAAAGCCACGTTACTGTCACCGTTGAGGGTGTTGAAAATAACGCCGCCATCGGGTAAAGCTTGCTTAATTTTGGTAATAATCGGGGTAACTTCCGTGTTACCTAGGGGTAGGTAGTCTTCGCCCACGGTTTCGCCGCCTTTCGCCTTTAACTGCTCTTTAATAATCGTGTTGGCAGTGCGGGGAAAAACGTAGTCGGAACCGACGAGGAAGAATTTTTTCCCTTTATTTTCCAGCAACCAAGTCACTGCTGGCTCGATCTGTTGGTTAGGGGCAGCACCGGTGTAGAAGATATTTCTAGAACACTCTTGACCCTCGTACTGGACAGGATACCAGAGCATATGGTTTTTGGCTTCAAACACGGGTAAAACCGCCTTACGACTGGCGGAAGTCCAACAACCGAAGACAGTCGCAACTTTGTCCTGATCGATCAGTTTGGTGGCTTTTTCGGCAAAAGTTGGCCAATCGGAAGCGCCATCTTCCACCACTGCCTCGATCTGTTTACCAAGAACACCACCGGCGGCATTGATTTCCTCGATCGCCAGTTTTTCCGCATCAACTACGCTGGTTTCACTGATGGCCATGGTGCCACTGAGGGAGTGCAGAATACCCACCTTAATTGTCTCTCCAGAAGCCGGGGCGGGACTAGCAGCCGGGCTAGGACTAGCCGTGGGGGTTTGGCTTTGATTGCCACCGCAAGCTTTTAACAGAATACTGGTTCCCAAAGCGGCAGAACCGTACAGGAGAAATTTACGTCGTCCTAAATTTGACATGATGATCTTGAACTAACCTCGCTGACAATATTAGCTACTTCACACGGATGTTTTTGCTGAGGAGATTTTCGGGAATCTTTCTACAAATATCTGTGTGATATTACGGCTAGGTTAGCAGATTTTTTGTGATTTTCGCTACTTTTTGGATATTTTTTGTAATTTTCGCTACTTTTTTCCAAAAAATTAATTATTTTTTCTGGAATTTGCCTCAGTTTTTTAGCTATCAGGAGGGAGTCATACTAAATCTGTTGAGTATAGGCTAGTTATGAGGATAGGCAAAAGGCAAAAGGCAAGAGGCAATAGGGGAAATAAATAATCAGTCTTTAATAACCGGATTTAGTGTCATAATAACAGAATGGCCTCGCGTGCTTGGAAAAAGTGCCAAAACCGTTTTCTAGTAAGGCTTCCAGTAATATTCAGCCCAACCCAATTATCAATCTGAATCTGGCCAAAGCAGCCGGACAGCAAGCAGAGCAAAACCAATGGCCGCTATCGCTTTTAATATCTTAGCGGGGAATAACTGCGCCATACTGCCCCCCGCCAGGACTCCTAAGAAACTGGTGCAGATTAAGGCGGTAATTGAGCCAAAAAAGACAGCTTTAGGTGATTTGGAACTGCCACCGAGAGCGATCGCTACTAATTGACTTTTATCGCCTATTTCTGCCAAAAAAACCGTGATAAATGTCAGTCCGAATAATTGCCAATTCATAAATTCTAGGGAGATGGGAAGCTTTTTTCAGTGAACAGTAAACAGTAAACAGTCACACTGATCACTGATTGCTTAGAGAATATCGCCGATCAGTAAACCAGTGATCAAAAGGAGAAGAATAGCGACACCGATATCTAAGGTTTTGGGGGAAAGACGACGCGCAATCCAATAACCGATCAGGACACCGAGGAGACTGGTAGCGATTAAAGCGGTGGCTGCCCCGGCAAAAACCACCCAGGGGGATTGGGATTCGGCGCTGATCAAAAGGGTGGCTAATTGAGTTTTATCGCCGATTTCAGCAAAAAATATGGTTAGGAAGGTGGAACTAAACACCGTCCAAAAACTCCAAGAAGGTGGATGATCTGGCTTTTTCTCGGTTGAGGCGATCGATTTACTATCACTCATCGGCTAATTTAACAGTATCAGGTTAAGAAATAATTTTCATACTTTTTTCATTTTAGCCCGACTGGTTTTCTGGCGATAGTTTCTGCTGTTGATTACGCTGTCTCCTTCCCCCAATAGTTAAAAAACCCTAGTCGATCGAGGTAGAGTTTCCATCCTAGAGTTTAATAATTATTAGACTAGGACGAGCGCAAATTGCTTGGAGGTATAGCCCCTATGGTAGAAAACAGAGATTATACTCTGATTATTGACAAAAGTGGCAGTATGTCCACTGCTGATAAACCCAGCGAGAAAACCCGTTGGCAAATTGCCCAAGAATCCACCCTCGCCTTGGCTAGAAAGTGCGAGGAATTCGATCCCGACGGCATCACTATCTATCTTTTTTCCGGACGTTTCCGACGCTATGATAATGTTACTTCCGATAAGGTGACACAAATTTATCAAGAAAATGAACCCATGGGGAGGACAGACCTAGCAGCTGTTCTCCAAGATGCCCTCGATAATTATTTTCAGCGCAAAACTGCCGGCAAAACTAAACCCAACGGAGAAACTATTCTGGTGATTACCGACGGAGAACCAGATGATCGCAAAGCGGTGATGCGTCAAATTATCGAAGCTTCTCGAAAACTCGATAGGGATGAAGAATTAGCCATTTCTCTGATTCAAGTAGGCCATGATCGACAAGCAACAGAATTTCTCAAAGCTTTAGACGATCAACTAGAATCGGCGGGGGCCAAATTCGATATTGTTGATACAATTACTATCGATGATATGGAAGATATGACCCTAGCGGAAGTTCTTCTCAACGCCATTACCGATTAATTTCTACCGGAGTAGGGGTGATATATCTTCACCCCTAATCAGGGAGGATTTAACTGCTAGTCAGGGCGACAAATTTATCTTTTTCTTCATCGGATAATTGATCGGATTGTCCGGTGATTTGTTTGTAGATTTTGAGATATTCCAAAGCGGATTTATACCAACTAAAATCTTGAGTCATTGCCCGTTGCTGTAGTTTTTGCCAATCCTGTTTATAACGGAAACTTTCCCAAGTCCGGATCATACAGGTAAACAGGTCTAAAGGTTCATAGCGATCGAAACTAAATCCTGTTCCTCTTTCCTGAATTGGGTCGTTGAAAGACACCGTATCGACTAAACCACCGGTGCGGCGTACCATGGGAATACAACCGTAACGCATGGCCATTAATTGGGAAATGCCACAGGGTTCAAAACGGGAAGGCATTAACAAAGCATCGGCCCCCCCATAGATGCGACGGGAAAGAGCATCACTATAGAGAAGATGCAGGGACATTCGCCCCCGGAAACGGGAAGTCATCTCCCATAGTTGGGTTTCATAATAGCGATCGCCTGTACCTAAAATAATCAATTGAGCATCAGTATAGGTGAGAAAGCGATCTAAAATTTGCATCACTAGATCAATACCTTTTTGTTCTACCAAACGCGTCACCATCCCCATGACAAAGGCATTTCTGCTGACCTGTAGCCCCACTTCTTCTTGCAGGGCAATTTTATTAGCCAGACGTTTTTCGATGGTTTCTGGGGTAAAATTCTGCTTAAGATAAACATCTTTAGCCGGGTTATACACCTCCGTATCGATGCCGTTGACAATCCCCACCAGATTGCCGGAAATATAGGACAATAATCCCTCTAAATTTTCGCCATAAATGGGGGTCTGTATTTGACGGGCATAGGTGGGAGAGACAGTCGTGACGCGATTGGCAAATTGAACCGCCGCGGCCATGGTATTATCGCCCTGCATATACCAAGGACACCAAGTCATTTTTTCTAATGCTTCGCGCCAAGGACCCTGGTAGGCGAGATTATGGATCGTAAAAACGGTACTAATATCGGGGTCTTGGTGCATCCAGACGGGAATCATGCCCGTATGCCAATCATGACAGTGAATAACTTGTGGTTTCCAGTAATTCCAAGCGAATTCCGCCGCACCATTGGCAAATAGGGTAAATCGCCAGGCCTCATCTTCGCCTCCGTAGATACTGCGTCCAGAGAAAGCTAGATGACCAAAGAGGTAGAGAGGAATATCTGTATCGGGTAAAACCGTTTCATAGACTGAAAAATCCTGAAACATGGCGAATCCTGACCAAATGGGTTCGGAAGGGATGTCCATTTTTTCCTGAAGAAAACCGTAGTAGGGTAGAAAAATCCGCACATCATGACCTAGCTGACGCAAGACTTTCGGTAATGCCCCAATTACGTCTCCCATTCCCCCAACTTTGGCAATTGGAGCGGCCTCGGCACCCACAAATAGAATTCGCATACTCTTCCCGCTTCACTTCACGACGACAAGAAATTTTAACAGATAAAACCCCCCCAGCAGGATTTGCCAGCAGGTATTATCGGATTAGCCGAGATTTTTCTTTAACGAACCAGAGCGCCAACGAGGGGCATAATTAGCTGTTTTGGGCATTATTAAGTTTTTTAGGCTTTTTTTTACCGTCTTTTTAGCAAATTTTAGCTGATCAGCACCGGTTCTGTCTCTGTCAAAGTTAAATCCACTCCTCTTCATCCCCTTTGTTTACCTCCCGATCTTCGTTTTGATCTTGGGCGGGGGGCGTAATAATCCGATAATTGACATCGTACACTTGATCGGCTTTTTCCCCGCGAGTCTGTTTGGCTGTGCGGTAACTATAGGAATAAACCGAGCCGGTTCGAGAACTGTCACTAGGAGGCTTGACAAAATTTGCTTTTTCCTCATCTGCAAGCCTAGACGAAAATTCTTCCCGATCCTGAATGGTCGTCGGTTTTTCGGGGGGTGTATCAAAATTCCAATCATCACCGCTATCTCTTTCCCAATCGTTACCCCGTGCAGACGGAGCAGTATCTTGAATATAGGTAGGTCGGGGAGATGGCGGTGGTACTGTAGGATTATTCGCTATACGAGGGGAGGCTTTTGGGGCAGCCAAAGGACGACCAAAACTATAGAGAAATTGCAGGGTTAAACCACTGATAATTCCCGCTAGGGTGAAAAGTAACACCCAGACTGCTAGGGGCAGTTTTACCGTCATAATACCGCCAAAAAAGACCAAAGTGATCACCCCCAGATTCTGCCAGATCAGTAATCCGCCTACAGCGATCGCAAATAAGACCATAATCCAGCCCATTTTTACCTCCCTTGATACAGTGATTCAGTAAACAGTGATCAGTAAACAGTGATCAGTGATCAATCACTAAGGGACTTGCGTGGGAATAATATCCCAATCGATCGGAGGGCGCAAGCTTTGCGCCCCTACAGTAACGGATTTTGTCCACAATGTAGGGGCGAACTGCGTTCGCCCAAAAGGTACATTATCAAAGCGCAGGTCCCTAACCACTAACTAACCACGGGAGCATCTCACCTTTGTAACCCCTAAATCAGGTTTTTATGTCAAGCTATTTTGAAAGTCTTGCTAGAAACCAGTTTTATGGATAAGTATAATTACTCACTTGCATAAATGAGATGCTTTCCCACTAACCACTAACCACTGTCCACTATCCACTGATAACTGATAACTGATCACTGATAACTGTTAATGTCCTTGCCAGCGATTAATTGTCACACAATCGATATCTAACTGATCGAGAGTACGAGCGATGACAAAATCGACCAAATCCTCGATCGATTGGGGATGATGATACCATGCCGGTATTGCTGGCACGATTCTAACGCCCGCCTCGGCCAAAGTAGTTAAATTACGCAGATGAATTAAACTAAAAGGGGTTTCTCGCGGTACTAAAACCAATTTTCTGCCCTCCTTAATCTGCACATCGGCCGCTCTTTCTAGCAAATCGGAACTTAATCCCCCCGCTAATTTGGCCACTGTACTCATGCTACAGGGAATAATTACCATACCAAGGGTGCGATAGGAACCACTGGCGATCGTTGCCCCCACATCACCCCAACGATGACAGCGTAATTTTCCCCCCTCCATCACCCCGCATTGACTGCGCCAAAATTGTTCTTGCAGCTCCGGTTCTGGCGGCATCCGAATATTATCTTCTGCTTGCCAGACGGTGTAAGCTGATCTGGAGGCCACTAGATCGATCGTGCAGTCGGCTAAAAGTAGATATTTGAGGGTACGCACGGCATAAATCAGCCCTGATGCCCCTGTAACGCCCAAAATTAGCGGTTTAGATAATTCCTTCAAGCTCTAATTCCTCGATCAATTGTAATCCTCTTGGGTCGCCCACCTTTAATAAAGCACCCCTAGCATCTTCCTTGACACCTAAATCCTCGTCTTCCACCAAGGCCTCGATCAAAGCATCGATCGCCGTGGCATAAATCACATTGAAGGGCAATTCTCGGCATAATTGACCGATCGACCAAGCGCAATTACTCCGCACCGCTGCGATTAAATCCCGGCGCAATCCTTCAATTAAAGGCGGCAACACAGTGATGATATCTTCATAATTGACCTTGGCAATCTGGGCCAAACTACTGGCGGCCCATAATCGCACCGCCGAAATATCAGTTTTGAGAGCATGAACCAAAGGCTCGATCGCTCTGCGATCACCACAGTTACCTAGGGCCCAAACTACCCCTTTTCTGACGTAACCATTCCAATCCCTGGCCAGTAAATCGATTAAAGGCTCCACGGCGCTAAGACTGGGATTTCGTCCCAAAGCGTAGGCGACACTGACACGCACCAGGGGACAGACATCGTTTAACATCTCTAGTAAGGGGGCGATCGCTCTTTCGTCCCGCAATTCACAAAAGGCGCGAGCGGCGATCATTCTCTCGCTAACATGAGCAGAAGTAAGCAATAAGAGCATTTCCTCGGGATCGGGAGGGATTTCCGCTGCTTGATCCGGATCGCTCCCATCGAGAGGATTATTTAAGGAATTGCTAGAGTCTAGGATTTCATTGTCGTACATACTTGTTAGATTATCTTAATCCGTGACCGCTCACGTCAAGCCCAAAATCAAAAAGTAAGTAGTCGTGCAAAATTAATTTCCTAGTGAAGATAGGCAAGAGGCAACAGGCAACAGGCAAAAGAAAGAATCTGGCAATTCTCCCACCTAAAAACAAGGTCAGAAACTAAGTACATCAAAGCTTTTAGCTTACCAAATTAGGTTACACTTCATCTTGACGAGAAAGGCTGCAGGCTCTCTTATTCTTTGTGTGATAAGTTTAACTGATATAGTAGCGATCAATCTTTGTGTCCTTTGTGTCTGGAGTGGTTCGTTCCAGTCGTTCGCCCGCAAGACTGTATCTTAGAATACATTTTACCCACCAAACCTAAGACAGTCAGCTGCATTTACAAAACCTAGCAGATTAGAAAGTAAATACAGGGCAAATTTTGGTGTTTTTCCGATGCCAAGACGCGGATTTGAACCGCGGACACGAGGATTTTCAGTCCTCTGCTCTACCAACTGAGCTATCTCGGCTTTTTTTAGTCCTTTATCAATATAGCACGCCCTCGAAATAATTGCAAGGTTTTTTTCTAAAAAGTTTTCTGCTTGACTAGATTGGCAAGGTGAGGGTAAAAGTGGTGACAGCATTGGCACTGGTGACATCGATGGTGGCATTCAGGGGTTTAATCAGTTTGTGGACTAAAGCTAAACCTAAACCGGTGCCACTGTAGCGCCAGGGATCGTGGTGAGGAATGCGATAAAAAGGAGCAAATATTCTTGATAATTCCTCTGGAGGGATTTCTACTCCTGAATTGCTCACATTAATTAATATTTGCTCGTCTGCACGCCAGACATTTACCCTAATTATCCCTTGTTCTGGGGTATATTTAGAAGCATTGGTCAGTAATTCCGCTATGATGCGTTCGATATCACAAAGATTGCTGTTAATCTCCGGTATATCCCCATCTATATCTAAAATTAACTGCTGTTGTCGCTCGCGGGTGAGAGTGCGAAAAGGTTCCACTAATAAGGGTAGCCAAGAAAGTAAGTCGATCGCTTCGATCGCCGGGGGTTCGGTTTCCGCATCCAGATAGGTTAAAGTCAACAGATCATTAACTAACTTACTCTGACGCTGACATTCAATGTTAAGAATTTGCAACAGTTGACCGATCGAATCCTCTGGATCGATCTTGATCCCTTGATATTCTAGGAGACTTTCTAGGGTTTCCACCGCTAGACGGATGCTGGTGATCGGGGTTCGCAGTTCATGGGAAAGGGTTTTCAGGAATTCGCTTTTTAATCTTTCCAGTTTTTCTAATTCCCTCACTTGTGCTTGGGAAGATTCGTAAAGTCGCGCCTGGCGAATAGCGATCGCACATTCGGTGGCAATATGTTGAATCAAATTAGTTTCTAAGGAGTTAAAAATCTGATTAGCTGGCCGAATTAGCCAAATATTGCCCAAAAAACCCTGATCGTCAAAGATAGGACAAGCGCAACGGTTAACACGACAGATTTGCGGATTGCCAAGGGGAAGACGATCAACAAATTGTAAAATTTGTTTGTGCAGCAGCGGTTGATAGATTTCAGGAAAATCGCTAATTTGACAGCTAATTCCCTGACAGATAAGCTCTTGAGTGGTATATTCGTGGACAATAGTAGCTTGGCTGCGACTGGGATTGTAAAGCTCAATTTGGGCCCGTTCTGCGGGTAAAACCTGCACTAATTCCCTAGTGGTGGTTTGCAGAATATGATTTTCATCGAGACTATCGCGAATTTTTTCGGTAATCCGTCCGATTAATGCTTCATACTTCAAAGTCATCTGCAATTCGGCGGTTCTTTGCTGAACCTCCGATTCTAAGGCAGTATTCAAGCATTTTACCCGTTGGTGCAGTTCCGCTTGTTGAATGGCAATTCCCACTTGAATGGCTAATTGTTTAAGGAGATCGATTTCTTGGGATTGCCAAGAGCGAGTTTTTTGGCAATTTTGGGCAATTAGTAACCCCCAGAGTTGGTTATCGCAGATAATTGGCACCACCAAGTTAGCCTGTACTTGCAAAGAGGTGAGTAACTTGCGATAACAGGGATCAAGTCCCGAATTATGAACATTTTCAATAACTTGAATTCTCCCACGACGATAATTTTCCAGACGTTCTGGGGATAAATTAAAACAGGGATCCTCGATGCTGTTTCCTAAGACGGAATTAATCCTCGCAGTATGGGATTCCACCACAATCATGCCACTATGATCGGGGAATAAACGATAAATTAACACTCGATCGCAGTTGAGGAATTGTCGCACCTCTTTAACGGTTCTTTGCAAAATGCGATCAAGATCCAACGATTGCCGGATTCTTTCCTGCATTACCCCCAATAGTTGTTCCCGTTCTGCTTGTAATCTTAAAGCTTCTTCGGCCTGTTTACGTTCGGTGATATTGGTACTGGTTCCCACTAAACGATAGATGCGCGCATTGTTATCCCGTAGGGGTGTTAAAGTCGTTAGCCACCAGTAGGGTATATTTTGAAAAGGTAAATACTGTTCGTAGGAAATAGTCGTTCCGTAACGCACACAATCACTATAGTGTTGCCGCACACTACGCGCATCATCGGGGGGAAGGATTTGTTCGGGAGTTTTGCCTTTAATCTCTGATGAACGCAATCCTGTCCAGCGTTCATGAACGGGGTTTGCTCCCACATAGCGAAAATCTCTATTTTCCAGCACGTCCACCACAAAAATCGACGCTTGCACGGAATTAAATATACTACGCAGAAACTGCTCGGAATACTCCTCTTTTAGCTGTTTATCTAGCTCGATCTCGGTTTCTGATGGCTGCTTTTCCATAAGAGCCTCCCATTGTGCTAATTGGTGGATTTGGATCGATAATCACAAAATCGTTGGCTACTCCTAGGGCGATTTAACAATTTCTTTAGATTCTCGCACAAATTTTCCTATCCGCTGCCGATTTCGATATATTTCTTTGCAAAAACGAGAAAGCAACCCCAATATACTGAGATCGCTTATCAGTTATCAGTTATCAGTGACCAGTTATCAGTGATCAGGTTTAAGTTTTAAGTTAAGTAGCTATATACAATTAATTACACATATCCAATTACTTCTTCCATGAGTGCCTATCCTCACCAAGAAGTTAATTTTGTCCTATTACTTATATGTGTTATTTTCAGCGATCACTGTTCACTGATTACTGATTACTGATCACTGAATTTAGGCTTCTTGGTTGACAAAAGGCAATAAAGCCATTAAACGGGCCCGTTTCACCGCTTCAGTTAAATCTCGCTGTTGTTTAGAAGTTAAACCGGTGATGCGTCTAGGTAGGAGTTTGCCGCGTTCGGTGATGAATTTGCGGAGGAGTTCGGTGTCTTTGTAGTCAATCGGTTGACTGGGGGAGATGGGGGAGAGACGTTTACGATAGTAGCTCATAGATTTGTAAAGATTGCTTGACTTTTTAACTAAAGTGTGGTTACTTAATTTCCTTGTGGACGGTGTGCTTATTGCAGTGGGGACAGTATTTTTTGATTTCCAGTCTGCCGGTGGTATTGCGACGGTTTTTGCTGGTGGTGTAGCGAGAAACGCCGGGGGTACGCTTATCGGGATTACTGCGGCATTCCGTGCATTCTACAGTGATGATCAGGCGAACGCCTTTTTTACTAGCCATAACAACAGGGGATCGGGTAAATTTACACGCAATCGATCATTATGACATATCTAGGGCTTTTTAGGCAAGAGCGGCTGGGACACCAGCGAGGAATTGTCAGCTAAAAAGTTGATTTTGAGATGAAATCCAGCACAAAAAAGCTAGAATAATCACAGCAGTTGGCGAGGATGAGGAAAAATGACGGTAAGATTGGGTAAACCGATTTTAGTGACGGGGATAGGCATTACCATCGCTTTCACCCTGGGGGAAACTCTCAATAGTACACTGAGCGAAATCAGTTCCTGGGGTATTTTCGGTGCGATTGCTCTTGGTGCTGGTATCTGGTTTTGGCAAAAACCCAACACGAAAATCGATTTTTCCCATCCCACTCCCCTGAGTCTAGAAAAGGTTAAACAAGCGATTAGCAAGGCCGAGAAGATAATTAATTATCTGGCCAAAGAAGACCCTAATCAAGACTTAACTCCACTCAAAACCAGTTTAAGCCAATTAAATCAAGAATTTAGTCGCCAAGACCTGAAAATTGCCATTACTGGTGCTAGAAAAACTGGTAAAACTGCCTTAAAAAAACTACTAGAAAGCGGCAACTTTGGGGAATCTATCGCTTTTCTGGAAACGGAACCGCTTCTAACTCTCAACTGCACCGCTAACCAGAAAAAGGCTCTGGCAGCCGACCTAGTTTTGTATCTCATCAATGGGGATTTAAGCGATTCCGAATGGCAAATCCTCCAGCAATTCGATCGAATGCACCAGCGTGTTATCCTGTTACTGAATAAACAGGATCGTTTACCCGCCGAAACCAGAGAAGAAATACTCCTTTCCCTGAAACAAAGACTGAAAGAAACTATTCCCTCTCATCATATTTTAGCCATAGCCGCTGCCCCTGAACCCCTAAAAGTTCGTCAACATCAAAGCAATGGAGAAATCAAGGAATGGACGGAACCCCAAACGGTAGTTATCGATCCTTTAGATAATCATCTCCGAAAAATTATCGAACAAGAAAAGTCCGAATTAGTTCTCGGAACTATCTGGAGACAAGCGCTCGAATTAGCCAAGGAAACCAAACAATTACTTAATCAATCCCGACGCAAAAAGGCTTTACCTGTTATCGAACAATACCAATGGATAGCCGCTACTGCCACTTTTGCTAATCCTCTGGCGGCCCTAGATTTAGTTTTAGCAGCAGCCACTAACGCTCAAATGTTAGTGGATTTAGGGGCAATTTATCAACAAAAAATGTCCCTTGAACAAGCAAAAACAGCCATGACTACCCTGGGGAAAATGATGGTACAATTAGGCATGGTAGAGGTGACAACCCAAGCATTAGGAACGATTCTCAAGGGAAATGCGATTACTTATATCGCCGGTGGTACAGTGCAGGGAATTGGAGCAGCCTATTTAACTCGTTTAGCTGGTTTAAGTTTAGTTGAATATTTCCAAGAACAGGAAATTAACGAGCAACTGAATAATGATTGGAATTGGACGAGTTTGCAGAATAAAGTTAAACAGGTCTGGGAACAAAATCAGCGCCTAGCATTTTTACAGGATTTTGTCAAGCAAACGAGCGCTCGTTGGTCGGCATTTTCTGGTTAAAAAATCTAGTTAAGAACCGGGAAAAGGTAAATGCTGACGCAGCACATCCCAGCGCGAACAATCCCAATAATCGATATGAGAAATAATCAGATTATTGTCATCGAGAGTTAATTGGCTGCTTCCAGAAATAGCGATGCGAGGCCGCCAAGGTAAAGGGGTTGTCCAGTGCAATGTCCAACGGGTATTAATAATATTTCCCTGCTGTTCAATTGCGTGGACATCCATCTTAATAGCTTGGAACCATTGACTCATAAAACCAATCATTTCCCGATAGCGTTTAATCCCCCGAAATTGATTGAGAGGGTCTTGAAAATAAACGTTATCAGCATAAATATCATAGGTTTGATCCAGGGGAAATCTTTGATAATCTTGCTGCAAAATAGCGATAATATCCATAAAATACCCAATTATTCCCGATAGCTATTGTCTTTTTTCACTACTTAAAATATCACTCCCGTCAAACTAAAGGGACGGACTTCGGTAATTTTAACCTTAACAAATGTGCCGCGCAATTCCTCAATATTTCCCGTAAAGAAAGTTAAGCGATTGCCTCTAGTTCTTCCCATAACTTGACTAGCATCTTTAGGGTTAACGTCTTCCACTAAAATTTCCTCAATTCTGCCTAAATATCTTTGGGAACGTTCAGCAGCTTTTGTCGCCACTAAATGATTTAATCTTTGTAGGCGATCGCTTTTTACCTGCTCACTTAATTGATCATCCCAAATAGCGGCCGGAGTGCCTGGACGGGGAGAATAGGCCGCCGTATTTAATTGATCAAAACCAATCTCATCGACTAATTTTAAAGTATTCTCAAACTGTGCCTCTGTTTCTCCCGGGAATCCGACAATCGCATCGGCACTGATGGCAGCATCCGGCATTAAATCGCGAATATTAGCAATAATCCGTCGGTATTTTTCCTGAGTATAGCCCCGTTTCATGGCCTTGAGGATATCATTATCCCCCGATTGAAAAGGGATATGAAAATGTTCACAAACTTTAGGTAATTCCTGACAAGCTTTAATCAAACGTTCGGTAAAATAGCGGGGGTGACTGGTGGCAAAACGGAGACGTTCAATGCCGGCCACATCGTGAATGTAGTAGAGTAAATCGGTGAAGTTGTGCAGATGTCGGCCGCTTGCCGTCACTCCGGGTAAATCCCGTCCGTAGGCATCGATATTTTGACCTAAAAGGGTGATTTCTTTATAACCCTGTTGTCCTAATTGTGCCATTTCTGCTCGAATTGCCGCAGGAGTGCGCGATTGTTCCACCCCACGCACCCCCGGAACCACACAATAGGTACAGCGTTCATTACAACCATAGATGACGTTCACCCAAGCGGTAATATTACTATCCCGGCGCGGTTTGGTGATATCTTCCATGATGTGGATGGGTTCGGTAGCCACCACCTGGGAACCGTCAAAAACTTGTTGTAATAAGTCTCCCAAACGGTTTGCGTGTTGCGGACCGATAATTAAATCCACCTCGGGAACCCGTCTTAATAATTGTTCCCCTTCCTGTTGGGCCACGCAGCCAGCGACCACTAGAGTAAGATCGGGTTGAGTTTGTTTGCGTTTAGCCTGTCTGCCGAGATAGGAATAAACCTTCTGTTCGGCATTATCGCGAATTGTACAGGTATTGTAGAGGATTAAATCGGCTTCGTTGGCATCCTCGGACCATTGAAACCCCAAATCTTCTAAAATACCCGCCATGCGTTCGGAGTCAGCTTTATTCATCTGACAACCAAAGGTGGTGATATGGTAACGACGTGGGGACTTATTCATGATGCTGGCTACAGAAACAAGAGTGCAGGTTTCTATTTTAGGCTATTTATTCTCTGACTTGAAAGAGAGTGTAGGGTGTGGGGTGTGGGGTGTAGGGTGTGGGGAAAGAAACCTCTTTCATCTTCCCACTTCCCACTCCTCAGAATTAGACCTAAAGCATACTCAGCCATACAAGCAAATAAAAACGAAACTTTTGCTTTGAGGATATCTCCTGACTGGTAGGATAAAAATAAACCATACTAGGCAGTTTAACCTCCACGCCGCCGAGGCCACACCTTTAATCATCAAAGGAAAAGTATTTATATGTCTAAAAATCAAGTGTTCGACTTTTTCGCCTTAGCCGCTAAAAATGAAGAATTGGGTAAAAAAATGCGTTCAACCCAAGATCCTCAGCAATTACTAGAGATAGCTCGCTCTCAAGGCTTCGATTTCTCCCGTCCGGAATTAGAAGCGGCACTTAAATCCTTGCACGAGAGTCCCGACTTTTTCCAAAAGTTAGCTCATGCAGTGTTAGAAGTTTTCAGCCCTAACCACGATAATTATCCCTCGATCGGTGTCCAACCCTACGAAGGTGAGATCGATCGCTAGAATCAGTGATCAGTTTTTTAGCCGTCAGGAGTCAGGAGTCAGGAGATTATTTTTATTTATTCTCCCCACTCCTCTCTCCCCAACCCCAGCCGTATATAGTATAAAAAAATTATAAAAAAGCCGAAATCAGGGAAAAATAGGCTTTTATCTGCCAGTAAATCCAGCAGAGACAATTGAGCTGCCAAGAGAGAAGTTAAAGGGCAAATGCAGTCATAGCAAAGGTTTTAGCTGTCAATGTCCTGAGAATTGCTGAGGCTGATGGACGAAGGGAAGGAATGATTAACTTTCGTTAACCGGAAGATGAGAAATAATCATAATGTTTTATATTGTCAAAGGTGTCATAGTTTCCTATGCTTTTTTTAGGTTGATAATTTTGCCTGACTCGTCAAATTTTTACCAACCAGCCCTAGAAAATAAAATTAGTGGATGAAAACAGTCACGATCGAGATAAAATCTAGGATGGTCTTACCCCCACCTTGCCACGATCCCGACTGCCACCAAAGCTAGAGCAGGAAAAGTAACAAGGAAAGAATTTGACTGAAACAAAGTTGATAACGCTAACGAAATTAATAGTTTAGTTTGGCTTGACAAGCGAGGAACAAAAAAATGCCAATTGCAGTAGGAATGATTGAAACCCTAGGATTTCCCGCCGTTGTGGAAGCGGCCGATGCCATGGTCAAGGCCGCCAGGGTGACTCTAGTGGGTTACGAAAAGATCGGTAGTGGTCGCGTCACTGTCATTGTCCGGGGAGACGTTTCAGAAGTGCAAGCTTCTGTAGCCGCTGGAGTGGAAAACGCCAACCGGGTTAACGGAGGACAAGTGCTATCTACCCATATCATCGCTCGTCCCCACGAAAACCTCGAATACGTGCTGCCCATTCGCTACACCGAAGAAGTAGAGCAATTCCGCAGCTATTAAACACCGTTAATCGGGGTCAGCATCTATAGAGTCGAAGAAAGCCAACCATTAGGAGACAAAAATATTATGTCAATTGCAGTGGGCATGGTGGAAACCTTGGGTTTCCCAGCCGTTGTCGAGGCGGCTGATGCCATGGTAAAAGCCGCCCGCGTAACCCTAGTAGGTTACGAAAAAATTGGTAGTGGTCGCGTCACCGTAATCGTCCGGGGGGACGTTTCGGAAGTACAGGCCTCCGTATCGGCGGGGACAGAAGCGGCATCTAATCGTGTTAAAGGTGGTCAAGTCCTCTCGACCCACATCATCGCCCGTCCCCACGAAAACCTCGAATACGTTCTTCCCATTCGTTATACAGAAGCCGTGGAACAGTTTCGTGAAAGTGTTAACCCACAACCTTTAAGACGAATCTAGAGCGCAACTAACTTTTAGTGTAAACAAATTCCATGCAAATTGCCAAAGTTTGCGGAACCGTCGTTAGCACCCTGAAACCGCGCAGTATGACGGGAGTGAAACTTCTGCTTTTGCAATTCATCGACGCACAGGGGCAACTTTTGCCTAAATACGAAGTAGCGGGTGATATTGTCGGAGCGGGGCTTAATGAATGGGTGCTAGTGTCCCGGGGAGGAGCGGCTCGGATCGAAGACGGGCAGAACAATCGCCCCCTTGACGCGATGGTGGTGGGGATTATTGACACTATAACCGTAGAAAATCGCACCCTCTACAGCAAGAGAGACGAATTTCGTCAATCCGGTTAAACATCGATAGAACCCAAACACAGTTAATTAACAACCAGCCAGCCAAATTCAGTATGGAGGAAGACTAACTATGGTCGTCCGCACAACGGCGGCTAGTCCGAAAAAGCGGACCAAATCCCCAGAGGAAACGCGCATAGACGAGAGTGCCAAAGTCCACACCTTCTCTAACCTCAGTGGCGCTATCGAGATCGGGGCGCGAGTGGTGATTGCTCCGGGGACTTCCATCCGCGCCGATGAAGGAACCCCCTTTCACATTGGCGACGACAGCAAAATTCAGGACGGAGCAATCATCCACGGTTTAGAAAAAAGCCGTGTGGTGGGAGATGACGGCCGAGAATATTCGGTGTGGATCGGCCGGGGCAGCTGTATCACCCACATGGCACTCATTCACGGGCCCGCCTATGTGGGCGATCGCTGTTTTATCGGTTTTCGCTCCACCGTCTTTAATGCCCGCATCGGGGCCGATTGCATCGTCATGATGCACGCCCTCGTTCAAGACGTGGAAATCCCCGCCGGTAAATTCGTGCCATCCGGTTCCGTGATCACCAGCCAACAACAGGCTGATCGCTTACCCGATGTCACAGAAATCGATCGAGCCTTCACTCGTCACATTGTCGATATCGACCTCGCCCCCAGCGTCCCGGTCAAAGCCCACAGCCCAGCGACTCCTGCACCAGCAGCCGCTATAAACATCGCTAATGAGACGCTATATAGAAATTCGGTGACACCTATGAGTTTAAATACAAACATTCGAGCGCAGGTTCGCTCCCTCCTCTCCCAAGGCTACAAGATCGGCATCGAATACGCTGACAAACGCCGCTTTAAAACCAGTTCTTGGTTAAGTGCCGGCTTTATCGACGGCGGCCGCGAAGAACAGGTATCCCAATCCCTAGAAGCCTCCCTGAGAGACCTGCAAGGCGAATACGTCCGCCTGATCGGAGTCGATCCCGCCGCTAAACGGCGCATACTGGAAATGATTATCCAACGCCCCGAAGACACCCCGGGAGAAACGGCCCGCACCACCACCGCCGTCCACGGCGGTCATGGCAACGGTAACGGCCATTCGGATCTGTCCGTACAAGTGCGTTCCCTGCTGGCCCAAGGACTGAAAATCGCCACCGAACACGCGGATAAACGCCGTTTTAAAACCAGTTCTTGGTTAACTGGACCTGCGATCGAAACCAAGAGCGAAGCGGGCATCATTCGCGATATTGAAGCGATCGTGACTGAAAATAGCGATGAGTACGTCCGTCTGATCGGGATCGACCCGCAAGCGAAAAAACGGGTCGTCGAAATGATTATTCACCGCCCCGGCGGCACCCCCGCTAGTAACGGCAGCGGCAAAGCCAGCAGCTACAGCGCCCCCGCTAGTAACGGAGCCAGTTATAGCAGCAGTGGTAGCTTAAGTGGGGAAACGATCGCTCAAATTCGTTCCCTGCTCGCCCAAGGCTACAAAATCGGCACCGAACACGCGGATAAACGCCGGTTTAAAACCAGTTCTTGGCAGAGTTGCGCCCCGATCGAAAGCAATCGCGAATCTGAGGTAATTACTGCTTTGGAAGATTGTTTACGCGAACATAGCGGCGAATACGTCCGCTTACTCGGTATCGATGCTAAGGCCAAAAAACGGGTTTTAGAAACGGTGATCCAGCGTCCCGATGGTTCGGTGAGTAGTAATGGCAGCAGTAAAACCGCCACCGTTGCTGAACCGAGTTTCAAAAGCTATGCTTCTGGTTCTTCTGGCGGCGGTACTGCCACTTTAACCAGTACCTTAACCGCAGAAACGATCACTCAAATTCGCTCTTTATTGAACCAAGGTCACAAAATCGGGGCCGAACACGCGGATAAACGTCGTTTTAAAACCAGTTCTTGGCAAAGCTGCACCCCGATCGAGAGCAGTCGCGAATCCGATGTGGTGGCCGCTTTAGAAACCTGTCTGCGCGACCATCAAGGGGAATACGTTCGTCTAATCGGGATTGACTCCCAAGCGAAACGTCGTGTTCTCGAATCGATTATTCAACGCCCTTAATTTCAGAACTCGGCGATCGGTGAAGGGAGATAGGTGTTAGGTGTTGGCGGATCGGGAAAAATGCCCGAAACTCTAACCCCTACCCCCTAACCCCCGATCACTGATCACTGATCACTGAATAACTGTCAATTATGTCCTTACCCCCCGTTCAACCTATTAGCCGCTCGGAATTCTATGTCAATGGTGATGTAACCATTGATGAGAGTGCGATCGTGGCTCCGGGGGTGATTCTCCGAGCAGCCCCCAATAGCCAAATAATTATCGGTGCGGGTGCTTGCCTGGGTATGGGAACAATTTTAACCGCCTATCAGGGTGTTATTGCTATCGGTGCGGGAGCAATTTTAGGTACAGGTGTTCTCGTCGTCGGTCGGGGTGAAATCGGTGAAAATGCCTGTATTGGGTCAACCACAACGATTTTTAATGCTTCTGTGGCAGCGATGTCGCTCGTGCCGTCCGGTTCCCTGATCGGAGATACTTCCCGTCAAATTACCATCGAAGTGTCAGCGACCCGATCGGAACCGGAAAGACCCCCTTTACCGGAACCGCAACCCGTAGTCAGTCAAGTGTCCCCAGTGCCGTCAGTGGAGGAAGTGGTCTCCGAAACCGTGGCCAGTCCTTGGGATGGCGAGGAAATGGTGGCCGAGGCAGGTTCTACGGAAACCAGAGAACCAGCATCTACTACTAACCGACCGAATCAAGCATCGGTGGTCGGAAAGGTCTATATCAATCAGTTATTGGTCACGCTATTTCCAGAACGTCATCGTTTTAATGGCAACAATAACCATAATTCTTGAAGGGGAAAATAATCGTTCACAAGCCAAAAATCTCAACAATAATTACTGAGTAATTAGACCTAATTTATCTAGAGTTCACGGCTGTCTAACTGTCCTCTAGGTACTGGGTATAATTGCTTAGAAATCTAATTCATCTTTAGCGATTGCCGACATTTTTTGAGGTTGTAATTATTGATAATCTTCCTCAATTAAGGATTAGCTTTAATCGCTCAAAGCCTGATGAGCAGAAGTTTCTGCGTGTCAATCAGGTAAATTTTTGTTGATTTTTTTGTGTTTTTGTAGAGATTGTCAAAGTTAGATGACGACAGATTAAAGAAACTAATCCCCCCGAGAAAAAAAAACAATCAAAATTTTAGGGATAAAGAAAAAAATGATCAGAATAGGGTAAAGTTCGTGTTAAGATGATCAGTTGAAAAAAACATTAGTGAAAATTGCTCCCTAACTTCGCTCCTAGCAGCAGGGGAAAGGAGCTTAAGAAAAATCTATGTCGGTTGACGGCGAGATTTTACAGGTGCGACTAATCATGCAGTTTATGGAGGAATAATCCCAATGGTGCAAGCCAAATCCAAAGGTTTCCAGGCCGGCGTAAAAGACTACCGCCTGACTTACTACACCCCCGACTACACCCCCAAAGATACCGATCTACTAGCTTGCTTCCGGGTAACACCCCAACCAGGAGTTCCTCCTGAAGAAGCAGGTGCGGCGGTAGCGGCGGAATCTTCCACAGGTACCTGGACCACTGTTTGGACCGATAACTTAACCGACCTCGATCGCTATAAAGGCCGTTGTTATGATATCGAACCCGTACCCAACGAAGATAACCAGTTCTTCTGTTTCGTTGCCTATCCTTTAGATCTATTTGAAGAAGGTTCCGTCACCAACATCCTCACCTCGATCGTTGGTAACGTTTTCGGTTTCAAAGCTCTACGCGGTCTCCGTTTAGAAGATATCCGTTTCCCCGTCGCTTTAATCAAAACCTTCCAAGGTCCTCCCCACGGTATCACCGTTGAACGGGACAAATTAAACAAATATGGTCGCCCCCTACTCGGTTGCACCATCAAACCCAAACTCGGCCTTTCCGCTAAAAACTACGGTCGTGCCGTTTATGAATGTCTCCGCGGTGGTTTAGACTTCACCAAAGACGACGAAAATATTAACTCTCAACCCTTCATGCGTTGGCGCGATCGTTTCCTCTTTGTCCAAGAGGCGATCGCTAAATCCCAAGCAGAAACCAACGAAGTTAAAGGACATTACCTCAACGTAACCGCTCCTACCTGCGAGCAGATGATGCAACGGGCTGAATTCGCCGCCGAAATCAAAACCCCCATCATCATGCACGACTACCTCACCGGTGGTTTCACCGCTAACACCACCCTGGCGAAATTCTGCCGCGACAAAGGGTTACTGCTCCACATTCACCGGGCAATGCACGCGGTTATCGACCGTCAGAAAAATCATGGTATCCACTTCCGCGTTTTAGCTAAGTGCTTACGTCTGTCCGGTGGTGATCACCTGCACTCTGGAACCGTTGTCGGTAAACTCGAAGGTGAACGCGGCATCACGATGGGTTTTGTTGACCTGATGCGTGAAGACTATGTAGAAGAAGATCGCGCTCGTGGTATTTTCTTCACCCAAGACTATGCCTCCTTACCCGGGGTAATGCCGGTTGCTTCCGGTGGTATCCACGTTTGGCATATGCCGGCGCTGGTGGAAATCTTCGGTGACGATTCCTGCTTACAGTTCGGTGGTGGAACCCTCGGCCACCCCTGGGGTAACGCACCGGGTGCCACCGCTAACCGTGTGGCTCTGGAAGCTTGTATCCAAGCTCGTAACGAAGGTCGCTCCTTGGCCCGCGAAGGTAACGACGTTATCCGGGAAGCTTGCCGTTGGAGTCCTGAACTAGCTGCCGCTTGCGAACTCTGGAAAGAAATCAAATTCGAGTTCGAGGCTATGGATACCCTCTAATACAGCCCTTCAGAAGGTTGTTAGCAGTTATCGGTGGAAAATAATGCCGGGGACTTGCCCAAAATCGGCAAGCAGTCGCTAGAATTTCAACACTGATAACTGTCTAGCCAATAACTGAAAACTGTATAAAATGTATCCGAAAAAAGTTGTTCAAGATACCGCGAAAGTCTTACAAAGTTACCTAACTTACCAAGCGGTTCGCACGATTATCGATCAATTGTCAGAAACTAATCCCACTTTGGCTATTTGGCTGAGTCACTATACTTCTAGCCATTCCATTCAGGATGGCGAGGCCTATATTGCGGGGTTAATGACTGAGAATAAAGAGTTAGTTTTGCGGATCATGACGGTAAGAGAACATCTAGCCGAACAGGTTTTAGAGTTCTTGCCAGAGATGGTAAAAACGGGAATTATTAATGACAATACCGAACATCGTCGGCAACTTTTGGAACGTCTCACCCGTACTGCTATAAGTCAACCAGAGACATCGGAATTAAATCTCGATGTTGATGATCTACCCAACCCATAAGGAATCAAGAAACCCATGAAAACTTTACCTAAAGAGAAGCGTTACGAAACTCTTTCCTACTTGCCCCCCCTCACCGATCAACAAATTGCTAAACAAATTCAATACATGATCGATCAGGGTTATATTCCTGCTGTGGAATTTGAAAAAGATCCCAAACCCGCGGATTATCATTGGACGATGTGGAAACTGCCTTTATTCTCTGTTTCTGGCCCCCAAGAAGTTCTTAATGAAGTTCGCGAGTGCCGCACTGAATATTCTGATTGCTACATCCGCGTTATCGCTTTTGACAACATCAAACAATGTCAAACCATGAGCTTTATTGTTCATAAACCCAATGCCGGCCGCTACTAATTTGGTTGTCATCTAATTATTAACTGTTGAGGGGGGTTCTTAGACCTCCCTTTTTTTCTATTTGTCTGGTAGAATTTTTAGCAAGAGTGAATCCGAGCTAGAAATACTATGAGAGAAATCGTTTTTTAGATAAGCGGAGGAGCTAGAAACCCAGCGTCGATGCTTAGGGATGCGGTTCACTGTCATTTTCTCGGTGAGTCAACCCGTCTTCAATTAATTGGGTTACATATTGTTGGCTGAAAAAGTCAGAATATAAAAGTTACTATGTAAAGGGTAAATTTATCCCAAAAAGTAATTAGTGGAATTTTCGACAAAAAGATATAGTTAAACCTGTCTAGGCAAAAGAAAAGATTAACAAATAAAAAAAAATGAGACTTGTTTAAGTTTGAGGTGTATCACAGTCTCACGGCATAATATTAATTTACAATTTACCTCAGCTGCTTTAGAAGGTCTAGAGTTAGTACAATAATATTATTAAGATTGAATAAATTTTAAACAGGCGACTTTAATATAACTTGTGGAGAGAACCTTTAGATAATCGGAGACACATTTGGCTTGTTGGGCGAGTCTCTGAGTGTAAACTTGAGCCATGACATGAGATGATGATAGCTGAAAAACAACTTAAAAGGCTATTTCAAGCCTTCAAAGAGCGTGACGATGTTGCTTTTTACAGAGCGGCGGAGTCTCTTATTGCCGATGAATTAGCCGCTAATCATCATGCTCTTGCTCAAGAGCTACAGCAAGTTTTAGGAAAGCAACCGTTGAAACAGATTCCACAGAATGGATTAAGATTACTCCCTAAAGATCGTCGCAGTGGCGAGGATTTAGTTATACTTGAAGAAAGCTCTATAGATTCAACTCAAATTGTTTTTAATCAAGAAACTAAAGCTAAAATAGAGAGAGTCTTAGATGAGCATCGTCAACGACAAAAATTAGCTAAGTATGGATACTTACCAAAGACTAAACTTCTTTTCTGGGGGCCTCCTGGGTGTGGTAAAACGTTTACCGCAAAATATTTGGCGTATGAACTTGGGCTTCCAGTAGGTTTATTAAAATTAAGTGCTGTTATTTCTAGTTTTTTAGGAGATACTGCTTCTCATCTCCAGCGTGTTTTTAATTTAGCTAACACAACTCCAATGGTACTGCTTTTAGATGAAGTTGACGCAGTGGGCAAGAATCGAGATGATCCTAATGATGTAGGGGAACTCAAACGAGTTGTTAATAGTTTACTGCAAGCTATGGATTCTTTTGATTCATCCAAAAGTATTGTCATTGCAGCGAGTAATCATCAATATTTACTAGATCCTGCTTTGTGGAGACGATTTGATGATTTGATTGAATTTTCCTTACCCACTAAAACCGAACGAGAGCTTTATCTTCAAAGTCTTTTAAATGGAGTTTATTTTGATGGCTCACTGGAATATATCGCTAAGAATATGAGTTCATTATCGTATGCAGATATTCAACGTATCACGATAGAAGCTATTAAAACGATGATTCTTGAAGGTCGAGAACAACTTCAAAGTCAAGATATTTCCGAGCAACTTAAAGCTTTTAAAAAAGCCTCATCTGAAGCAAGAACAAAAACTAGGATAATTGTGTAATGAACCCAGATTTTCCTCTCTTATCTCTTACTCAACCTCAAACGGCTAAACGTGGTAAGGAACCACCTCGTTTGCTGCCACTTTCACCAGAGAAAATCCAACAGCGAAAAGAGAAAGCTGATAATTTAAGACAGCAAGTTAGAAGGATCTCTCGTCAACTACAAGAAATGTCTGAAGAGGAAAGAAAGTCCGTATTAATTAAACTGGAACATGAACAAAAAATTAATTTAAGTGGTACAGGTTTAAAACCAATTGCTGAATCTACGCAACATTTTACTCTTGCTGTTCCTCGAACTGAAAAATTAGATAAACTTGAAGAAAAAATTGAGGAATTTGGGGAAGGAGACTTAAAAAGAGGGCAACCCCCTAATAAAGATTTTGCCTATCTTAATACGATAGAAGAAGCTTCTCCCCAAGACCGTCTTTGTCAAGTGTTTTTTGAGCAATATGATGAATTAATTCAGAAGGATTGGATAATTTTTGAGATTGAAATGATGTCTTTAGAAAGGGGGGAAAAGCAGCAGAGACAGGAGTTATTAAAAATACGAGAAGAAATAAGCAAACTATTTGAGAGTGGGACTAAAGGAAATTTATTTGAGCAAGAAGAAATCAAAGGAACTTGTCGTGCTGTAATTCGATGTACCGGAGAAGTTTTTCAAGAATTAGTAGAAGATAGGAAGTGGCAAACTAAAATAGTCTATTTTGATGCTCGTCCAGCCTTTGAAACATTTCATCAAACACTAAGAAACTTTAGTGTTGAAAAATTAGGTGAATTTATCAGTCCTCCCTCAGATGCACCAATGGTCTGTATTGTAGATTCAGGCGTTACGATTGAAAATCCTTTTCTAAAACCTGTGGTGAGAGAAGATTTAATCCTTTCTTTTCTTAGGACTGAATCAGATAAAGATAATCCTAACGATGAGTGTGGACATGGTTCTGGTGTGGCTTCTTTAGCTTCTTATTATGCTTTAAATTTATACCAAAATGCAGAAAATAGAGGAAAGATTTGGATTGCTAGTGCTAGAGTTTTAAATCAAGATAATGAAATTGAAGATGAGCGATTATTTTCCAAAATCTTGGAAGAAGTTGTTAAAACTTTTACTTTAATTGGAATTAAAATTTTTAATTTATCTATTCAATTTATCAATCGAAAATGGCATGAAGAAGCAAAGCGAACGATTCCTCGTCGTTCTTGGATAGCTAGAACGATTGATAAACTTTCCAGGGAACATAACATAGTTTTTATTACAGTTACAGGCAATATATCAACTTCTAATGTCAAATACTATTATGGGGATGGATTAGCTTATCCAGAATATTTTATAGACGATGAAGCCTCAATTTATGACCCTGGACAAGCATCACTCGCTATTACAGTAGGTTCTATGAGTCCTACTACTCAAGCAGTAGGACAAATAACAACAGCAATGGCAATAGCAGAAAAACATCAACCTTCTCCTTTTACTCGTTGTGGACCTGGAATTAACCGTGAAATTAAACCTGAGTTAGTGGAATATGGTGGCAATTATTTATTAGATCAAAATGGCACAGTAAGAGAAAATCCAGGGATGAATGTAATAATGGCAAGTCATCAACTGACACCTGCAATTACTCATAAGTCAGGGACAAGTTTTGCTGCTCCTCGTGTTGCTCATAAAATGGCTCGTATTCTCTATGATATGCAGTCTCTTGGTTTTGATGATATTTCTGCCTCTTTATTGAAAGCACTAACCGTTAATTCTGCTACTTACCCTCCCTATTATGGAAATTTTGACAATTTTAAGCAGGCAATGGATGAGAAAAAACCTAAACATTGGTTAAATGTGGTTGGTTACGGAATACCAGATGATATCAGAGCAACGGAATGTGATAAATACACGGCAATTCTAATATTCCAGGAGAAAATTCAACCTAATACTGTCAAGTTTTTTGAGATTCCTGTTCCTGAGTGTTTAGTAGAAACACCACCAACAAAAGTAAAACGGTTAACTGTTACAGTGGTTTATGCTCCTGAAGTTCAGCGATGGGGATTAGAAACCTACTTAGGAACAACCCTTAAATGGCGAATGTTTAGAGGCAATGTGGACCAAGAAGAAGTTATTAAGTATATGTCTGTAGAAGAAGAGGAGAATGATGAGGAGACTGGAGAAAATCCCAAAGAATTAAAATTTGAACCCGGTATTACTCTACGTTCTAGAGGAACAGTTCAACATGGAATATGCGAGTGGAAGCAGCACAAATCTGAGTATAGTCAAAACTGCTACACATTAGCTATTGCTGCTTACGAAAAATGGAATCGTGAAAATCCTGATCCTGTACCTTATGCGGTAGTTGTACGCCTTGAAGATACGACACAAACAGCAGATGTTTATGTGGAAGTTCAGAATATCATGGCACAACTTGAAGTTCAAGCTAGAAGCAATATTTAAAAACGCTATATCTAAGACTTCATAGCTAATAAAGTCAATAAAAAGCGGGTATTATCATAAGTGATCTATTTATTTAGGATTGCTATAGCTGGACTTCCCCCCTTGACAAAAGACCATAACCCGTGCTGTATCTGAATGGGGTTTTACTGGGTACAAATTAAGGAAACCCCAAATAAATCTAACGCCTTCGAGCCGTTGCTTTTTTATTTTTTGATTCGATTCGTCAAAATATACCGATATTTTCTAGGTGTCGATAGCCTTGAATAGAGGTTCCTTTTAGGTTCAAAAATTTGTCAACTATCATAGGTAAAATACTCTCGTTTTTGGCGATTATATCAAATCTTAACTCTATTGTCTATCTTTGTGTCCTTAACTTGTTTGTGCCTTAAGTCCTTCCCTATATGAATTTTAGCTTTTATTTTAAGTTAATTATTTGCATAACAATTCTGGAATAGCCTATTTTTTCCGATTTTATTGATACAAAGAGCGGGTGAAATCTAAAACTTTTTGTTGCTTTTCTTTGGGTAATTTATCGATTAAAGCTGTTAGCTTTTCTGTTAAAGATAACCAAGTTTTGTTCTGAGCTTTCCAGATTACAATAAATTGCTGCATTGGGAGAGAACAAAGGGCGATAGTTTCCCCTAGATCATTACTAAATTCAATTTCGTAACAACCATCATTATAGTCTTCAACAATTGTCCCTTTTTCTCCCATTATTAAGTTATGTTCAGGCAAGTCAACTAATAATTCCACAAGGTCAAATAATTCTGGTTTAATCATGGTCTTTTTCTCACATATAAAGTTACTAATTTAGCTGTATCACTATCAGGCTCAACAATCCATCCAGTCCTCACTATTTCTTGTTGCCCTGGTTCAATTCCTGTAATTTCTAGGTCAACTTGATAGCGTTTGTCATGTCGATCTGTACTTTGATAAACAGCTTTTGCTTCAAGGGATTTGTTAGCGATTTGTTGTAGAAGTGGCTCATAATTATCTTGAGTATATCCTAAGTGGCGTTGAAACATGATGGCTTTATTTAATCCTTTTGGATTGTCTAAATTGAGAGCATATTGGGTTAATTTTCTAGAATCTATTTTGACTTTGTTGACAATATCTTTTAATTTCATTGGAATTAAGACGATTATTAATTTTGACTTTGCCTCTAGTTTCATATTTCATAAGGGAGCATCTCACCCTTGCAATAAGTAGAAATGCTTAATGAGATCAATAAAAAAGTTAAAAAAGGCAACCATTTAGCTCTGGAATTTACCCGTACAAAAATACTAGCTATGGCTAAAAGTCTTACAGAGCCTGAGTTAAAGCCATATAATACCAATGAGCTACTGAACACAAAATCCTGAAGTATTTACGCAGATAGGGTTTGCGGCAAAAATCTTCTAATTTGACCCTTAGATCATTATAGCTTGTTTCGGGGCAGAAAACCAGCAAAAACATGGCTACAGAGGGAATTGCTTACTCTAAAGATTAATGACATCATCTGTGATCATAAGGTTAGCGATCACCATACAGCCAACTCCACAGAATCGCTCTACTCTAGATACAATCAACGGTACAGCCATTTTCAAGGGGAAAATGTACCCAGTAGCGTCTTTTCAATTTTTTCTGAGAAGCGACCTGCAGTAAGGGTAAGGGTTCCGCCCTAATGCCAATAAACAGCGACCTTATCTCCCCAAGCCTAGATTATACTGTTCGGATATGCCCTGCCCTACAGTTTGAGTTTTCAAGGTTATGGGTGCTAGTTTTCGGTACTTGTTAGAGTCTATAAGCTGCGCTGGTATTGGAACTTTTAGTACAAATGCTCAAACTGCACCAGTCAAGATTTAATGGGTGAAAAGTATGTTAACATCGCTGACTCTTCGGAATTTCAAAAGCTATCAGGAGGCAACCTTGTCTCTAGCACCCATCACCTTTTTAATCGGTGCTAATGCGTCAGGTAAAAGTAATGCACTAGAAGCAATTCGCTTACTTTCGTGGTTAGCGAAAGGCAGCAGGTTAGATGACATTGAACGCAACATTCAAAGCGGGAATGCAATTGCTCGTGGACAAGCGATCGATCTTTTCGGTGCAGAAAAACAGTATTTTACCTTGGGAGTACACATTGATAACGCTCCCGACGGTTGGACTGATTTTGAGATTGAAATTGGGCTATTATCAGACCAACTTATTATAATCGGAGAAAGTGTCAGTAAAGCTAATAAAGATCAGGAATTAACACTTTACAAAATTGATAGCGATCCTAACCCGCACACCGATGAAATTAGGGTGATGTATAACAATTTTAAGACAGGTAAAAATAAGCCTCATATACCTTGTTCTAACCGACAAGCCATTTTTTATCAATTGGAAACTCCCAGTCGGTTCCAGCAAAGTCATACTAAATCACAAAAAATTATTCCAGCAGTTACTAAAGTAATTCGAGAAACCTTGAGGAATATCGTCTTTCTTGATCCTCGTCCAGCAGTAATGCGGGATTATGCTTACGCTAAAGATGATGATATTAAAGAAGATGGCTCTAACCTTTCTAGTGTTCTTTACGCAGTTTGTCAGCAGGGAGAGACTCAAAAAAACAAGTTGCTTGACTTCATTCGTTCATTACCAGAACAGGATATTACTGATATTCGCTTTATCATTACAGACCGCAACGATGTTATGGTGAAACTAATAGAGTCTTTTGGGAACAAAGAACATCAGATAGATGCTCCTTTGTTGTCTGATGGTACTCTGAGAGTTTTAGCGATTGCTGCAACTCTACTAAGTGTAAATCCTGGAACTTTCGTAATTATTGAAGAGATCGATAATGGTGTTCATCCCAGTCGTGCAGATAATTTAGTTAAGCAAATTCGGGAGATCGCCTTAGAAAGAAAACTGAGGGTACTGATCACCTCCCATAACCCAGCGTTACTAGATGCAGTACCCGATAGTGATATTGGAAATGTACTTTGTTGTTACCGAGATCCGCAAGCAGGAGATAGTCGTATTGTCCGATTAGCTGATTTAGAGCGTTTCCCCGAATTAATTGTGCAGGGAACTCTTGGTCAGTTGATGACTAAACAAGTATTAGATAAGTTCTTAAAGGATAAGTCCACAGCAGAACAACGTCAACAAAACGCGCTAAGTTGGTTAGAGCAATTAAAACAGGGAGAAGTAGCCTGATGGGAGCTATTTGTCTGATCGATACTTCGAGCTTTTTAGAGATACTTAATGTCCCCCACAAAGCGAGTCAATCTGAGTTAATACTTCAAAAATTAGAAGAGAAAATTAAAGCTAGGGAATCTCTTTTTTTGCCAATGGCAACCATTCTGGAAACTGGCAATCATATTGCCCAAAATCGAGATGGCAATCAGCGACGTATTTGTGCAGAAAAATTTGTAAATCAGGTAACACAAGCTCTTGAAGGAAAATCTCCCTTCACCCCCATTAGTTTTCTAAAGAAAGAAGACCTGCAAGGATGGTTAAAAGAGTTTCCTGATCAAGCGATGGGAGGTAGGGGACTGGGAGACCTTTCTATCATTCATGATTGGCAGAAAATTTGTGATCAAAATCCAAGCCGCCGCGTCTATATATGGTCTTTGGACAAACACCTTAAAGGTTACGAGCGGCCACCGAAGTTATGAGTAATTGACTACGGATTTACTTCTAATAGTCGATTTGTATTTTAAAAGGTGGAGATTTAATTATTGGACTTCCCCCTTGACAAAAGACCATAACCCGTGCTGTATCTGAATGTGCCTTTACTGGGTACAAATTAAGGAAACCCCGAATAAATCTAACGCATGATTGTTGCCGAGGAGAATTACGATTAGGGAATTTTCCCCTAAACTTCCCCCACTCACCTATAAGTAAATATTATAATAAACATGGGTACACTCAGAAAAATCAACGGATGCATCCCTGGGTCGGGGTTGGGGAAGTGGCGAGAAAAAAGCTGGTAAAATAACTCTAGGCAACCTTAAAAAGAATTCATGAAAGCGCAAACAACAAGTAAAGATAGCCTGATCCTACGGCAAGAAGTAGTGGGAGCGCGTCGCCCTAGTAACTATTTTTGGGCTGTAATCGTCTCTATTGGCGGTCTAGGGTTTCTCCTTGCCGGTCTTTCCAGTTATTTGAAGGTCAATCTACTTCTCGTTAGCGATACCAGTGCCTTACAATTTATTCCCCAAGGGGTCGCCCTCCTCTTTTATGGCACTGCGGGGACCCTCTTAGCCATCTATCTCTGGTTATCTCTCCTCTGGAATGTCGGAGGTGGTTACAACGAGTTTAATAAGGAAACTGGCAAACTTAAAATCTTTCGTTGGGGCTACCCCGGCAAAAATCGTCGCGTTGATCTCGATTGGCCTCTCGAAGATGTGCAAGCTGTGCGGGCCGAAGTGCGAGAAGGACTCAACCCGAAACGGGAACTATTCCTGCGGATTAAACAGCGTCGCGATATCCCTCTAACTCGCGTCGGTGATCCGATGTCCCTCTCGGAATTGGAAAATCAAGGAGCGGAACTCGCTCGTTTTCTGGAAATTCCTCTAGAGGGATTGTAGGCCTTTTTTCGCTCTTTTTGGCTATAAAATGATGAAGATAAGAAAATCTGGCTGGCTGTCTGTGGTTTGTGTTTTTTTAATCACAACGACCACACTTTTCGGCTGTTCTTCCCCAGAAGCTAACTCCACCCCCGATAATTCTAGTATCACCCAAACCTCTCAACCTGCCAGTTCGGGCAGTGTCAACATGGATAATTACAAACCCCGCTTAGATGGAACTGCTGTCGTCGAGATGATCATCAAAGGTAAACCGGTAACGATCGAAATTGATGGCAATGCGGCCCCAGTTACTGCCGGTAATTTTGTGGATCTGGTGGAGAGAGGTTTTTATAATGGTTTAACTTTCCATCGCGTGGTTACAGAACCGCAGCCTTTTGTCGCCCAAGGTGGTGATCCCCAAGGTCGCGGAACCGGTGGTTTTGTTGATCCAGAAACCAAGCAATCCCGTTATGTTCCCCTAGAAATTCTCCTTAAAGACGAAAAAGAGCCGATTTATGGGAAATCAATCGGTCAACAGGCCACGTCGCGCACTCCCATCGTCGCTTTACCCCATAAACGCGGTGCGATCGCGATGGCCCGTTCTCAACAACCTAATTCCGCTTCTTCTCAGTTTTATTTTGCCCTGTCGGATATCAATTTCCTCGATGGTGATTATGCCGTTTTTGGTTATGTCACTAAGGGAATGGAAGTGATCGATACGATTAAACAAGGGGATAAAATTGACTCGGCCAAAGTTATTTCTGGTGCAGAAAATCTGAAAAAATAGCGATCGGTTAGGGTGGGTTCGCGGGACGATAATTTAATTTTCCCCCTAACCCACCCAATCATTTAATATTCCGATAGCTGATAACTGATAAATGAATGTTGTGGTGACGGGAATTGGGTTGATCAGTTCTCTGGGAAATTTAAGTCAGAGTTGGCAAAGATTACTAGAGGGCAAAACTGGTATAACTAGACAACAACCATTTTCTGATTTACCCGCGTTACCCCTGGGTTTAATCGGTCACAAACCGGCATTTTTAGAGGATTTAACCAAAATTGCCCTGATTGCTGCCCTTGAAGACGCGAAGTTAACCCCTCCCTTAAAGGATTGTGGTGTCACTATCGGTTCTAGTCGTGGTTGTCAGGGTTTATGGGAACGGATGGCAGCGACGGGAATAGTAGAAAACTGGTTAGATAGTTTACCCGATCGCGCCTCGGTATTGACCGCTAGATTGATAGAAACTGGCGCCCCAGTCTTAGCACCCATGGCGGCCTGTGCCACGGGCATCTGGTCGATCGCTCAGGGTATAGAATTAATCAAAATGGGAGAATGCGATCGAGTTTTAGTCGGGGCGATCGAAACTCCGATCACTCCCTTAACTCTGGTGGGATTTGAACAGATGGGAGCTTTGGCGAAAACGGGCTGTTATCCTTTTGATAGAGCTAGGGAAGGCTTAGTTTTGGGGGAAGGTGGCGCGATTTTAGTCCTTGAATCGGAAGAACTGGCTTTAAGCAGAAATGCCGCCATCTACGGGCAAATTTTGGGCTATGGTTTTACCTGTGATGCCGATCATGTTAGCGCCCCGGCGGTCGATAATCGTAGCGCTACCAAAGCCATAGAACTATGTTTGCACAGAAGTCAATTAAGAAAAGATGAAATTAATTACATTCACGCCCACGGCACTAGCACGCGTTTAAACGATGAACGGGAGGCAAACCTGATCGCCAGCATTTTTGGTTCGCAAGTGGCTGTAAGCTCGACAAAAGGCGCAACAGGACACACTTTAGGGGCTTCGGGGGCATTAGGTGTGGCTTTTTGTTTAATGGCTCTGAAAAATCAGCTAATTCCCCCCTGTGTCGGTGTGCGCGAGTCGCCTTTTCAATTAAATTTAATTAGATCGGCTGTTAATTTTTCCCTGCACAATTGTCTCTGTCTTAGTTTCGGTTTCGGAGGACAAAATGCAGCCATCGCAGTGGGGAGATGGGGGAGAAGGAGAGGGGAGTGGGAATGATGAATGATGAATGATGAATTGGGGAGACGGGGAGAATAAATAAAAGCAAATCTCCTGATAACTGATAACTGATAACTGATAACTGATTATGGATACACCGCGACTACATCCAGATACGATCGAAGAAGTTAAACAAAGAATTGATATTGTGGATTTAATTTCGGAGAGAGTCGTCCTCAAAAAAAGGGGAAGGGAATACGTCGGTTTATGTCCTTTTCACGAGGAAAAATCCCCTAGTTTTACGGTTAGTCCTGCCAAACAAATGTATTACTGTTTTGGCTGTGGTGCGGGGGGAAACGGGATTAAATTTTTCATGGAGGTGGGGAAACAATCTTTTAGTGAAGTGGTTTTCGATCTTGCTAGAAGGTATCAAATCCCGATTAAAACTCTAGCAGTAGAACAGCGTCAGGAATTAGAACAGCAATTATCCCTCAAGGAACAATTATACGAGATAATGGCCGTGGCGGTGAGTTTTTATCAACACGCCCTTAGTCAACCCCAAGGGGAAAAAGCGTTAGATTATCTCAAGGTACAACGACAACTAACCCCAGAAACTATCGCAACTTTTCAACTGGGATATTCTCCGGAAGGTTGGGAAACTCTCTATCGTTATTTAGTGGAACAAAAGCGCTATCCTGTGGCTTTAGTAGAACAAGCGGGATTAATTAAAGCGCGTCAAAATGGTAGCGGTTATTACGATCAATTTCGAGATCGTTTAATGATTCCTATTTTTGATAGTCAAGGACGAGCGATCGCTTTTGGTAGTCGTAGTTTAGGTAATGAACAACCAAAGTATCTAAATTCTCCCGATACTCCTCTATTTGAAAAGGGAAAAACTCTCTTTGCTCTTGATCGAGCTAAACAGGCAATTATTCAGCAAGATTTAGCGATAGTTGTGGAGGGTTATTTTGACGCAATCGCTCTCCATGCTGCTGGTATCACTAATGTGGTTGCCTGTTTAGGAACAGCTTTAAGTCAAGAGCAAATTAAGCTACTTTTGCGCTACAGTGAAAGTAAACAAATAATCTTTAATTTTGATGCCGATCAAGCGGGAATTAAAGCGACACAAAGGGCGATCGAGGAAATTAACTCTCTAGTTTATTCAGGACAAGTTAACCTAAAAATCCTTAATCTTCCCGATGGTAAAGATGCCGATGAATTTCTTAAATCTCGTGCTGACGGGGTAAATAGTTATCGAGAATTAATCGAAAAATCTCCTTTTTGGATTGATTGGCAAATCTCGCAAATGTTGGTTAATAAAGATTTAAAACAGGGACTACATTTTCAACAAATAGCTAATAGTATGGTGAGTTTACTGCAAAAGTTAATCGATGGCAATCAACGCACTTTTTACCTCGATTATTGTGCTGAAATTTTGGCTCAAAAAGATGCTACTCGTTTGCCATATATTTTAAAAAATCTCTCCAAACAGGTTAATAAACCTCAAGGAAAATCCCCAGCAATTAAGAGTAAAAACATCTTAGATAAATCCGAAAAAAATGGCACAGAAAAAGCCGAATGGTTATTATTATTAATCTATCTCCATTCTCCCGAATATCGGAGGCTCATTTGTGAACTTTTGGATGAAAAAGATTTAATTTTTAATGTCCCTGATTATCGTTGGTTATGGCAAGTAATTCTAGATTTAGAAAACCAAATTACTAAACCAAGAGATTTGATGTCAGCTTTACAGAATCATTTATTGATGATAACTACAGACAAAAATCGTGATTTTAATTCTTTATTTCACTTAAATGAACATACCAGTCAGGAAATTTTGCAACCAGAGGAACAAATTAAAGATGCTATTATAGCTATGGAAAAAATTAGTTTAATGGAATATCGTCGCTACTGTCAAGAACAATTAATTAATTCTGGCGACGGCAATCAACGGGAATTTTATCAGCAGGAATTCTATCAAACTGTTAATAAATTAATCGCAATTGATCCTCACTACCAACAAGCTTAATTATCTAATTGATTAAAAACTAGACAATTGTTCAGCAATAATAGATACTAACTTATCCACTGCTCCTGCTTGCCCGCGCACTGCCCGCAATTTTTGCCGGATAGCCTCTAATTGTTGGGGATTTTCTAACCAAGAACTAGCCATATTTGCCACTTCTTCTGGTTGTAATTCCCCCAATAATTCCGGAACAATTTCGGCACCGGCCCAAATATTTGGCCAGGCATATAAACGCTTTTTCCGCAACATATAGAGATTAATTATCTTAGCAAATAAAGAACCCACCCCCGGCAGTTGAGCTAATAAACCGGGTAAACCGTCCCAAGTTCTCATCGCGTCTAGTTGCTGAGTCGGTAGTAAAATAATCATCGGGATTGCCAGCGCCCCTAATTCAGCAGTATTAGCACCCACCGTCGTTAAAGCTAAATGACAGCGAGAAAGCTGGTTATGGGCGGGAAAATCGGTAATTAGGTCAACTTTTACCCCCTTATCTGTTTCTAGATAGGGTTTTTCGCCGTTTTTTAATTGGGCAGCACTCCAACCGGTTTTAGTGATCATCGGATTATAGCTAGGATCGGCAAATTTCGCCAAATAAGCTAAATTTAGGGTAGGAGCGACGGGAATTAAGAATTTAGTCTGGGGAGCCTGCGCGTGTATCTTTTCAGCAATGGCTAGGGTTAGGGGTACACCCTGGGCTAATTTCGAGGGTTTGGAACCCGGGAGGAGTGCAATTAAGGTAGCATCATCAGGGGTGATAGCAGTGGGCAAATCCACCATTAAATCGCCGATAACAGTAAATTTATGCTGATATTGTTGGGGAATATTATTTAATACACTTGTATTCATCACGGCAAAGCGATCGATCCCCCGATACCAACGCGCTTCCCATTCCGCATAGATAACGGTGCGATAACCCAAACGTTTACCGATGGTGAGGGCAAAAAATTGATCGCCCCCTAAAAATAAAACGATGCCCTTGGGGTGCCAATCCCAATTATCGGCGGTTTTTCCCCAGAAAAGAAAATTAAAGAAGTTTTCTGGCGACTGGACTCGATCGACTTCCGGATATTTCCTAACTACTTCCGTTTCCGCCCCCATAGAATGAGTACAAGGGGAAAGAATCACCGAAATCCGCAACCGCGATCGATCTTCTGTTAAGTTTTGTCGCAATCTCTTGACAACTGGACGCACCCATGTAGATATTTCTCCAGGACCATTGGAGAGAATGAGAAGATCAACAGGAGAATCAAACATGATAAGTAGTCGTGCAAAATTAATGTCTTGGTTAGGATAGGCAAAAGGCAAAAGGCACTCATGCAAGGAGTGGTTAGATATGTGTAATTAATTTTGCTTAGGTACTTATCAAGTAAAAAGTTCCCCGTTGCGGTGTTGCCTACTTGCCATTGAATAAAGAACGAATTGCCTGATGTTTAGGGTGATCAAATTCTGGGGGAACCTTGCGGGTATCGGTAATCAACCAATCCAAGGCTGCCGCTTCCACATCGATCGCCGCGCCGGTTTTATCAACACAGTAGCGCCCAAAGACCAACTTATCCACCAAACGCGCCCCTGAACCGAGGCGAGAATATTCAAAAATAACGCTATTATCCACTGTTGCGCCGCCACAAATCCAACAATTTGGGCCAATCATACTCGGACCGACAATTTTCGCCCCGTCTTCAATGCGCGTCATTGCCCCGATATACACAGGTCCGGTAATATCGACTCGATCCCAGTTTACCCCCACATTTAAGCCCGTGTAGATGCCCGGTTTGACTTCGATGCCGGGGATAGCAACATTTTTAATTTTCCTGGATAACACCCCGCGAATTGCCTGCCAGTAGTCGGGGACTTTACCAATATCCACCCATTCAAAATCCATGTTTAAAGCGTAGAAAGGCGCAGCTTTAGCGACTAATTGGGGGAACAAATCGCCACCAATGTCGTATTTACTATTAGGGGGAATAAAATCAATGATTTCTGGTTCAAAAATATAGATCCCCGTGTTAATGCAGGTACTCAAAGCTTCATCGATGGCCGGTTTTTCTTGGAAACTGAGAATCCGTCCCTCCTCGTCGCTAACTACCACCCCATAACTGGATACTTCCTCTCTGGGGACAGTTTTGGTGACGATAGTGGCGATCGCTCCTTTTTCTCGATGCCATTTAACGGCTGCGGTTAGATCGAGATCAATCAGCGCATCACCACAGAGAACCACAAAAGTATCGTCAAAAAAGGGATTAAAATCTTGAATTCGTCGTAAACCGCCCGCCGATCCTAGGGCATCACCGATTAACTCGCCCTCTTCGATTCTACCCTCAAAAGAATAGCCGATATGCACCCCAAAACGCTGACCATCGCGGAAATAACTCTCAATTTCTTCGGCTAAATGACTGACATTCACCATGATCTGATCAAAGCCATGCTGTCGCAACAGTTCCAATAAAAACTCCATCACCGGCTTTTGTAAAATCGGGATCAGGGGTTTGGGAATCGTATGGGTAATCGGACGGACACGAGTTCCTTTGCCTGCCGCCAAAATCATGGCTTTCATCGATATTTATTTCCTTTTGCGATCGAGGTTTGTAATTAAATCATGCCTAGTGTATCATTACTGGCTCGGAATCAGTGGTTATCGATCCTCTTGGGGGTACCTCGAAAAATAGATTTACTTCAGCATTGCACCGCCTGAAACCCTGATCAAACCTTGGTTTACTCTCAATTAGTACGAAGATTTTCTCAATAAGTCCAATTGATCGAGCTACCCCTTGAGTAATTGATAACGGGAAAAAGTGAGAGATTTAACCCAGATTACACTGATGGACAAAATTAACAAATCAACTTTGCTGTAACTCATACTACTCAGTCCTCTAGGCTAAGATGATCAAAAAAACGCAAGTTTTTAAATTGATGGGCAAAAAAAGTTTAATTTTAGCCAATAACCAAGGCGTTATGTCTAGGCTACCTCGAAAAATCGAATTTTGAGGGACGGAGCGCCTTGTTAGTTCTTGAAAATAATTCCCTCTTCATCAATGTAGATCAAGGAGATTTCCTCGACCAACACTTTGTTAACAAAATCTTTTATTCGAGGTGTCCTTGAGCATTAGATCAACCTAGACTCCTTGCCTAATTTCCCCAACAATCCGGTTAACCCCAAGAAGTCTAGGCGAAAAATGGTGAGCAAAAATTTGACTACTTGAGATATTGACACTCCCGTCGCGCTTATGCGAGGGATTCTTGGTTCACTGACTCAAGTTGTCTTAGCAGGTATTTCTACCAACCAAAATAGAGCTTAAATCTCCCCAAGCGTTTAGGTCTGACGACCAGCTTCCGATATGCCCTATCGTAGCTTTTTTGAGTATATTTAATGCCGCCATCTTGTCCCTATCTTCCACATATCCGCAGGAACAAACATGAGTTCTGACTGATAGAGACTTTTGGATTAACCGACCACAATTAAGGCATTCTTGACTTGTATAGGCTGG
>NZ_JACJSV010000016.1 GCF_014698335.1 Microcystis viridis FACHB-1342 | reverse complement strand
ACTCCCAATGGCAAGGTGGATCGTAAAGCATTGCCTTCTCCTGATGCGACGACTCGTAATTTGGCTAACAGTTTTGTCTTACCCCGCAATCCGATTGAAGCCCAACTTACTCAAATTTGGAGTGAAGTTTTGGGACTGGAACGCATCGGTGTAAAGGACAACTTTTTTGAATTGGGAGGACATTCTCTCTTGGCTACCCAGGTTTTATCAAGAATTAATTCAGCCTTTGGACTTGATCTTTCTGTGCAAATTATGTTTGAATCACCAACGATCGCGGGCATTGCGGGTTATATTCAAGCGGTAGATTGGGTCGCCCAGGATCAAGCCGATAGCTCGTTAAATCATGAAAATACTGAGGTAGTGGAGTTCTAAGTTATGACGAAAAAGATTGTTGAATTTGTCTGTTATCTACGGGATTTAGGCATTACTTTAGAAGCTGATGAAAACCGCTTACGCTGTCAGGCTCCCGAAGGAATTTTGACCCCAGCACTCCGTCAAGAAATTGGCGATCACAAACTGGAATTATTACAATTTTTACAATGGGTCAAACAGTCTAAAAGTACCGCTCATTTGCCTATTAAACCTGTCGCTAGAGACGGTCATTTACCCCTGTCTTTTGCTCAACAACGTTTATGGTTTTTACATTATCTTTCCCCTGATAGTCGTTCCTACAATACCCTGGAAATATTGCAAATTGATGGGAATCTCAATCTGACTGTGCTAGAGCAGAGTTTGGGGGAATTAATTAACCGCCATGAAATTTTTAGAACAACATTCCCCACTGTTTCAGGGGAACCGATTCAGAAAATTGCACTTCCTAGTCGTTTTCAGTTAAAAGTTGATAATTATCAAGATTTAGACGAAAATGAACAATCAGCTAAAATTCAACAAGTAGCAGAATTGGAAGCAGGACAAGCTTTTGATTTAACGGTGGGGCCACTGATTCAGTTTAAGCTATTGCAATTGAGTCCCCAGAAGTCGGTGCTGCTGTTGAAAATGCACCATATTATCTATGATGGCTGGTCTTTTGGGATTCTGATTCGGGAATTATCGGCTCTATACGAAGCATTTTTAAAGAACTTAGCCAATCCTCTCCCTGCGTTGTCTATTCAGTATGCAGATTTTGCGGTTTGGCAACGTCAATATCTCTCAGGTGAGGTCTTAGATAAACAACTCAATTATTGGCAAGAACAGTTAGCAACAGTCTCTCCTGTTCTTACTTTACCAACGGATAGACCCCGTCCGGCGATACAAACTTTTCAGGGAGGAGTTGAGCGTTTTCAACTGGATCAAAATGTCACTCAAGGTCTTAAAAAGTTAGGTCAAGATCATGGCGCAACCCTGTTTATGACGTTGTTGGCCGGTTTCGGCGTTTTGCTATCTCGTTATAGTGGTCAATCAGATCTGCTGGTAGGTTCTCCGATCGCTAATCGTAATCAAGCAGCGATCGAACCTTTAATTGGCTTTTTTGCTAACACTTTGGCTTTAAGAGTTAACTTATCGGAAAATCCCAGTTTTTTAGAATTATTAGAACAAGTTAAACAGACAACTTTAGAGGGTTATGCTCACCAAGACCTACCCTTTGAGATGTTAGTAGAAAAGCTACAACTTGACCGTGATTTGAGCAGAAATCCTTTAGTACAGGTAATGTTTGCGCTACAAAATACCTCTCAAGATGATTGGAATCTTTCAGGTTTAAATATTGAAAATTTATCCTTGTCAGTGGAAGCAACTGTCAGATTTGATCTGGAAGTCCACTATTGGGAAAAGCCAGAAGGTTTAGAGGGGATTTGGCTCTATAGTAGCAACTTATTTGATGCGACTACTATTCAGAGAATGGGACAAAATTTTCACCACTTAATCAAAGAAATTATTACCAATCCTCAAACCAAGGTTAAACAATTACCATTGTTGACAATGGCAGAGATTCATCTATTATCATCTTGGAATGACACTCATGCTGACTATTTAGCAAAACAGTTAACTTCAAATAAGCCCCAATTATCTATCTATCAGTTAGTTGAAAAACAAGTCTCATTAACGCCTGATTCTGTAGCAGTAATCTTTGCAGATCAACAACTAACCTATGCAGAACTGAATGAGCGAGCTAATCATTTGGCTCATTATTTGTGTTCTTTAGGAGTAAAAGCTGATTGTCTAGTCGGTTTATGTGTCGAGCGTTCCTTAGAAATGGTAATAGGAATTTTAGGCATTCTGAAAGCGGGAGCATCCTATTTACCTCTTGACCCCGAATATCCGATGGAACGTTTAAGTTTTATGGTAAAAGATGCTCAAATTTCTGTGCTATTAAGTCAAGAGAAACTTGTGGAAAAACTGCCTGAATATCAAGCAACACGAGTTTATTTAGATAGGGACTGGCCCACTATCGCTGAGTTTAGTCGAGAGAATTTAAATCTTGAGGTACAGCCCCATAATCTGGGTTATGTTATCTATACTTCTGGTTCAACAGGACAGCCCAAAGGGGTGATGATGGGTCAACTAGCCCTGTGCAATCTGATTCTTTGGCAATTGCAAAATACGACGGTTACTAATGAGGCTAAAACGCTACAATTTGCACCGATTAGTTTTGATGTTTCCTTTCAAGAAATTTTTGCCACTTTGTCTGCTGGAGGAACATTAGTTTTGATCACAGAAGAACTAAGACGAGATACTTCCGCCTTATTAGATTTTCTGGAAAAGCAAGCAATTGAAAGGCTATTTTTACCCTTTGTTGCTCTACAGCAATTAGCAGAAGTCAGCGTTAGTCGTAAATTTTGGCTAAGCAGTTTACGGGAAGTAATCACAGCAGGAGAACAATTACAAATTACACCAGCGATCGCTGCTTGGTTTAGAGACTTAGAAAATTGTACTTTACACAATCATTATGGTCCTTCAGAAAGTCATGTTGTTACCAGTTTTACCCTGACAAATCCAGTAGAGAATTGGCCGCTTCTTCCTCCCATTGGTCGTGCGATCGCCAATGTCCAAATTTATATTTTGGATGCCTTTTTACAGCCGGTGCCGGTGGGAGTGTCAGGAGAGTTATACATTGGTGGAGTCGGGGTGGCAAGGGGCTATTTAAATCGTCCTGAATTAACAGCGGAAAGGTTTATTCCTAATCCTTTTGATCCCCCCCTAACCTCCCTTGATAAGGGGGTAGAGCAGCCGTCAAATTTGTATAAAACGGGAGATTTAGCTCGTTATTTACCCGATGGCAATATTGAATATTTAGGACGCATTGACAATCAGGTAAAAGTTCGAGGTTTTCGCATTGAGTTAGGAGAAATTGAAGCGGTTCTGAGTCAATGTCCCGATGTGCAAAATACGGCGGTGATTGTCCGTGAAGATACTCCTGGCGATAAACGTTTAGTTGCCTATGTGGTTCTTACTTCTGACTCCCAGATAACTACTAGCGAACTGCGTCAATTCTTGGCTAATCAATTACCCGCCTATCTTGTTCCTAATACCTTTGTTATTTTAGATGATTTGCCCCTAACCCCCAGTGGCAAATGCGATCGCCGTTCCTTACCGCTTCCTGATGATCAGACCAGAAAAAATATTCCTAAAATTGGCCCGCGTAATTTAGTGGAATTACAATTAGCTCAAATCTGGTCAGAGATTTTAGGCATTAATAATATTGGTATTCAGGAAAACTTCTTTGAATTAGGCGGTCATTCTTTATTAGCAGTCAGTCTGATCAATCGTATTGAACAAAAGTTAGATAAACGTTTACCATTAACCAGTCTTTTTCAAAATGGAACCATAGCAAGTCTAGCTCAATTACTAGCGCAAGAAACAACTCAGCCAGCCTCTTCACCGTTGATTGCTATCCAGTCTCAAGGTGATAAAACTCCATTTTTTGCTGTTCATCCCATTGGTGGTAATGTGCTGTGTTATGCCGATTTAGCTCGTAATTTAGGAACGAAACAGCCGTTTTATGGATTACAATCATTAGGGCTAAGTGAATTAGAAAAAACTGTAGCCTCTATTGAAGAAATGGCGATGATTTATATTGAAGCAATACAAACTATTCAAGCCTCTGGTCCCTATTATTTAGGAGGCTGGTCAATGGGAGGAGTGATAGCTTTTGAAATCGCCCAACAATTATTGACCCAAGGTCAAGAAGTTGCTTTACTGGCTTTAATAGATAGTTATTCTCCCAGTTTACTTAATTCAGTTAATAGGGAGAAAAATTCTGCTAATTCCCTAACAGAAGAATTTAATGAAGATCTCAATATTGCCTATTCTTTCATCAGAGATTTAGCAAGTATATTTAATCAAGAAATCTCTTTCTCTGGGAGTGAACTTGCTCATTTTACATCAGACGAATTACTAGACAAGTTTATTACTTGGAGTCAAGAGACGAATCTTTTGCCGTCAGATTTTGGGAAGCAGCAGATTAAAAACTGGTTTAAAGTTTTCCAGATTAATCACCAAGCTTTGAGCAGCTATTCTCCCAAGACGTATCTGGGTAGAAGTGTTTTCTTAGGAGCGGAAGACAGTTCTATTAAAAATCCTGGTTGGCATCAAGTAATCAATGACTTGCAATCTCAATGGATTAGCGGCGATCACTACGGTTTAATTAAAAATCCAGTCCTCGCTGAAAAACTCAATAGCTACCTAGCCTAAAACTTTCAAAAAGACCTGATTATTGTTTAAAATGAATGATCGTTCACCGGTCAGAGGACAAGTATGACAACCCAAACAGCTTCTAGTGCCAATGCCCTTGCTTCCTTTAACCAATTTTTAAGGGATGTAAAGGCGATCGCCCAACCCTATTGGTATCCCACTGTATCAAATAAAAGAAGCTTTTCTGAGGTTATTCGTTCCTGGGGAATGCTATCACTGCTTATCTTTTTGATTGTGGGATTAGTCGCCGTCACGGCTTTTAACAGTTTTGTTAATCGTCGTTTAATTGATGTCATTATTCAAGAAAAAGATGCGTCTCAATTTGCCAGTACATTAACTGTCTATGCGATCGGATTAATCTGTGTAACGCTGCTGGCAGGGTTCACTAAAGATATTCGCAAAAAAATTGCCCTAGATTGGTATCAATGGTTAAACACCCAGATTGTAGAGAAATATTTTAGTAATCGTGCCTATTATAAAATTAACTTTCAATCTGACATTGATAACCCCGATCAACGTCTAGCCCAGGAAATTGAACCGATCGCCACAAACGCCATTAGTTTCTCGGCCACTTTTTTGGAAAAAAGTTTGGAAATGCTAACTTTTTTAGTGGTAGTTTGGTCAATTTCTCGACAGATTGCTATTCCGCTAATGTTTTACACGATTATCGGTAATTTTATTGCCGCCTATCTAAATCAAGAATTAAGCAAGATCAATCAGGCACAACTGCAATCAAAAGCAGATTATAACTATGCCTTAACCCATGTTCGGACTCATGCGGAATCTATTGCTTTTTTTCGGGGAGAAAAAGAGGAACAAAATATTATTCAGCGACGTTTTCAGGAAGTTATCAATGATACGAAAAATAAAATTAACTGGGAAAAAGGGAATGAAATTTTTAGTCGGGGCTATCGTTCCGTCATTCAGTTTTTTCCTTTTTTAGTCCTTGGCCCTTTGTATATTAAAGGAGAAATTGATTATGGACAAGTTGAGCAAGCTTCATTAGCTAGTTTTATGTTTGCATCGGCCCTGGGAGAATTAATTACAGAATTTGGTACTTCAGGACGTTTTTCTAGTTATGTAGAACGTTTAAATGAATTTTCTAATGCCTTAGAAACTGTGACTAAACAAGCCGAGAATGTCAGCACAATTACAACCATAGAAGAAAATCATTTTGCCTTTGAACACGTCACCCTAGAAACCCCTGACTATGAAAAGGTGATTGTTGAGGATTTATCTCTTACTGTTCAAAAAGGTGAAGGATTATTGATTGTCGGGCCCAGTGGTCGAGGTAAAAGTTCTTTATTAAGGGCGATCGCCGGTTTATGGAATGCTGGCACTGGGCGTTTAGTGCGTCCTCCCCTAGAAGAAATTCTCTTTTTGCCCCAACGTCCCTACATTATTTTGGGAACCTTACGCGAACAATTGCTATATCCTCTAACCAATAGTGAGATGAGCAATACCGAACTTCAAGCAGTATTACAACAAGTCAATTTGCAAAATGTGCTAAATCGGGTGGATGACTTTGACTCCGAAAAACCCTGGGAAAACATTCTCTCCCTCGGTGAACAACAACGCCTAGCCTTTGCTCGATTGTTAGTGAATTCTCCGAGTTTTACCATTTTAGATGAGGCGACCAGTGCCTTAGATTTAACAAATGAGGGGATTTTATACGAGCAATTACAAACTCGCAAGACAACCTTTATTAGTGTGGGTCATCGAGAAAGTTTGTTTAATTACCATCAATGGGTTTTAGAACTTTCTGCTGACTCTAGTTGGGAACTCTTAAGCGTTCAAGATTATCGCCTTAAAAAAGCGGGAGAAATGTTTACTAATGCTTCGAGTAACAATTCCATAACACCCGATATTACTATCGATAATGGATCAGAACCAGAAATAGTCTATTCTCTTGAAGGATTTTCCCATCAGGAAATGAAACTATTAACAGACCTATCACTCTCTAGCATTCGGAGTAAAGCCAGTCGAGGGAAGGTGATTACAGCCAAGGATGGTTTTACCTACCTTTATGACAAAAATCCTCAGATATTAAAGTGGCTCAGAACTTAACTTTAAATGACTCTAAAAAAGGGGCGATCGCGCCTCTTTGAACTGAATTTAGTTTTTCTTGTGTTAAGTAGCTGATTATAAATAGGGTTGGCTGAATAAATGTGAAATGTAGGCAAGGTAAGGTTTTTGTGGCTTTTCTCGCTCCCACAGGTGCAAGATTTTGAGAGAATTGTGCTTCCAAACCTTGCGTCTTCATCGGCCCGCGTCCTGTAGGGGCGAAGCATTCGGGCAATAACCTATCGGTGAAACCGTAGATTTTCTATCCGAATGCTTCGCCCGTACTTTTTCAGTAAACCCTAATTAGGGTTTGGTTAATTTTTTAGTATTTTTGCTTAGGGTAAGTCCAGATATTCTTGTTCTGTTAGGGCAAATTCTGGATCAATGATTTTTACTTCATTATAGGTGAGTTGATAGAGTTTGTAAACTAATTTGTCTATGGCATCTGTGATTTTGGAAATATCAGCTTTTTCGTCTGCATTTCTTATTGAAATAATCTCTTTGACAAGTCGGTTAAGTTCTTTGTTGTTGGTGTCACAAAGGGGCGAGTTTCGTAAATAGATTGGTTTTATTTCATAATCGAAATATCTCTTTGAATAAAGCCAATTAAAAAGCTTAGAATTTAATATACCCAAAAGACCTTCAAGTGAATTATTGCCTTTTAAAATTATGTTTGAAATTCTATTGAGGTTATATTTTTTGTTATAATCAATCGAAGCAATTATTCTTTCCTTTAGAGAAATATTTCTTGTCCGCACAATTAATATTTTTGGTTCTGTAAAAAACTTTTCATCTGGCAAAGTTCTACCCAACTTGCCTTTGCTTTTTACAAACTCTTTGTCATACATTATGTAGCCTTCTGTCTTGATATTACCATATTTTGATACTCCCGTTCCTGGAACCATTGGATGGTATCTTTTATCAAGTTTTGTTTCTGATGTTAACTCGTCTTTTATATAACCTGTATTTATACCGACCCCAAAGTCATAACCCGTTTCAATTTTTGGAAAATTTGAGAGTAGTTTATTTACAATATTATATTCTTCGTCATTTAGTAAATAGTCAAATACTAAAAACTCATTTGACAAAAATCTATCCTGTTTCAGAGTATATGCTGGAGTTGTAGCCACATCAATTGGTTTTTGCGGATTAATTACGCTTGTTTTTTCACCATTGTATTTTAACTTCTGAAGAATATATATCGCAGAGTCTACTGTAGCTTCTTCAAACACTGAACCACCAAGCGGAACAATATTTTTAAGTGTGGAATTTTCTAAAAGAAACTTTCTTGTTTTGTCGAATGATGTTTGAAGAAGGAAAGATGAGTTAGTAATTAAAGAATTAAAGCCATTCTGTTTAGTGATTTTAAGTGATTGCTCAATGAAGAACTTATACAATTCATAATTACCTGATGTATTATAAAAATTACTGTTAAAATATTCCTTAACATTCTCAATGTCAGCATTTCTATAAACATAAGGAGGATTCCCAATTACAACATCAAACCCGATAAAATCACCATCATCATTCAACACTTCGGGAAACTCAAACCGCCATTCTAAAGCATTATCATACAGCCTACCGCTTTCAATATCTGCAATTTCAGCAGTTAGCTTGTCAATCTCATTATTTAACTTAGTTACTTTTTTCTCCCGCGCTTTTTGCTCCGTCTTAGTCTCCTCAAACAATAAACCCTGATTTTCCAGATTATAAAGTTCCCCTTGTAATTGACGTAACTTCACCTTCTTAGGATTACCGATTAATAAATTGGAACTAAAACCAGCCTTAATCTTAGCAATCAACGTTTCCATCTGCCGCTTTTGTTCCTTATTTTCCGCATTGCGATAAGTCTGTACCGCATTGCGATATTGCTCAATACTAAACTTCTGCTTCTGTAAAACCTGTTTAACATCCACATCCAAAGCAAAGCGACTAATCAAAGAATTACCACACTTGATATTAATATCAATATTTGGCAAAGTTTCTAAATTGCCATCCTCTCGATAATAAGCATTTTTTAAAAGCTCAATCCATAACCGCAAGCGACAAATCGTCACGGAATTAGGATTAATATCCACCCCAAATAAACACCCCTCGATAATCGTCTGTTTCTCATGAAATAAGGCTTGCTGTACCCGTTGCTTTTCTTTATTATTCGGATGATAAGCAAATAAATTCCCCTCATCATCATAAACCAATAACTTATCGTTTCGCACCTCTACCCGATAATCTTTTAGCGACTTACCCGAAGTATCTAATAAAACCCGTAACTCACTCTTAATCGCGATTATCTCATTCAAAGCTGAAACTAAAAAATGTCCCGAACCCACCGCCGGATCGCAAATCTTCAGGCTATTAATAATAGTATTCGCCTCTCTTTTATCCTCAATTCGTTCATATAAATCATCTAAACTTTGACAATTCCAGCCTTTTACTTCATTAAACTTCTGCACGATCGCTCGTCGTATCGTTTCCCGACACATATACATGGTAATAAAACTCGGCGTATAAAAAGAACCATCCTTATAACCATTAATCTTTTCAAAAATTAACCCCAACACCGAAGCATTAATTAACTTTTCGCTATCTTCTTGAGGATTTTCTAACTCATCTCGATCGAATTTATAAGCATCCAAAAACTCAAACAAATAAGCCAACGCATTTAACTCACCTACTCGCTTATTACCCTGATTATCTTTTAGCACCGTCGCTGTAAAAATGGGTAAAGTTCGCTCCCGCAAATTGCCAATAAAAATCGTTTGCTGTTCCGTCTCCGTTGGCTCAAATAACGAACTATTTAAATAAGGTACATGAGCAAAAGTCGTTTTAACCTTAGCCTCGCGCTTATTTGTCTCCCTGGCTAACACATCAAAAAACAAACTATCGAGATCATCATAACTGGGAACTTTCGCCAAATTGAGAAAGGCAAAATCTCGATCGCCTTGATGATATTTAATTAACTGCGCTTCCAATAGTTTGAGAAACAAAACCCGATTAATCCAATTAATTGATAACCGCAACGCCACATTATAAAGCCGATCCTCATCCGTAGTTCCAAACTCTTCTGGATTTTTTAATTGTGCAATTTTATCTAAACTATCCAACCGACTAATCGCATTTTCAATCAGGGAACCATCACAGCGATCGCCTGCTTTCATTGGTTTGATTAATTTCTTCCCTTTTTCCTTAATTTCCGTCAAACCGATAATATACAAAAGCTCATTATAAAAAGGCTTATTTAAAGTATTGCTATCATTAACAAAAGGTAACTTAAGTAAATGTTCTGGCGAAAGAATCTTGTAAATATCAAGCAAATCTAAATTTTCCAGTTCTCGCAGATCAAAATGAGTAAATTTAATTTGCTCAATAACTTTAGTGATTGCTGGTTCGGCAATTTGTTGATAGAAAAAATCCGTTTTCGTACTACTCAGTCTCCCAGCTTCAAAATCGCAAAACTGGTTAACTAGAGCCTTATTAGCAAAAAACAACTCCTCAAAAATCTTCGCATCGAAAATAAACCACTCATAAATATTTGTTACGATCAAGTGTTTAATCTCAAGATTTTTATCCGTCACCCTTTCGCGGAGAAAATATAAAACTAACTGCTGAAAAGCCTTAGTATTGAGATGATCCAGTCTTGGCATTTCTGCATTTATTGTCCGAGTAGGTTTCTTCGTCTCAAAAATGACCCCCACTGGACTTTTAACATCCTGGTTATTATGAATCACCAGATCAATGCGCTCTTTTGTATTGATAAAATAGCGATCAGTATAATAGGTATTTTTTAAAAAATCTATCAGCAAATTTTTATTAAACTCTTCCGACTTTTTGCTGTCACATTGCTCCAACAAGCGCGTCAAATTAGCTTGAAAAACCTGAATTGTTTCAGTATCAGGCTTAATTTTCAAGTACACCCGATTTAAGGCTTGCTTGAGTTCTCGCTTATTGATGATCATAAAAGTTTACCTCTAGGGAAACTACCGATTAATTTTATTATAGCATTGCCAAATGATCGGTTAAAATAGAAGGATAAAAGTTGCAATCGAGGTCAATCTGTAGAAGCCAAGAATTTCTAACAGCAATGGGGAAATAATCCCCCGTTAAGTTACGCTGTGACGGGGGGAGTATGTCACTGTTGCAATGCTTTTAAGAAGCGTCCCATAGTGGCAAATAAACCCGACTTTTTGGCTTTGTTAGCAGGATTAGAACTATCATCGGGATTATTGCTAGAAGCTTTCAGAATCAGATTTTCTAAAGCTTCGCCCATGGGTTTAGTGGATTGTTCAGAAATTAACTCGTAACCGTCTTCTTTTTCTAGCCAAACTTGCCACAAGGAAGGATAGGAACGATAAACGATCGCTGATTCCAAGGGACGAAAATAATAACAACTTTCTAGGATACTTAAAAATCTTTCTCGCAATTGTCGGGCTGCGTAACCGATACCCACCACCGATACATCTTCTAATTGAGGAATCAGAAGAACTACGGGGCGATCTTCGGCCAAGTTACAGAGTTTTTCTACGGAATTAATCTCCACCGAGGAGGGACAAACAACTAAAAAAGCTTCATCTTCGGGCTTAATTTTGTTTTCGACGGGAATAAAACGACTACCTAAATCTCCCAGTTGAAAAACTGTTTCTCCCCAATCCCGTCGAGCTAACATGGCGGCTCCGGTATCGGGAAAAATTACCCTTAAACCAGAACCATAACTGTCAAAAATAGAGGTAAAATCAAGGGCTAAAGCTTGCGCTTGTAGAGCAATTTCTGGGATAACTAATTCCACTTGTATGCGTCTAGCTCCCGATTCTAGAGCCAGTTGAGTGGCGGCTTTCGCTTGCAGGATCGTTTCTTCTAGGGAATTGGGTAGGGTCATTTCAGTTATCAGTTATCAGTTATCAGTTATCAGTGACTACCACTGGTCGTCGGTGGCTTAAAATCAGAAAGATTTTAATTTTTATAAAAGGTAGGGTTGATTCATGAATGAACCCTACGTCCTGTAGGGGCGAAGCATTCGGGCAATAACCTATCGGTGAAACCGTAGATTTTCTATCCGAATGCTTCGCCCGTACTTTTTGCCGCAAACCCTACTTAAGTTTAGATGAAGTATGACGATATCTGGCATCATCTCCAGCATTAAGATAACTCCTATAAAATACCTTTAGTTTTTAAGAAGAAAGTCGGTAATCGGGGAAAAGGTGAGGAGAGAAAGCTTAGGAAAGTTGATAGGAGCCGTGACGTTGGGCATAATAACCGAGAATTGCCGTGACCAGAGGGCGATCGCTTTCCTGAAAAGTCTCGGTATAGTTAATTTCTAGACTGCCGATCTGACTTTGGTGATAATCGAATTGTTGGAACTGCTGGGGAGTGAGATGGGTTTCCACACCCTGAACCTGTTGTAAATGGCTGGCTAATTCTCGATAGATAGCCAAGGGCATTTGGGGATAAATAATGGTTTGTTTTTGTTGAATAGCAATCGATCGCACGGGTTTTATTCTCCTGATTCGGAAACATTATAGCTGATCGAGGCTTGCGGTGCGGCGGCGGGTTCGGGGACACCATCCCCTAGGCGACGGGTAATAGTTTGACCGTACTGTTCTAGGACAATAGAGGGGTTATCGGGATTAGTATTGATCGCTTTAACTAAAATTAAACCATTAGAGAGGGTAGAACCGGGGATAACTCGACGTTCCGTGGCTTCTCCGGGGGCTTTCACGATCGCCATAGGAGTGGTAGGCAACCGGAGAATGCCCGATACTTGCACTTCTTCCGCTTCCGTCGGTTGCGGTGGTGGTGGCGGCCCTTTCACTATCGGTGGTCTGGGGGTGGGAGGATTGCCCATTGGTGCGGGTGCGGTACCCACCGGAGTCCCAGCCGGGGGTTCTTCCGCCACTGTGATTGTAATATTTGGTTGTACGGGAAAGGGGGCAAAGGGATCCCTGCGACCGCGATTAATTTCTGCCCGTTTTTGGTCGGGATCGGTGGCGGGAATCAATCCAGGTATCCTGGGGGTGGCTGGTTCGGTAGCCGGTTGCCTAGGATTGCTAAAGGCGGGTGGTTGGGCAGCCGGGGGACTGGGAGAGGGGGCGGGGGTTTCTTGGGTAATCGGTGGGGATTGATTAGCTTGGTCAGAAGCTGGACATCCCACCAACAATAAAGCGACACTCCCCACCGATAGGATTAGCGGCAATTTTTTCATGGGGAAACAAAGACAAAATGGCCCGGTCGGACAGCCTTAGATAATAACATAACATTCGTTTCCCAGAAATCTAGGCTGATCACACGGGGAAAGTCAGGAACTTTGCCCCGTTAGTCCAGTTTTAATACTGACTACCAGATTTGCGATGACCGATGGCGGTGACACCGTTACCATCCAAAACTTGACCCCGCTCGACCGTGGCATAGACTAACCAGCGATCGCCGCAGAGTTGTCGCTCTTTGACCGTACACTCTAGATAGGCGAGACTTTCGCTTAAAATCAGACAGCCATTTTCCCCGACTTGGGTTTCTAATCGCGTAAAGACATCGCTGCCGGATTTGATGCAATTGGAAAAATGGCGGCGTAAATTGCGCCCTTCCTTGAGAATATTCAAGGTGAAGACGGTTCCGGAGTTAATTAGGCGATCGGCGGCTTGTTCGTCAGCAACGGCGATAATTAGCCCTGGGGGGTTAAAACTGGCTTGGGATACCCAAGAGGTCAAGAAACCAGCATGATCCTCGCCCTGACGAGTGGTGAGAACAGAAAGGGAACCGACGATCCGACCAACGGCCTGGGCAGTGCGATCGATTTGTGTTTCGGTCATTCCCTGTTGGGGAACCCGCAATTTTTTGGTTTTTTTCAAGGTCTGGGCGAAGGTTTCTCCGGCTGAATAACCTGCTTGTAAACTGCTTTCTGTGGGGTTAAAACGCACGCGCAAGGATTGAAAACCAAGGCGATAATTGGCATCTTTGAGTTTAGTTTCAATTAAATCTACAGCTTCCCCACTCCAACCGTAGGAACCAAAAACCCCAGCTAATTTAGTTTTTGCTGCCGTGGAAAGAACGATTCCTAAAGCGGTTTGAATCTGGGTAGGAGCGTGACCAGCTAAGGTGGGAGAACCGATAATAAATCCGTCACAATTTTCGATCGCTTGACTAATTTCGGCGGGGGTGGCAAACTCACAATTTATTGATTCTACGGCCAGATCATTTTCCAATAATCCTCGTTCGATCGAGCGGGCTAGGGTGGCAGTATTTCCGTAGGCAGAAGCATATAATAAAGCCACTTGTAGGGGTCGAGTTTTTTGTTCTTGACACCAATAGCGATAATCGTGGGCAAGACGACTAAGACTATAACGAATTATCGGACCGTGGGCAGGTGCATAATATTGGGCGGGAAATTCTTTAATTTTGTCGAGGGCTGTTTCTACTGTTTTAGATTGCACGGCATGGAGACAATCAAAATAATAACGACGATCTGCGTCTAATTCTTTCCAATTTTTATCCCAAATATCGTCACTGCACAGATGCACACTAAAGAATTTATCGCTGTATAAAATTTGGGTTTTTTGGTCAAAAGTGCAGATTCCATCAGGCCAGCGGGGGGTAGGGACATTAATAAAACTGAGTTGATGACCCTGCCCTAAATCAAGGATTTCATCGGTTCGTATGCCCAAAATTTGGGCATCAGGCAGGGCATTTTTCAGGGTATTGACGGCAGCTTTAGAACAGAGGATAGTGATTTGATGGGTTTCGGCTAATAATGCCTTTAAAGTGACGATACGGTTAGGATTAACGTGACTTAGAATTAGATAATCAAGACGATGTAAGGGGACATATTGACGAATTTCTTCTAAATAAATTTCGGTGAAGGATTCTCCAGGAGGATCGATTAAGGCGGTTTTATCGCCCCAGATAAGATAGGAATTAGCGGTGGTTCCCCGTTGACGAGCATATTCTATTTCAAATTTTAAGCTGTCCCAAGTACGCGAGCTAAAAACCCAAGTTTGATCGGCAATTTCGGCGGTTTGAACATCGCGGGAGCGATTATTAATAGCAGGATTGGGAATTAAGGTAGTAGTGGTCATAGTTGTTAATTTGGTTATTAGTTGTACTGATAACTGATAACTGATAACTTATAACTGATAACTTATAACTTATAACTGATAACTTATAACTTATAACTGATAACTGATTAAGTTTTGCTGTTTATTTCAGTTAAGTCTTTAACTAAATGTTGACGATAACGCTCAGAAACTTTTTGTTCGGGATCGATACCTTCAAAGGTGGGAGGAAGCCAAACTCTTAACACCATTAATGTGCCGAGAACTATTAGAAAAGCACAGGCGGCTAATACTTGTGTCCAATTAGTTTCTAGGACTCCTCTGACAATTAATTCTCGCAAAACCGAGACGATAGAAACTTCCACAGCAACACCGATAGAAACTCGTTTTTCTTGCAAATAAATAATTAACAATCGGAACAATTCTACTAGAATTAAGAGGAATAAAATATCGGCGGTAATAATCCGAAATTGAATCGGTGGCAGCAGAGACATAAACATTTCTCTGACTTCTAACACCATGAAGCTAAATAAACCAATACAGAGAGAAATGACAATTAAATCTTGAATCATTTCTAAGACTTGCACTACCCGCACCATCATTGGGGAAGGTTTTTTAATTGGTTCGTACATTTTATTCCTCCTAAGATTGATAGAATTGGATGTTTCAGTTATCAGTGAGCAGTAAACAGTAATCAGTGAAAATAAAGCGGCAACTTCCTACTTAACACTATCCACTGAAAACTTAAATCTGATAACTGATAACTGATAACTGATAACTGATAACTGATAACTGATAACTGTTAACTGTTAACTGTTAATAATGGTTGCCAACTTTGCGATGATGGACAGCAGTTAAGGTATCTAAACGGGCAACTCGTCCGCTATTAACGGTACAATAAACTACCCAATGATCGCCGCAATCTAAACGACTGGTGACTTGACATTCTATGTAAGCTAAGGCATCGGCTAAAATTGGTGATCCATTGTTAGCAGTGTAGGTTTTAATGCCTTCAAAACGATTAGCACCGGGAGAGAAACGCTTGAGGAAATGTTTCATTAATTTCTGGTAATTATCCTCAGCCAAAACATTTAAAACAAAGGTATCGCTAGGCTGTAAAAAGGATACCATTGCTCGATCTTTAGCCACTGCAATCGCCACACCTAAAGGATTTAAACTTGCTTGTGTCACCCAAGAGGCAATCATGGCACTAGATAAATCGGCTTTTTGGGAAGTAATTAGATACAATCCGGTACTAATACGGCCTAAAGCTCTTTCTAAGTCGTTGTTAATCGATTTAATTTGTTTAATCGTTTTTTCTCGGTTTAACCATTGGCCGAGGTCGGTTCCTGCTTCATCGGCAATTAAATCGAGGGATTGATTGGTATTGTCTTTAACTAAAAGAGGAGGAAAAGCTTCGATCGCCCCGATTTCCTGTAATTTATTTCTTAAGGGGAAAATTGGTTCATCTTCCCCACCTCCTGACTCAAATAATCCCACCGCTTGTTTGCCATTGATTGAAGCAATAATCGTGCTTAAAATCGTCTGGTTAATCGAGGAAGATTGGGGAGGCATTCCGATGATAACTCCCTTAGATTGATTGATCAATTCTCTGACTTCGTGGGGATCAGCATTATTCATATCGACTAATTCTGTCACCACATCATTTTTATTCAAACCCTGACTAATCATAGTAGCTAAATGTTCGCTTTGTCCGTAATCTTGGGTAAAGAATACAGTCACTAAAGTATCAGCAGAAGTTTGTTCTTGACTCCAAGTTTGATAGCGTCCCACCCAATCAGAAATATGGTGTTTTAATAGGGGTCCGTGACCGGTGGCAATGAGATTAATCTCAAATTTCTCGATCCTTTTAATTGCCCCTAAAACCGAACGAGCATTCGGTCGCATCAGACAGTCATAATAGGTTTGAAAATCGCCTTCTAGCAGGTCTTTTTCTCGATCATAGGTTTGATCGTCACAAAAGTGCATTCCGAAGGCATCACAGGTAAAAAGGGTGGCAGTTTTAGCATCAAAAGTGAAGATAGTATCAGGCCAATGAAGATTAGGGGCCGCAACAAATTCTAAAACATGGCCATTACCTAAATCTAAAGTATCACCACTTTTAACTATTAACTGTTTAAAGGGTCTGTGTACCATGTTTTCGAGGAATTGCATGGCAACTTTTGCCCCCACTACGGTAACTTCTGGGACTAATTCTAAAACTTCTTTGACTAAACCACTGTGGTCGGGTTCGGTGTGACTGATAATTAAATAATCAAGATGATTGATGTTGATTAGTTTAGTTAATTCCTCCAGATAAAGGCGATCGAATTTGCGGTGAGATGTATCAATGAGAGCGGTTTTTTCCCCTTGAATAACAAAAGAGTTATAAGTGGTACCGTTTTCTAAACCAAATTCGATATCAAAGCGATCGCGGTCCCAATCCAAACAGCGCAGGGTAAAGGTATTTTCGGCGATTTCTTGGATTTGTGTGGTTAAACGGCTGGTTTTAGCGGGTTTTGGGGTGATTAAAGCAACCATAATTTCTATCTCCCACAGGATTTGATGCGGAACTGCATTTGCTTAATTCCTATGGTGACTTGCTTTCAGGGATTTGTAAAATACCAATTACTCAAGTCAATGATTAGTTAGATTTATATAACCTTTTCTCTATGGTTGCGGATATTAATTTGAGTGCTGGCCCTACCGAATCAAGACCTGAATGCTGATTGTGCATTGTATCCACCGGTTAGCTTAGTCCTCGGTTTTACCCACTGCACTTTTGCCTATTTGTCAAGCTTTTTACACAATTCTTAATATTTCCCTCGTTTTTGCTCTCTCGCTCTCTTGGGGTGTTTTGTTTTCGATGTCAGTCTATGGGTGAACCTGTAACCCTTAACACAAGTCCAGAAAAAGGGTTTCTTCAAGAAACCCTTTTTCTCTGTGTGGCCAGGTTAATTTATCAGTGTGAAATCAGCCGCTATCAGGGTAGGAACAGTCAACAAATTGGCAAATTCAAAGCCACTTCCTAAACCAGCAGCACTACCATTTTGATTGTAGTAAATACTGCCACTGCTGTTACTGTAAACGATAAAAGCACTGCTAGTGGCGACTAAATCATCGTCAGCGACGCTGGCAAATTCAGCCGGTTGACTGAAGCCATTGCCAATGATACTTTGTAAGGCAGTAAAGATGGCTTTACTTAATACTATTTTATCACTGCCGGGGGTGAAATCGCTGATGGCATCGATGCCTAAATTACTACTATTGAAGATAAAATTATCGCTACCATTACCACCAGTAAGTAAATCATCACCAAAACCACCAATTAACCTATCGTTTCCGTTTTGACCGGTTAATTGATCGTTGCCACCACCACCAGTTAGAGTATTATTAAGGCTATTCCCGGTTAGTCGGTCATTACCGCTATCGCTAATAATATTTTCGATGGTGTTATTTGCCGAAAAAGTCAATCTTAGATTATTGGTAACGGCGGTTTGGACAGCAGTAGTCCCCAAGTTAACTCTTACTGCGGTATTTGTCCCAGTAAAGTCGAGGGTATCGATACCGCCGGTGGTAGTTTCTTGGATGGTATCGCTTCCTAATTGGGTTGAAGCATTGAAACAGTAAATATCGTTACCATTAGCACCAGCGAGGATATTGTTACCGCTATTTCCGGTAATTTTATTGTTAGCAGCGTTACCTGTACCATTAATATTATTACTGCCAATTAGTCTGAGGTTTTCCACATTATTGGGTAAGGTTCGAGTAATGCTGCTTTGTAGGGTGTCAGTAATAATTACCTGTCCAATTGCTTCGTCGGGATTGATGGTAGCATTAACCGCATTTGACAGGGTTACTGTAAAGGCTTCATCAGGTTCATTGAGGTTATCATTGAGGATGGGAATGCTAATAGTAGCGGTGACAGTATTAGGTGCAATGGTGATAGTTCCAGTTTTGCTAGTGTAATCTACATTGGCGGTAGCGTTAATGGGTGCAGTGGTATAGTTGACGCTAATTTGTTGTGTACTTGGATTATTTACAGTGACGGTGAGGATTGCATTACTATTTTGACCTTCCACCACGGTGATGTCGTTGATGGAGAGTTGCGAGGTGACAGTGCTATCGTCATCATTAATCGTACCTTGTCCTTGATTATCGGTTATCGTAACATTACGGCCATTGGCTTGTAAGTTACTCAGATTGACGAAGAAAGTCTCGTTATTTTCAACTTTAGTATCGCCATTGACAGCAACAGTAATCGTCTTAGAAGTCTCCCCAACATTGAAGGTTAAGGGAGTAGTAGCAATCGCTGTATAATCATTATCTGCTGTGGTAGCGGTTCCATTGGCTGTAGAGTAATTGAGGGTGACAGATGTATCAACTGGATTGGAAAGGGTGACGGTAAAGACTGCATTGGTAGTCCCGCTATTTCCTTCGCTAACAGTTACGTCATTGATTGAAATAGAGGCACTGTCATCATTATTAATTGTTCCCGTCACTGGGGTGGTCGTACCTATTGTATAACCTGTCCCCGCAGCGAGGGTTAAAATAACAGTTTCGTTACTTTCAACTGTAGTATCAGCAGTGGGGTCAACGATTACCGTCGCGGTCGCTGAACCAGCAGCAAAGGTGACACTGGTGGGAATAATAGAAGCGTAATCGGTTCCATTGGTTGCTGTCCCACTAACTGTATAGTTAACTGTTAAAGGATTAGTGGTGGAACCGCTACGAGTGAAGGTATAAATCAGATTTGTTGTCCCATCTTCTGTCACACTACTGGGAGAAACCGCAAGCGTAATACTGGGAAGAGTCGGACTAGAAACATAGCTAAAATAACTAGCAGTTAGACTTAATGCTGTTTGATCAGTGATAAGAGCAATCAGTTCATCTGGTTCGCTGCCTGGTTTGTTAATGTAGAGATTAGTAATGGAACTAGAAACTGTTAAGAGATAGTCACTGCTTGAACCCCGTAGCTGAATTGTGTCATCAGTGGGGTTAAAGTCATAGATTATCGCGTAGTCGCTAGTACCTTGAGTAGTTGAAAAACCGTCATCATAGAAGACCCTTGTCGTATCTCCAAGGATAAAGAGATCGTTTTCTGTTCCCCCTCTTAGCGCATCCGATTCTCCTATACCGCTATTTGTTCCTTGTAGGGTGTCATTCCCATTACCCCCTCTCAGATCATCATAACCAGCACCCCCATTGAGGACATCATTCCCATCATCTCCATAAATTTCGTCATTACCAGCATTACCTGAAATAGTATCATTACCCCTTCCACCAGAGAGTCTATCTCCTTCTATCCCGCCAAAGATAACATCATTATACTCAGTTCCCTTAAATGGAGAAGTCTGGCCAAAACTCTCAATCGAAGTAAAGGTATCAGTTTCCGTGCCGACAGTAATCGTCCCACTCGCGGTAGCGGTGTCGTAGGTCATGGTTAAACCACTACTAGCATAGCTGTAGTCAGCCTCATATATATCACTACCAGCACCACCATTGATCGTGTCATTACCTGCATCGACATTGAGGACATCATTCCCTAAATCACCATTGAGGAGATCATTCCCATTACCACCATAAAGCTGATCATTACCTACACCCCCATTGAGGACATCATTCCCATCTTCTCCATAAATTCTGTCATCACCAGCATTACCTGAAATAGTATCGTTACCACCTCCACCTGAGAGAGCGCCCCAATATTCACTTGCTGTACCGCCAAAAATGACATCATTATACTCAGTTCCCTTAAACCCGTTAAAATTCTCAATCGAAGTAAAGGTATCAGTTTCTGTACCAACAGTAATCGTCCCACTCCCGGTAGCGGTATTGTAGGTCATGGTTAAACCGCTACTAGCATAGCTGTAGTCAGCCTCATAGCGATCAATCCCACTACCACCATTTATCGTGTCATTACCGTCCTCATTGGTAAAGTAATCATCTCCTGCATCACCATTGAGGAGATCATTCCCACTACCACCATAAAGTGCATCATTATCAGCACCACCATTGAGGACATCATTTCCATCCTCTCCATAAATGTCGTCACTACCAGCATTACCTGAAATAGTATCGTTACCACTTCCACCATTGAGTCCACCATAATAATAATAAGATTCACTTTCTGTCCCGCCAAAAATGACATCATTATACTCAGTTCCCTTAAACCCGTTAAAACTCTCAATCGAAGTAAAGGTATCAGTTTCTGTACCGACAGTAATCGTCCCACTCCCGGTAGTGGTATTGTAGGTCATGGTTAAACCGCTACTAGCACTACTGTAGTCAACCTCATAGCGATCATCACCACTACCACCATTTATCGTGTCATTACCTGCATCGTTGGTAAAGTAATCATTTCCATCCCCACCGTTAAGAGAGTCATTACCATTACCTCCATAAATACTGTCCCATCCCCCCAAACCACTTAAAGTATCATTGCCATCTAACCCAGAAATATTATCATCCCCAGATGTACCCGTAATACTATCATTCCCATTAGTCCCCGTAAAATCCGCCTGTTCTACTTGAATAATTTCCCCATTTACTATAATTGTTGTCTGGTCATTCTCTGCTCGTAAAGCGTCTAAGGTTGCCACATCCAGACTATTTCCCCGCACCAACTCCGCAAAAATTGCCCCCTCATCTCCCGCGCTATCCACCGGATTAATTTGAGCATCCACATAATGCCCAATCTCTTCTAAAATTACATTAACTATCGCTGCTGACGAGGCCGTATTTAAAAAAGATGCTGATAGATAAATCTTATTGGTACTGCTGGAATATGCACCATTCGCCGTCCCCAAAACCTCATCACTGAGTACCTCAATTGGGGGAATTTGACTAAAATTTCGGCTTTTCCACTGTTGTCGTAATTGCGTCGCTTTAACCACATCATAACTTGTGCCAAAAGCGATAGCCAAATTCGCCCAAAAGTCATCAGATTGAGCGAAATTAAACAAAACATCGTCAACAACAGGAAGAATCGGCAAAAGAGAGGAAGTCATGACATTAACAGCAAAAGTTTATTGATAACAGTTTTAGCCTAACAATCCCCAATCTTTCAAGGGGGATATAACAAAAATTAACATTTATTACAAGAAAACGGGTTTCTCGAAGGAACCCGTTTTCTAGATATTGGGTTGTTCTAGGATTGGATTCTTGCCAAAGACTGCTTAAATTCTGCGAGAGAATTAGCGGTAGCTGCTAATTTAACAATCTCTTGTAATGTAGATAGTACCGAAACTTTATTCAGGTATTGTTCCACATCTAAAGGAACTTCACCTAAGCGAGCTTGCAAAACTGTTTTGACAAAATCACGAGCATTTTCTAACGCGCCAATTTCCTTACCAATTTCCTTGCCTATTTCCTTACCAATTTCCTTGCCTATTTCCTTACCACGTTCCATTCCTCGTAACTCCATATTACTTACTAAAGGCATGGTTTTTTACTCCTCAAATTGTTTGATTTTACTTTCTAAACTTGACTGCAATTCAGGGGATAAAGTCATCATATTGTCGATGATTTCAAACAGTTTAATTATCTGTTCCCTCTCGAACTCCTTTTCATATAATCCCCTGATTAACCTCCACTTCCACTGTTCCCGTTGTGGCAGCTTCCCAGTAGTCGCTTTTGTTTTCAGGTGTGCCATGACTATTATAGCAAAGGGATTGCTACTTGCTTCCAATTAGTCACTGATAACTGATAACTGATAACTGATAACTGGTAACTGATAACTGAATAGAGTTTGTCAGCGAAACGTTTTTTTGTCTTTGCTGAAGCGGTAATCCGTTTGAGTTCTTTTTCTAGGGATTCGGGAGTTTTTGTCCAATCAATTAATTGGTGAACTTCGGGAAAAAAGAAGCTTAAAAACGCTTCAAAATACTCGCTTAATGCTTCTTTCCAGGGTTCATCATAATTAGCGGTTGTTTGGTTCATTATGACAATTTTAGTGGGTTGTTGCGAAGTATGCGATCACTAACGTCAAAGCTAGGCAGTTAAAGTATTTAACCAATTGATTAAATCTTCAACCGTAGAGAAGTCGAATAAAGCTTCTCCTAATACTTCGACATCATCAATACTTAACTCCATAATTTGAGTTTCTAATAAAGGATTAATCTCCCCTAACTTTCGTTTAAGTTGACGAAGAATCAATGTCTTTTCCCGTTCGATACCGCGTTCAATACCGCGTTCAATACCTTGTTCGATACCTTGTTCGATACCTTGTTCGATACCTTGTTCGATACCTTGACGCATCCAACTGGTGGTAATTTGCATAACTCCCTCCTGTACGGGTTGACTAAATGTGCTAATCTCTTCTTGGAATTGTATCTCTTCGACCGGATTTAGATTGAGATAAGTATCAATAAATCCAGAAATTAATTGCATTCTCGCTGAATCTAACCTTAAAGTAATTAACAAGCGCAGACATTCCGCTTTTACCTTGGCTCGCTCTTTCTCGGCAATGTTCATCTTAGCCATCAAAGCTGAAGCAACCGGATTCGGTTGATTGAGAAAATCTCGCCAATTTAATCGATTTAACTGCACTACTTGATAGTTAAATTCTAAGACCTTAAAATCGGGAAAATCGACTACATATTGACTAATTGCTTCTCTTTTTGGCTTTGAATAAGAAAAAATTACAATCGGATAAATCGGTAAGACAAATTTCTCATGAAAGCGAGCAAAATAAGTAAACATTCGCCGATTAAACCATTTTCGAGAACTTTCCTGCGCCTCGACATGAATCAGAAAAAAAGATTCTTTTCCTCGAAACTTAACTTGTGCGACTAAATCGCTTTCATACCTTTCTCCTTCCGTGACATCGGTAAATACTTCTTTGTCTAAAAAAGTAATCGAGTCTCTATCTAAATAATCCATTACTTGAGGAAAAAATAACTCGATAAATTCGAGAAAAAAGGTGGAGATTAACTCCTTAAATAAGCGATCATGGTCAATATTATTAGTCATGTAATGTCATCTTAACTAATCTGAGCGATGAATGACTACTCTTATCTATTGTATTCTGAAAAGTCGCCTTTGGCAACATATTGTTATGACCTCATCCCTTTAACCTACGAGGAGAGGGGGATGCTTCCCGCAAAAAAACCATTGCTTCAGGGTGTTATAGTGTTGAGACAAGTGCAGCTTTTTACCCCATCTCCTAATCCCTGACTGATAACTGATTACTGGTCACTGATAACTGAATATCCCCCAATAACTAAAGGAAAGATAAAGTTATCGATCGCCCTCCGGAGCCAGTGTCAGAATAAAAGCAGGGAGATGACCAAGGAAAACCGACAACTCTCCATCTTTTTCCCGTCATCGCCCCTAAAATTTATTTGGTTAAGATTTATGCAAACTGCCAATCCTCCTCAAACGGAGAAAAAAGAGCATCCCAGTGGCGATAAACGCTTCAAAGTCCTCGACATCACCATGAAGCGAGCAGGATATAATCAATCAGCCCTGATTGAAGTCCTGCACAAAGCCCAAGAGGCCTTCGGATTCCTAGAAGAAGATGTTCTCCTCTACGTTGCCCGGGCGCTAAAACTGCCCCTCAGTCGCGTCTATGGGGTAGCAACCTTCTATCATCTCTTTTCCCTGAAACCGGCGGGAAAACACACCTGTATCGTCTGTATGGGGACTGCTTGTTATGTCAAAGGCAGCGGCAAAATCCTCGAAGACATCGAAAACAGCTTTGATGTCAAAGTGGGAGAAACCACCGCCGATGGAGAAATTTCCCTAGTGTCGGCCCGTTGTATCGGGGCCTGTGGGATTGCACCGGCCGTGGTCTTCGATGGAGTCGTGGCCCCGAAACAAGATTCGGAAACTGTCTTGGCGAAACTAAAGAGTTTCTCCCAGTAATTTTTCACTTTAGTGGATTGAGAAAAATATGGACTTACAAGAATTATTGGCAGTGGCCGCAAAAGAAAAAGCTAGACAAAAAAGCATCCGGGTGCATTGTTGCACTTCCACCGGTTGCCAAGCTGCTAACTCCCTCCAAATCGAAAAAAACCTCGCCACTGCCGTCAAAGAGGCACACCTAGAGGATACAGTCGAAGTGGTGGGGGTCGGTTGTATGGGTTTTTGTGGTCGCGGTCCGTTGGTGGAAGTGGATCCCCAGGATCTCCTATACGAAGAAGTCACCCCGGAAACTGCGGCCAGCATTATTGCGGCCTTAAACGGCGGCAAAACCGAGGTGCAATTAGGGGACTCAAAACATCCCTTTTTCTCCCATCAGGTCAAAATTGTCCGGGAAAATAGCGGTAAAATCGATCCCGATCGCATTGAGGAATATATCGCCGTCGGGGGTTATCAATCTCTCTACAAGGCCCTCTACGAGATGACTCCGGCCCAGGTGGTGGAGGAAATCACCCAAAGCGGTTTGCGCGGCCGGGGCGGTGCGGGTTATCCCACCGGTTTAAAATGGGCAACGGTGGCTAAACAACCGGGTAAACAAAAATACGTTATCTGTAATGCCGATGAGGGGGATCCCGGGGCGTTTATGGACCGTAGTGTTTTGGAAAGTGACCCCCATTTAGTCCTAGAAGGAATGGCGATCGCTGCCTATGCCGTGGGGGCCGATCATGGTTATATCTATGTTAGAGCCGAATATCCCCTAGCGATCGATCGTCTGCAAAAAGCGATTAATCAGGCCAAAAAATTCGGTTTAATGGGTTCCCAAGTCTTCGAGTCCACTTTCGATTTTAAGGTGGATATCCGCATCGGGGCGGGAGCTTTTGTCTGTGGAGAGGAAACCGCTCTCATCCATTCTATCGAAGGCGGCCGCGGCACTCCCCGCACCCGTCCCCCCTATCCGGCCCAATCGGGTCTCGATGGTTGTCCCACCCTGATTAATAACGTGGAGTCCTACGCTAATATCGCCGCTATTATCCGCGAGGGAGCCGCTTGGTATGCCAATATCGGTACTGCCAGCAGTAAAGGCACAAAAATCTTCGCTTTAACGGGAAAAATCCGCAATAATGGGCTGATTGAAGTGCCGATGGGTATTAGTCTCCGGGAAATTGTCGAGGAGATGGGGGGGGGTGTTCCCGATGGTCAGGTGAAAGCGGTACAAACTGGCGGCCCCTCTGGGGGTTGTATTCCCGCTAATTTACTCGATACTCCCGTGGATTACGAATCCTTAGCCAAACTCGGTTCGATGATGGGATCCGGGGGTATGGTGGTTATGGACGATACCACCAGCATGGTGGAAGTGGCGAAATTCTATATGGAATTCTGTCGCGAGGAGTCCTGTGGTAAATGTATCCCCTGTCGCACGGGAACAGTACAAATGTTTGAATTATTGGCCAAAATTATCGCTCGAAAGGCCGATATTCACGACCTCGAAAACCTAGAACATCTCTGTCAGATGGTCAAAGAAACCAGTCTTTGTGGTCTTGGTCAAAGCGCCCCCAATCCGATTTTAAGTACCCTAAAGTATTTTAAGGAGGAATATCTGGCTCTGTTACAGGAAATCAAGCACCCCGTCTCTGTTTGAGAATAACTCGATCGAGGTCCAAGAATCTTCGGCCTCGATCAATTTCTTCGGTTATGGGAAGTCTGGTGGGCTGCCGGGTTATCTTGGAGAGAGTTAGCAGTAGTCTCAGGAGACAATAGATTATGACTTGGCGCGGCTCAACCGATACAAAAGATCGCATTTTTGCAGCTTTAGTATATCTTTTACCCTTATATTCGGCCTTTGCCTTCGGTATCTTTATCTTCCAGCAAATTCCTTTTTTAGGAGCGGCCTTAGCAATAGTTTTAACTCCCTTAGCTTTTCTCTATAGTTCTCTGGGAAGCTTTGGCAGTTTAATTATCTTTTTCGTCCTCTTTTTCGCCGTGGTACGCAATCCCCGCATCAGTCATTTTATCCGGTTTAACACCATGCAGGCGATTTTAATCGCTATTTTGGTGTATTTATTGGGATCGGTCTTAAAGTTCTTCGATGAGCGTTTAGGGGCGAATTTTGTGCTAGAAACTCTTTTTAACGTCGTCTTTTTGGGAGCATTTGCCGCCTGTGTTTACAGCATTATACAGTCGGTTATCGGCAAATACGCCGATATTCCCACAATTTCTGAGGCAGCCTATTCCCAAGTGGGAGGTTAGGTCAGCTTGAGTTTGTCCCCTTTTTCGGCTACAGTCTCTCCAGAATCAATGCGTTCGCTGCCAGGCCACATCTATGAGTCCATTTAAACAGACGCTACGGGAACTCAACGCTCAGAAGGGGAAAATAGCCGCTTCTGTGGGCAGAAAAACGCCTAAACGGGTTAATCGTTGGTTTAAATGGCTTTCTCCCGGTCTTTTTGTCAAACGCTGGCTTTTAATCAGTTTAGCCGGCGTTTTTCTCACCTCCTTCGGTTTGGCTATTTGGGTAAAATTAACCCCAGTTAATCGCTTTTTAGAGTTTGTTTCCCAAGCATTAGAAACGACCGCACGTTTAGTCCCCAATTCTGTTTCCGGGCCGCTGGCGGTTTTGCTGGGTGTCTTTTTGTTATTCTGGGGTCAGAGTCGCACCGTCGAAACGATTACAGAAGCACTACAACCAGACGCATCGGAGGAATTAGTCGATCGCCTACGGGCCCATCGTCGTCTCCATCGCGGCCCAAAAATTGTGGCGATCGGTGGCGGTACGGGTTTATCGACGCTTTTACGCGGTTTAAAACAGTATAGTTCCAATATCACCGCTATTGTCACCGTAGCTGATGATGGCGGTTCTTCGGGCCGATTACGTCGGGAAATGGGCATTTTACCCCCGGGGGATATTCGCAATTGTATCGCCGCTTTAGCCGATGAGGAAAAGTTATTAACGGAATTGTTTCAATATCGCTTTCATACCGGGGATGGTTTATCGGGCCACAGTTTTGGTAATTTATTTATCAGCGCTATGACCGAGATTACCGGCGATCTGGAACAGGCGATCGATGCTAGTGCCAAAGTTTTGGCCATTCGCGGTAAAGTGCTACCTGCTACCCTTACCGATGTTAGTCTTTGGGCTAAGTTAGCCGATGGGCGCATTATTGAGGGAGAATCAAAGATAACCGAAGCTATGGGGCAAATTCGTCAGATTGGCTGTCATCCTGCCGATCCAGTCGCTTTACCGGCTGCTTTAGCGGCAATTAAGGAAGCAGATTATATTATCATCGGGCCGGGTAGTCTTTATACCAGTATTATCCCTAATTTGTTGGTTCCCGCAATTCGTCAGGCCCTGGCACAGGTGACAGTCCCCCGCGTCTATGTTTGTAATATTATGACCCAGCCGGGGGAAACGGATAATTATTCGGTGGCAGATCATTTGCGAGCGATCGAAGGAGTCTGCGAAGAACGCGTCTTTGATGCGGTTTTAGCCCAAAGAACTGCACCATCGCCCCAATCTCTACAATTATACGCCCAAGAGCATAGTCATCCTGTCTTTTTAGATCGCGAGGAGGTGGGAAAAATGGGTTATCGCATTGTTTTAGCGAATGTAATGGCAGAAGATGAAGTTACTGCCAAAGTTCGTCACGATCCCCAACGTTTAGCCCGAGTTTTATGGCGCTGGTATGCTAAAAAGTGAATAGCGAGATGACTAAATGTTTTTATCTAGCTTTGTCAAGTTATAAAATCATATTTTTTGCTTTAATTTGCCGACATTAGCCAAATTTGCTGATTAAAGCCCTAGGAAAAAATTAGCCTAAAAACCATTTCGCCTTATTCTGTGTTATACTCAGATTTTCAAGAGAGATGATCATGCACTACTCTACTAAATCTAATCAAGAGACAGGTGCGACAGTCTATTCCCCAAGCGATGGAAGTGAATTAATTCCTGCTGAGGTTAAACTAGATATAAACGGGCAAAACTATCAATCACTTAATATACCTCTCCCAGAGGGCTATACAGTAGATGATGAAGGAATCATCAATAACTATGGTAGCGAACCCAAGATTTATCTATCAAAATCCCCATCTTTAGAACAGCAAAAATGGTATATTTTGCAAGGAGTAGGGGCGGTTTTGTTGGTTGCTTTGGTGTTATTAATCACCTTTTCCGTTAGCTAGATAAAAACCGTAGGATTGACATTTAAGTTGAGCGAGACAGGAAAACTTTAATTTACACCATAGAGTCTGCATCCCAAGTATCGGGAGCATATATTGGAACCGACTCTATCTATCTGTCCAAATAGTAAATCTGACAGCTGAACTTTTTTACTTTGCTAAACTTGACAATTTTTTTCAGTTTTTTGTGGGTTGCTTCGTGATCAACAATAGAACCACCAATAGAGATAACTTCTCAAAGGAAATTCAACAGGTATGAAATTTAATCCTTCTCTTAGTCAAGAACCTCGCTATCAGGCAATTCCTGTTATGCAGATAACTTCCAAAGAAACCCTTCTCTATTGGTTAGAACGGACAGGAAGATTAAAATTACGTCAATCTGATGCTCATCCCGATTCGCAAATGTTAGAAGAATTAGACGATATTATCGATCCAGATAATTATGCTATAGAAGAAGAAGAAGAATAAATAGTCTTAAGTAGGTGGGTGGAATTAAATATAAGATGAACGTAGGTTGGGTTGAAGCATGAAAACCAACGCCCGCTCATGTTACGCTACCGCTAAACCATCCTACAAATAATTGTGCCTCCCTACTTACTGGGAGTTAGGAGTGAAATTTCAATTATCTAATATTCAGGAGATTAAGAAAGTGGTATCAACGAAAAAAACGGCTTTAATTTACTGTGAAAATCAGTTTGGACGTGTGGATGGAAAAACGGCAGCTGGCTTGATCAGACAATCAGAAATATATACAATTGTTGGTGTGCTGGATAGTTCCTTAGCGGGAAAAGATGCGGGAGAAGCATTAGGAGATAAAAAAAATCATATTCCCATTTTTGCCAATTTACAAACAGCCTTAGAAAAACTTAGAGATGTTCCCAATTGTTATATCTACGGCAAAGCACCCTTAGAAGCGTTTATTCCCCCCCTAGAAAGGCTGCTAATTTTAGAAGCAATGGCAGCAGGAATGGATATTATTAATGGTTTGCATCAATTCTTCTCCGAGGATTTAGAATTTAGGGAGCAAGCTAGTCAGTATGGTGTACAAATTACAGACATTCGTAAACCACCACAATTAGCTGATCTTCATGTATTTACCGGGCAAATTTCCCAAGTAAATATCCCCGTTATTGCCTTTTTAGGAACCGATTGTGCTTGCGGAAAAATGACCACTGCGGTGGCAGTTAATCAAACTCTCCAAGGCTTGGGTATTAAGTCTGTCTTAGTCGCTACTGGACAAACTAGCTTGATGCAGGGAGCAAGATATGGGGTTTCGATCGATGCTTTGGTTTCTCAATTTGTCATCGGTGAAATTGAAAATGCTGTGGTTCAAGCTTTTGAGCAAGAAAAACCCGATATTATTTTAGTGGAAGGACAAAGTTCTCTGAGTCATCCTGCTTTTATGAGTTCCCTGGGAATTTTGAAAGGAAGTAGGCCCGATGGGATTATTTTACAACATCCACCAGCCCGAAAATTTCGCTGTGATTTTCCTCATTTAGCCATGCCAAAATTACAGGAAGAAATTTCACTAATTGAGGCAATTTCTCCCACTAAAGTTATCGCTATTGCGATTAATCACGAAAATCTCACCGCAGCAGCCACTGAGCGTATTATTGCCAAATATGAGCGAGATTTTCAGTTACCGACTACTGATGTTTTGTTACACGGATGTGAGAAATTAGTCCAAGCTTTATGCGATCGCTTTCCGAAATTAAACCGGAAAATCAAAGGGGAAATTTTAGCTGCAATTCCGGCAATTGGGAGCAAATAGGCTGATGAAAGACCTTTTGCCCAGAATCGAGATTTCTCTCCCGAAAATACGCCATAATGCTCGTTTACTCTGCCAATTATACGGCAGCAAGGGACTTTCTGTGATGGGAGTTTCCAAAGCGATTTTGGGTGATCCCTCGATCGCCTTGGCGATGATTCAAGGTGGAGTCAACTTTATCGCTGACTCTCGAATCGAAAATATTCTCAAAATGAAACAAGCAGGAATAGTGACAACTTTTGTTCTGTTGCGTACTGCCTTGAGTCAAGCAGAATCAGTGGTTAACATTGCAGATATCAGCTTAAATACCGAATTAGCAACAATTCAGGAACTTTCCTATTATGCTCAGGAAAAGCAAAAAATACACCGCATTATTATCATGACGGAGTTAGGGGATTTACGCGAAGGTGTACTGCCGAAAGATCTCGTCAAGTTCATCAAAAAAACCCTCGCTTTTCCCTTTATCAAAATTGTCGGACTGGGTTGTAATTTGGCTTGTTATGGAGGGATTAAACCTGATAGCCATAATATGAGCAAATTATCTGTGTTAACAGATACAATTGAGCAGGAGTTTTTAATAAAATTACCGATTATTTCAGGAGGAAATTCTGCTAACTATCAATGGTATCAAAAAAGTAGCGAAGTTGGTCGGATTAATAATCTGCGTTTAGGAGAATCAATTTTATTAGGTTGTGAAACAGTTAATCGACAAGTGATACCTGGTTTATATACCGATGCTTTTCGGTTAATTGCTGAAGTAATCGAATCCAAAGATAAACCATCTCTACCCTCTGGAGAAATTGGTCGAGATGCTTTTGGTAATGTTCCCAGCTTTATCGACCAAGGCATTCACCGTCGAGTTATTATTGCATTAGGAAGACAGGATATTCTTATCTCTGGATTACAAACAAGTCAGGAGATAAAAATATTAGGTTCTAGTAGCGATCATCTAGTTGTTGATAGTCATAACAAGAGGTTAAAAGTAGGAAGCGAAGTCAGTTTTAATCTTGATTACGGAGGACTTTTAACAGCCATGACTTCTCCTTTTATTACTAAAAGTTATGCTCTCAATGCAGTAGCACAACTGTCTTGATCGATGAATAAATATACACAGATATATTTAGGGTCTGCTGGCTTATCACCTTGACATCAGCGCCGTAGAGATTTGTACTCAATTACTATCCTATCGCTAAATTCTGGGAAGAAATCAAAATCCCCCTCAATCCTTAACAAATTCCTAATCATCTCGTTTGGCACCATGATAAGCCGCCCCGAGGTATAATTCCCCTACTTTCGGGTTATTGAGTAAATCTTGACCCGATCCCTGAAAACGATCTTGACCACTTTCTAAAACATAACCTCGATCGGACATCATTAGGGCTTTTTTGGCATTCTGTTCCACTAAAATAATTGCAGTTCCCGTCTGATTAATCGCTTTTATCTGTTCAAAAACACTGGTTACTAAGATAGGAGATAAAGCTGCCGAAGGTTCATCGAGAATTAATAAATCCGGTTGCAACATCAGCGCTCTTCCCATGGCTAACATCTGTCTTTCTCCTCCGGATAAAGTGCCAGCTTTCTGACGACGGCGCTCGTCCAAACGAGGAAACATGGCATAAATGCGCTCTTTTAGGGGTTTAATCGCTTTTTTACTGGTAAAAGCCCCCATTTCTAGATTTTCCTCGATGCTCAGGGATGGAAAAACATTAGCAATTTGGGGAACATAACCCATACCGAGGGGAACGATTTGATTAGATTTCCAACCAGTGATATTTTTTCCCTTAAAAGTGATAGTTCCAGCACTGGGTTTTAATAAACCAAAAATTGCCTTAGCGAGGGTGGATTTTCCCGCACCATTGGGACCGATAACCGTGACTAATTCCCCCGGTGCAATGCGAAAGTTAACCCCTTGCAATATGTATAAATCCTGCACATAACCAGCATAAACTTGTTCAACTTCTAAAAGATAATCCATGGTAAGGTAAAAAGGAGATAGGAGAGAGTAATATGAATTATGAATGGGGAAGTGGGAAGCATTTTCAGTAAACAGTAAACTGAAAACTTACATCTGATAACTGATAACTGATAACTGATAAATTAGGGAGTTTTTTGTAAATCGGGACGTTCTTCTGGCAGAATTGCACCTTCGACGGGACATACTTGTAAACAGATACCACAGTCGATACAAGTGGCAAAATCAATCCAATACCAATCGGTTCCTTTAACATTTTTACCCGGTCCTGGATGGATACAAGCAACAGGACAAGCGGAAGCGCAATCAGCAACCCCTTCACAAATTCCAGTGACGATCGAATGTGGCACAGTGTTTTCTCCTCTAATTCTTAACATTACTTTACCACTTTTAGGCACTGCCGTGCCAGGATCGGAGCATTGTTAGGAAACTTTCTCTTAATTCCCTAAAATATTGGGAGTTTTTTCTTGATCTTAGCAAGAAGTAAAATAGAAGTTTTCGCTAGGGTTTTTACTATTCCCTTACGGGAGGAAAAATAGTTAATTTCTTCCTGTAATTTATGATTATTTGTTTGAAGATTATTATGATTATTTTCTAATTCTCTTAGTGATATTTCCATCTCTTGCATAGTATGATAATCTTGCTGTTGTTTCAGATACATTGTCTGTTGTGCTTCCTGTAATTTTCTTAACTCTAACCAGACTTGATTCTGACTTGATTCCTTAGTTTCACTGAGCGCATACTGGAAAAAATTACTAATTTCTGCCGCTATTTTTTGATTAACTTCAACAAGCTCGATAATACCAATTTTTTCGGGGGTAATTTTCGGGTATAACCTTCTTAAATTTTGGGCGATATCAGAGGAAAAAGCGATGATTCTAGAAGCGGACAAAATTGCATAGTGTTTTTCTAAATTTACTGTTAAATTGCCATTTTCTTCTGGGAAATCAAAAGCAAGCAAAAGTAGAGAAGGAGTGGTTAAGGGACTGGTATAAAAAGTGGAAATAAATAAATTAGCCTGTAGGCGATCGCAAATAGTTTGGATTTTTCTGGCATCCTTTCCCGTACAATTATAATCGTAGGATTCTGCGGGCCAATATTTAAATTTTTCCCATCGTGGTGCGGTGTTATTTCTATCTAAAATAACAATGTGTTGACTAAATTCTAATTGACTCCAATGCTCTAGAATTGAAGACCAAACCCTGGCTAATTTCCCTTGATCGATTTGAAAAATTACGCCATCAATAACAATAATTGGAGTTTTATTCTGGGAGATAGCTTGAATTGTTTGTAATTTTTCTCGCTCATCCTTATTTAAAATTTTCCCTAAATCTTCCATCTTAACTGGATTGGGTTTAATTTCTATATCCTTAATTTCTGGGTGAGGAATTTCATAGATTTTACACACTTGATAATGTTCCTCTAATGCTTGACCATTGCTGCCATGTTCTAAACCTTGGAGATTTAAATAATATAACCCTAAAATCTCAGGAATTAAAGCCATTTTTTCCCCTTGACTGCCGATTCTTAACCAAAATTCGTAATCACCAGCACAGTGAAAACTTTCCTGAAAATAACCATACTTATCGTGCAGCATTTTTCGCCACATTGGTTGAGAACCCACACAACAACCTTGACGCATCTGTTGATAGGAGTAATTTGGCCAATTCCAATGTTTTAAAGCTGGGGTGGTGGCAAAAGTATCATTTTTGATGGTGGTAATTAATTGATCGGCATAAACTAAACTAATCTCTCTATTATTATCTAGATAATTAGCCATAATTTCCAGAGCATTGAAACAGCGACGATCATCAGTATTTCCATTGGTGAGATAAAGACCCCTAGCTAGTTTAATAGCGCGATTCCAAGCGCAGTAGAGGGTTTCTCGTTCTTGAGTTCTCTGGTAAATAATATTAGGATAATTTTCTTGAAACTCTTGGATAATCTCCCCTTCATTCTCTGGAGAAGCACTATCGATAATAATAATTTCTACTTCTCCCTTTTCATAAAGAGTTTGAGTAACTAAATCCTCTAGACAACCCCAGATAAACTCCGCTGATTTATAGGTAGAGACAATTACGGAAACTTTGATCCTCTGCACGGGGATAGAGTTATTAAAACTAGGATTCATTGGCTTATCTGATCGCAATTCAAGACAGAAAAATTTTTGATAATTCTGAAAAAGAAGATTTTAAGACTCTATATTCGATCGGGAGAATTGTCAAGGTGTTATCGACTTTTACTGAAGATACCAGTTTATTTACCTTTTGCTTGTTACTTGACATAATAAAAAACTATAATGGGAAGGCTGTGGAAAATGAGCAACAATGACCGTATCTTCCTCCCTAGACTGGTTAACCCGTGGAACCAGTGATTTATTCCCCCATCAACCCGACTCCCCAGATCCTAGAGAAAATTTAACCCAACTACTGCAAACTACCGATCGCCCTTTAAGAATTAAACTAGGTATTGACCCCACCGGCAGCGATATTCACCTAGGTCATAGTATCCCTTTTCGGAAACTGCGTGCTTTCCAGGATGCCGGTCATGTAGCAGTGGTGATTATTGGTGATTTTACCGCTAGAATTGGCGATCCGACGGGAAAATCGGAAGTTAGAAAACAATTGACGAGCGAAGAAGTGAGAACTAATGCCGAGAATTATCTGGCACAATTACGCCCAATTTTAGATTTTAACACCCCTAATCGCCTAGAAATTCGCTATAACTCGGAATGGTTGGGGAAATTAGACCTCTCGCAAATTCTCGAACTTCTCTCCACCATGACTGTGGGGCAAATGTTGGCAAAAGAAGGCTTTTCCGAACGCTACGACAAGGAAAACCCGATTTTTCTCCATGAATTTCTCTATCCCTTAATGCAGGGTTATGATTCCGTAGCTGTTGAGGCCGATGTCGAATTGGGAGGAACCGATCAAAAATTTAATATTGCCGTCGGTCGCGATTTACAGAAATATTTCGGCAAAAAACCGCAATTCGGGCTACTTTTACCGATTTTAATCGGAACCGATGGCAGTCAAAAAATGTCCAAATCCCTGAATAATTATGTGGGATTGCGGGAATCGGCCCTGTCCATGTACTCGAAACTGGAAAAAACCCCCGACGCTTTGTTAAAAGATTATTACGAACTATTGACAAATTTGCCTTTAGATGCTATGGCGAGCAATCCGCGAGAGGCACAAAAACAACTGGCGATCGAGGTAGTTGCCCAGTTTCACGGGACAGAGGAGGCATTAAAGGCACAAAAAACGGCGCAGGAGATAGTTCTACAGGGAAATACGGCAGCTGCGGCCTCTGTCCCCGAATTTTCCCTAGCAGCGGTCACTTTTCCCCTAAAACTATTCTATCTTCTCTCGGCCACCGGCTTATGTAAAAGTAGCGGCGAAGGGAGAAGACAGATTCAGGGGGGTGCAGTCAGAATCGATAGCGAGAAAATCACCGATGTGGACAAAAGTTTTGAGACAGCCGAAGCTTTAGCCGGAAAAGTCCTACAGGTGGGCAAAAATAAATTTATTCGCTTTGTAGCTTAAATAAGCGAAAAAGTCCCTATTCGGCGGCTTTTTCCACGATTTCTAACTCAAAATCTCGAAAATGGGCTTTAAACTTTTTACTGAACTCGACGAGGACAGGTAGATTGGCGCTAACCGGTCTGCCACGCCATTCGGTGACAAAAGCTTTCACCCCTCCCTCTAATCCTTTCACGTCAAAAGGATCCGATTTGTGTTCAGGATGATGATAAACCACCACGGACTCAATTACACGAACTCGATCGCCAACTTTCATAAACTCTCTAGCAAAGACAAAGGCCTATTGTATCTTTGAAAACAATCTTATCATTGTACGCGATATCAGTGATCAGTAAACAGTGATCAATTATCAGGGAAATGGGGAGAAAAAAGCTGCCTGCTGCCTGCTCAAGCAAACAAGGTCATTAAACCTAAATAAAGCTTTGCGGGATCGAGGGTGACAACATATACAATGATTGGGGTTTATCGTCAAGCAACCCTAAGCCTATGCCACGCCGTGATGACTTAAAGAAAATCCTAATCTTGGGCGCTGGCCCGATTGTCATCGGACAAGCCTGTGAATTCGACTATTCGGGAACTCAAGCCTGTAAAGCCCTACGAGAAGAAGGTTATGAGGTAATTTTAGTCAATTCTAACCCCGCCTCGATCATGACCGATCCAGAAATGGCCGATCGCACCTATATTGAACCAATTCTGCCGGAAATTGTCGAGAAAATTATCGCTAAAGAACGCCCTGATGCGATTCTACCGACTATGGGGGGTCAAACTGCCCTGAATACCGCCGTCGCTTTGGCCAAAAGCGGCGTTTTAGAAAAATATAACGTGGAATTGATCGGGGCAAAACTTCCCGCTATTGAAAAAGCCGAAGATAGGGAACTATTCAAAAAAGCAATGGAGAAAATCGGTGTTCCCGTTTGTCCTTCGGGGATTGCCAACAATTTAGAGGAGGCAAAAGCGATCGGTCATCAGATCGGTTCCTATCCTCTCATTATCCGGCCGGCCTTCACTTTAGGCGGAACGGGGGGCGGTATTGCCTATAACCAAGAAGAATTTGAACCGATGGCCCAGTATGGGCTAGATTGTTCGCCTACATCGCAAATTCTCGTCGAAAAATCCCTAATTGGCTGGAAAGAATACGAATTAGAGGTTATGCGCGATCTAGCCGATAACGTGGTGATCATCTGTTCGATCGAAAACTTTGACGCTATGGGGGTCCATACCGGCGACTCGATTACGGTTGCGCCCGCCCAAACCCTAACCGATAAAGAATACCAACGCCTCCGGGACTATTCTAAGGCAATTATTCGGGAAATTGGCGTAGAAACCGGCGGATCAAACATCCAATTCTCCGTTAATCCCACTAACGGCGACGTAATCGTGATTGAGATGAATCCCCGGGTATCCCGTTCTTCGGCCCTGGCATCAAAAGCCACGGGATTCCCGATCGCTAAATTTGCCGCTAAACTAGCAGTAGGCTACACTTTAGACGAAATTCCCAACGATATCACCAAAAAAACCCCGGCTTCCTTTGAACCGACTATCGATTACGTCGTCACCAAAATTCCTCGCTTTGCCTTCGAGAAATTCCCCGGCTCCCAACCGATTCTAACCACCCAGATGAAATCCGTCGGGGAAGCTATGGCTATCGGTCGAACTTTCCAAGAATCCTTCCAAAAAGCTCTTCGCTCCCTAGAAACGGGACGTTTTGGCTTTGGTTGCGATAAAGTCGAAACTCTCCCCCCTCTCTCGGAAGTCCGGGCCGGTTTGCGAACACCTAACCCCGAACGAGTTTATAGTATCTATCATGCTTTTAAATTGGGCATGAATGGGGAGGAAATCCACGAACTAACCGGGATTGATCCCTGGTTCCTCGATAAATTGGCTGATTTGATGGAAACCGAGAAGTTTCTCAAACGAACTCCCCTGAAAAGTCTCAGCCAAGAGAACCTATTCGCTATTAAACAACAGGGTTTTAGCGATCGCCAAATCGCCTTCGCCACCAACACCAGCGAGGACGAAGTAAGAAGTTATCGCAAGGGTTTAGGTATTGTTCCAGTCTATAAAATGGTGGATACCTGCGCGGCAGAATTTGAAGCCCTAACACCCTACTATTATTCCACCTACGAACGGGTAGAATCGGAAGTTTTACCCTCCGATAAACGCAAAGTGATGATCCTCGGTGGTGGTCCCAATCGCATCGGCCAGGGGATAGAATTTGACTACTGTTGTTGTCATGCCGCTTTTTCTCTCAGTCAAGCCGGTTTTGAGACGATTATGGTCAACTCTAACCCGGAAACTGTCTCCACCGATTACGATACCAGCGATCGCCTTTACTTTGAACCCCTGACTAAAGAAGATGTCTTAAATATCATCGAAGCGGAACAACCAGAGGGTTTAATTATTCAATTCGGTGGGCAAACTCCCTTAAAACTGGCCGTTCCCCTGCAAAAATATTTAGAATCGCCTAATTGTCCCGTAAATACCAAAATTTGGGGAACTTCACCCGATTCGATCGATGCCGCCGAAGATCGGGAACGTTTTGAACAAATCCTCCGACAATTAGATATCCGACAACCCCTCAACGGTATTGCCCGCAATTTCCAAGAATCCCAAGCAGTGGCTCAACGCATCGGTTATCCTGTAGTAGTACGTCCGTCCTATGTTTTGGGCGGTCGGGCAATGGAAATCGTCTATTCCGATAGCGAATTGGAACGCTATATGAAGTATGCGGTACAGATAGAACCGGATCACCCGATTTTAATCGATAAATTCCTCGAAAATGCCATCGAAGTGGATGTGGATGCCCTCTCAGATGCCACGGGAACAGTCGTTATCGGGGGATTAATGGAACATATCGAACAAGCGGGCGTACATTCGGGCGATTCTGCCTGTTCTATCCCCCATACGTCCCTGAGCGCCTCGGTTTTAACCACAATTCGACAATGGACGGTGGAACTAGCGAAAGCGTTAAAAGTAATCGGTTTGATGAATATCCAGTATGCGGTACAGGGAGAGACAGTTTATATCTTAGAAGCGAATCCCCGCGCTAGTCGTACTGTTCCCTACGTTTCCAAAGCAACGGGAGTTCCTTTAGCAAAAGTTGCCTCCCTCGTCATGTCGGGCAAAACCCTGACGGAATTGGGTATCATCAGCGAAGCAATTCCCCGTCATATTGCCGTGAAAGAAGCGGTTTTACCCTTCCAGAAGTTCCCCGGTGCTGATACTCTCCTGGGACCAGAAATGCGTTCTACAGGCGAAGTAATGGGGATTGACAGCGATTTTGGCAAAGCTTTCGCTAAAGCAGAAATGGCCGCTGGCGTGATCTTAGCCACCAGTGGGACGGTTTTCGTCTCGATGAGCGATCGCGATAAAACCCCCATGGTTCCCGTGGTTAAGGATCTGCAATCCCTCGGTTTTCGCGTCGTCGCCACTTCCGGAACTCGTAAAGTTTTGTTAGAAAACGGTTGCGAAAATATCGATTTAGTGCTAAAGATTCACGAAGGCCGTCCCGACGTTGTCGATTGGATCAAAAATGACTGGATTCAGTTTATTGTCAATACTCCCAGTGGTGAAGAATCCCAAAACGATGGCCGAAAAATTCGCCGTACTGCCCTCGATTATAAGTTACCAATTATCACCACTATCGCCGGGGCAAAAGCGACGGTAGCGGCCTTAAAATCCCTGCAATCTCAACCTTTAGAGGTGAAAGCTTTACAGGATTATCTCGCCTAATTTCAGTTATCAGTAATCAGTTATCAGTTATCAGTAATCAGTTATCAGTGAGCAGTTATCAGTTCACTCTTTACTGTTTACTGTTTACTGATCACAGCAAAAAATCTCCCATCACCCCACACCCCACACCCCACTTCCTAATTCCCATGACCGATACTCTAAACGATTATAAAAACCTAATTAGTGAACTGATTAACCGTTATAAAAACCGCGTCGATTTCCTGACAATTCGTCTGGAAGAAGCGCGGGGGACTAATATTCTACTGCGTTCCGAACGAGTGGAAACCCTCAGCGAAGGTATTGCTATCGGTGGTCAGGTACGCGCTTGTTATAAAGGAGGTTGGGGATTTGCCAGCTTTAATCAATTATCCAGTTTACAGGAACGATTAGAAGATGCGATCGCTGCTGCCCGTTTAATTGGGGAAGAAGAAACCCTGATTGCTCCGGTAGAACCTGTAATTATTAGTTGTGAATTGCCTTTAACGGGAACGGATCCCCGTTTAGTGCCATTAGCCGATAAAAAAGCCCTCTGCGATCGCTATAATAACTTACTGCGTCAACATCATCCCAGTATTGCCACCACTTCCGTCCGTTACAGCGATAGCAGTCAACATATTCTTTTAGGCACTTCTGACGGGACTTTAATCGAACAAAAATGGTCGGACTTAGAAATGCGTTTTTCGGCCACCGCTAGGGATGGGGACAGCGTACAAACGGGCCGGGAAACCACAGGATCCCGAAAAGCTTTCGAGGATCTGGTCAATTTAGAAGAACAGGTGCAAGGGTCGGCTAAACGGGCCGTACAAGCCCTAGTTTTGCCCCCTGTCAAGGGCGATACCTACACCGTCGTCATCGATCCCATTTTAACCGGTCTGTTCGTCCATGAGGCTTTTGGCCACCTTTCCGAGGCAGATATGTTATACGAAAATCCTGACCTTTTGGAAGTGATGAGTATGGGCAAACGTTTCGGACCGGATAACCTGCAAATCTTTGACGGGGCCTATCCGGAAGGTCATCGAGGCAGTTATTTTTATGACGATGAGGGAACCCCTGCGACGACGACTCAGTTAATTAAAGATGGGGTTTTGGTGGGAAGACTGCATTCGCGGGAAACGGCGGGCAAATTAGGCGAAAAACCGACCGGTAACGCCCGTTGTCTCAATTATCATTATCCGCCCATTGTCCGCATGACCAACACTTGGATTGAACGGGGAACCACTCCCGTTCCAGAGTTATTTTCGGGGATAAAAACGGGAGTTTATGCCCAAAATTGGCAGGGAGGCATGACTAACGGCGAAATGTTCACTTTTAGCGCCGGGGAAGCTTGGATGATTCGCGACGGAGAAATTGCTGAACCCGTTAAAGATGTGACTCTCTCCGGTAATGTCTTTAAAACCCTAGCCAATATTGAGGCAATTGCTGATGATTTCTACTGGGACGAGTCGGGAGGCTGCGGAAAAGGGGGTCAAAGTGGTTTACCCGTCGGCTGCGGTGGCCCCAGTCTCCGTATCCGCGATGTGGTGGTGGGGGGAGAAGCCGATATTCAGTGAACAGTCAACAGTAAACAGTAAACAGCTTCTGAGGGCAAGAGGCTCCAAGAAAGAATCTGGCAATTCTCCTACCTAAAAAGAAGGTTAGAAACTAAGTACATCAAAACCTTTAGCTTAACAAATTAGGGGGGGCATCTCAATTTTTGGGCGCACGCGGTGCGCCCCTACCATTGGCGCAATAATATTATTGTAGGGGCGAATTGCATTCGCCCTGAGAGCCGAAATCTATCTCATTTTCTCGTCATTGTCTTCAATTTCTTGCTCATCTTGATTGATTTCTTCCTTAAATCCCCGTAAAGTTTTCCCCAAAGCTGCCCCAAATTCGGGTATTTTTTTCGGTCCAAATATCAGGACAATAACCACAGCAATAATTACTATTTCTGGCCAACCTAATCCAAACATAATCTTTAAAGTAAAAAGTAAAAAAAGAGAAAGGAGTCAGAATTCAGGAGTCGGAAACTTAACGGTGATAACTGATCACTGATAACTGATAACTGACTCTATGCTGCTACTTCTGCTCGTTTATAAGCTTCGTCGAGGACTTCTGAGAGAGTTGGATGGGTGTGGATGCGGAAAGCGAGTTCATGGACAGATTTACGTTCAGCGATCGCATTGGCCGCTTCTTGAATTAAATCCGATGCGTGGATACCGATAATATGAACACCGAGTAATTCCCCCGTATCCTGACGATAAACGACTTTAGCGATGCCTTCCGTTTCTCCTTCCGCTAAAGCTTTAGAATTTCCCTTAAAATAGGTCTTGACAGAAGCAACCTTATACCCTTCTTGCTGTGCCAAAACTTCTGCTTGCGGTTCCGTTAAACCCACATAACTAATTTCGGGGTGGGTAAAAGCGGCGGCGGGAATACTGCGATAATCGATGGTTTTTGGGCGATTACAGATATTTTCAATGGCTATTACCCCTTGACCCGAAGCAGCGTGAGCTAACATCATTTTACCCGTAGCATCGCCCACAGCCCAGAGATGGGGAATCGGTTCACCGTCCTGAATTACCTGCATTTTGTCATTAACCGCAATAAAACCGCGTTTATCCAGTTCTACCCCGACAAATTCCAGTCCGAGATTCTTGGTCGCTGGGATTCTCCCTGTAGCGACTAAACAAGCATCTACTTCTAAAATTTCGATCGCTTCTTTGCTTTTTGCGTCCACCAGTTCAATGGCCACAGGATTCCCCGGTTTAATACTTTTTGCCAAAACTCCCACATAAGTCTCGATGTCTCTAGGTTTAATCAGAACTCTTTCAGCGATTTTCGAGATTTCTGGGTCAAATCCAGGCATGAGACTGTCTAAAGCTTCGATCATCGTCACTTCACAACCCAAAGCGGTGTATATATCCGAAAATTCCAGACCGATATAACCACTACCGATAATTGCGATCCACTTGGGTAAAGTTTCTAATCTAACGGCCTCATCACTGGTAAAAACCGTTTTATGATCGATCTCGATCCCCGGTGGGACAAAGGGAACCGACCCCGGACAGAGCATAATATCCTTAGCGGTGTAGATTTTTTCGCCACTATCCCCGATGACGCTAACTTTTTGCGGGCCGGCGATTTTTCCCCAACCGTGGATAGTATCAACCTTGAGACGTTTAAGACTATTAGTGAGATCGCCTCTAATTTTACTGACAAGGTTGTTAGCATGATCGGCAATTGTCGGACGGTCAAAATTCACGCCACCGATGGCAATACCTAAACTTTTCAGATGGTCACTATCGGCCAATTCGCGCACTCGTCCCGAGGCTGCCAGTAAAGCTTTAGAGGGAATACAACCTCGATTAACACAGGTTCCTCCCATATCTTTGGCTTCGATAATAGCCGTTTTTAGCCCACATTTGACCGCGTGTAGGGCTGCTCCGTGGCCACCAACTCCAGCACCGATAATAATTAAATCGTAGTCGAATTCACTCATAGTCTCTCTGACTCTCAAAGTTAGCATTATCTCATTTTACGATCCACTGCGATCAAGCGGTGCTATCCCGGTCAAAAACTGGAGCCAGTTTTTAGCCATCAGACTCTTGTGCATTGAAACTGGCTATTGGCAATTTTAGGACAAGACGTTACTAGACCTCTGGTAAAAATCAAAAATTGTTGTTGGGGTTAGGAGCCGGTCGTCAGTAGTCAGGAGAATTTTAAATGCTCTATTCACAGATTTTAGGCAATTTAATCCTTATTTTTGCCGTTTTTGCATCCTCAAAAATTAATTATGCAAGGTGTTACTTAACCAAGATATGAATACTAATCGTGCATCGTATCCATAAGTTAGTTTAGTGCTAAGTTGGAAAAATTAAACCTGCTGCCAATACTTTGCCAGATGAAATACCCATCTTTCTCTTACCATAATTTAGGCTCGAAACCAGAATCATTAATAATTTCTACCGTTTCTCCCGATGGTTTAATCACAAATAAACCCTGTTTATAGGCATAACGATCTACTCCTTCGTCTATTTCTATTCCCGCCACTGCACCATAAGCCTGATAGTTCTTATAATGGGGAAATGCTTGTTTAAATCGACTTAATTTTTCTAAAAAATCGTTGACATCATCTTTCGATAAACGAGACTTACATTCTACTAAAACTACCTCGGTTTCATCGACGGCTAAAATGTCAATCTCCATGGCTATTCCTTGCCGTTTTACCCTGGCACGACTGTAGGTTTCTTTAACATCGATACCTTTGCTACGAAATAGGCCAATAACAGCAGGTTCGACTAATTCCTCGACAAATCTTCCCCAGCGAGTGGTTAAACTATCCACCGCACGACTGGTATTAGCCACTGTTTTCTCTAGCTCGGCCAAACGGCGATCTGCTTCGGCCTTAGCTTCAGCGGCCCGGCGATCGTATTCAGCGGCCCGGCGATCGGCCTCGTCCTTGGCTTCGGCAGCCCGGCGATCGTATTCAGCGGCCCGGCGATCGGCTTCGGCAGCCCGGCGATCGGCTTCGGCAGCCCGGCGATCGGCTTCGGCAGCCCGGCGATCGGCTTCGTCCTTGGCTTCGGCAGCCCGGCGATCGTATTCTTGGCGTGATTGTTCAAACTTTTCGTTAGTTTTCTCAAAAAGTTTATAGATATCTTCGATGGTAATCGGTTGAGACATGGTTATTTGTTTTAATCTTTCTTATTTTACTATAATTGTACTAGCAAAGTACAAGTCATTTTAGGGACGGGTGTTAATTGAGCAAGTCAATAGTTATACTAAATCCGTTGAGTAACGCACAGAAAACGGGTTTCTCCGAGAAACCCGTTTTCTACTCATGCACTCATGCAAAACGGAGAATAAATAATCAGTTTTTAATAACTGGATTTAGTATGAGGACGATATAGCGGTGACGGGAACCACAGTTTCTTCGTTGATCATGGTTTCTAACTGTTGAGCCTGGGATTTGGCTCAATAAATTGATCATTGTAAATAATTGTTACAAATACTTGACTTAAGATATTTCTATGGTGACAGAAACACAGATCAAAGAAAAAGCGCTAGAGTTAGGTTTCCATGGGGTCGGTATTGCTTCTGTGGATAGTCAAGACTCGGCGGTATCCCATCTAAAAAGCTGGTTAGAGCGGGGTTATCAAGCTGATATGGATTGGATGACTAACCCGAAACGACAGGATATCAAAACTCTTTGGCCAGAAGTGCGATCGCTAATATGTCTTGCCCTTAACTACTACACCCCCCAGCAACACAGTCAAGAACAAAACCATGGCAAAATTTCCCGTTATGCTTGGGGAAGGGATTATCACAAAGTATTAAGTAAAAAATTAAAGGCCCTCAGTCAATGGTTAGAAAGTCAGGGGGAGCAAATTCAAACCCGTTACTATGTGGATACCGGACCAGTACAGGATAAAGTTTGGGCGCAAAGAGCAGGGATCGGCTGGATTGCCAAGAATGGTAACTTAATTACTCGTAATTACGGCAGTTGGGTCTTTTTAGGGGAAATATTAACTAATTTACCTTTAGAACCCGATCGACCCCATAGCGCCCATTGTGGCACCTGTAGCCGTTGTTTAAGCGCCTGTCCCACCCAAGCAATAGTTAGTCCCTCTGTGGTGGATGCTAATCGCTGTATTGCATACCATACCATCGAAAATCGTGCTGTAACTTTGCCTACAGAAATTGCCAAGAATTTACAGGGTTGGGTCGCTGGCTGCGATATCTGTCAAGATGTCTGTCCTTGGAATCAACGTTTTGCCCAAGTTACCGACGTGGAGGATTTTCAACCTCGTCCGGAAAACCTCTCGCCAAAGTTGGAGGAATTAGCTAATCTAACTATAGAGGAGTGGGATCGTCGTTTTATCTCGTCAGCCCTACGTCGAATTAAACCCCAGCAGTGGCGACGTAATGCCCAAGCTAATTTAGCCCATTCCCCTCACCCCCCACAAGATGACAATTAAAGTAGTCGTGTTCGATTTTGATGGTACTATCGCCGATACCCACGATACTTTCGTGGAGATTGTCAATCGTTTGGCTAAAAATTTTGGTTATCAACCCGTCAATGAGGAAGATTTGGCCAGACTAAAAAACCTTAGTTCCCAAGAAATTATTAAACAATCCCAAGTTTCTCCCGTTAAAATCCCTTTTTTACTCTATCGAGTTAAACGGGAATTAAATAAACAAATTGACTGCCTGAAACCCTTTCATGGCTGGCATCCCTGCCTTGCTACTCTTAAAGAAAGAGGCTATAGATTAGGAATAATCACTTCTAATACCAAAGAAAATCTCACCATATTTTTAGGTAATAATCAACTCTTAAATTTATTTGATTTTATCTGTTCGGGAACGCCTTTATTCGGCAAACACAAAATTATCGATCGCCTGATCCGACAAAATAAATTCTGTCCCGATGAAATGATTTATGTCGGCGATGAAACCAGAGATATTACTGCTGCCCAAAAAAGTCGAGTGCAAGTGGTGGCCGTCGCTTGGGGCTTTAATTCCCCTCAAATTCTCACCCAATTTAACCCCGATCATCTCATTCACCATCCCCTAGAATTATTGGATATTTTAGATAGGGCTGGCTGAAAAAGTTTTTCCTGGGGGGTAGGGCATTTGTACTAAAATACCCAATACTCAGTTTAAATATAGACTTCGATCGATGGGGGCGGAGAGACTCGAACTCTCACGAGCTTATAAGGCTCAACGGATTTTAAGTCCGTAGCGTCTACCATTCCGCCACGCCCCCGTTATTTAACTGACAATTTTTTATCATATCATAAATAATTTAATTGGCAAGAGTATTTTCAGTAAATTATTTTAGCCCGCCAATTCGATCGCCGCAAAGGGGGAAAGACAGGGTAAAATAATCAGCAGGTGAATTGCAGTTCACCGACAGCCATTGATAAAAATCAATCCTTATGCAATCAATTCTGACGCAAGAAACCATTATCATCGCCCTGATCTACCTATCTCTCAGTGTCTTGTATTTGCTCGTCATTCCCGCCGTTATCTACTACTACCTCAATACGCGCTGGTATGTGGCATCTTCTTGGGAAAGAGGGTTTATGTACTTTCTGATGAGCTTTTTCTTTCCCGGGATGCTGTTGTTAAGTCCTTTCCTTAACTTCCGTCCCCAACGTCGTACCCTCAAAGCTTAAGTTATCAACCCAAAAAAACCCATGAGACGCATTGATGTCATCGGGATCGGTATAGGGATGTTTGCTGTGGGCGGCATCCTCTACATTATCCTGCAAAAAACCGGTTTAGATAGTGCTTCGGCGGGAATTTGGAGTCAAGCGGTGTTGGTGGGTGGTGTCATCGGTTGGATTTTTACCTATCTGTTTCGAGTCGCCACCGATAATATGACCTACGGCCAACAGCGCAAGGATTACGAAGATGCCGTCTTTAAAAAACGTCTGGAAGCGATGACTCCCGAAGAAATCGCCCAAATGCAGCGGGAGATTGAAGAAGAAAAAACTAAATAAAGCAGTTAAAACTGATTTATCTGGCATCTGGGCTTGATAATAGCCCAATTTATCTGATTTAGTCCTTAAAGTCTTTAAATAATCGGTGGGAAATAATTCCACTGCTGTGTAGTTCTGTGAAATTAAAACAATCCTATGATGAGGCGTTTGTCAAGAGAACTAATGTTAAGATTGTTTGAGAAGGTCATGAAAGAAGCAATAGAAAAAGTCGTTTTAGCAATTAGGGGATAAAATTTCCGTCAAGAATAAAAATATTTGTTCCCTATCAAGTTGCGTCGATCTATGATATGGATAATCTATTTTTGTAGAAGCGTTATTTATGAATCAAAATCAGAGCGAGAACTGGGGCGGAAACAGAGAGCTAGATTACGATCGATTCTACAATGCTTGTGACCCTCTCAAAACCGGTGGTGATTCGGTAGTAGTGATGGCGGCTTAATCCTTTGCTTTGCTGTGCATTGTAGTCATGGATAAAATACCAAAGGGTTCCCCAACGTGATTCTCCATTTTTTTAGAGAAAGATAGACTCTCTCTCACCAGCCGAGAAATCCTTTGTCGAAAGGTATTATTTAATCTTTCAATAGGATTAGTTTTACCAGTTTCTTTTCCGACTGGTCGATGACGTTTACTAGGAATTACTGTCTTATAGGACTTCCAAAAGTCTGTGTAAGCAACCGCACATTGTCGATAAACACCTGGTAAACTGTCCCCAAAGTTTTTTGGCTGATTGACGACTCCTATCTCCGCGCATAGCAACCAATAATTTCCCTTGTTTTTCTATCAATTAACCGCCAAATATAGACTTTTATCGTCTTAGAAAAAACAAAAGACCACATCTCATCACATTCTATAACCAATTTACCTTTTGGTTTGTCCGAAACCTTTATTTGACCGGGGACAGCCGCCAGTTTATTGTTGACATAATTTTGTAACCATGACCAACTTACCCCTGTTACTCTAGCAATTCCTCGCAAGGAAATTCGTTCGAGCAAGAGTTTATCAATTAATTGTTTGGTTTCGTCAGAGACGGTTTTATTAGTGGGATTGATCACAAACTGACGACCACATTCTTTACATTGACGTTTGGGTTTTCCATTATGAATAGAACCATTCTTAATCATATAATGAGAACCACAATTAGGACAAGGGAATAGAGGTGAAGGGGGGATTTTGTTCGGTGCTAGACTGATATTTCAGTAAGCCAGACAGAAGCCAGAAAAAGATATTTATCAGAAAAGTCATGATCAAGCTAGAGGTTTAAAGACTGATCGGGTTCCAATTATTTTTATTCATAAATATTTTACACAATTCATACCAGGTAAGCAAGAGAGCTACGCCACTACTACCGAATCATTACCCTAATATTTTAGACTAAATCCAGTTATTAAAAACTGATTATCTATCCCCACTTTTGCCTTTTGCCCTTTGCCTATTGCCTATCCTGATAGGTTACCTATACTCAACGGATTTAGTATTAGACGGTGTGGCGATGGAAGACTTGTGGCTCTTCTAGGTTCTGTGTGATCAGTTTAACTTACAATATGATCGATCGATCTTTGTGTCCTTTGTGTCTTTGTGGTTCGTTCCACCCCCTCGCTCTTGAGAAATGTATCTTAGAATACATTTTACCCACCAAACCTAGGAGAGCCGACTTGTTGGAGGAGTTGCTGCAAATTAAAACCAGTAAGGAACAATTAACTTTTTCTGTTTATAAATTAGTTAAAACCCTAAATCGTCCTGAAGTTTATGCGGGAGTAGCCACGGTTATTATTGAGCAAATCAGTAAATTATATAGTGATATTGCTGCCGCCTATGACACCCAATTATCATCATTAGAACCAGCAGTTAATCCTAGGTTTACCGCCGTTAATAATGCTGTCAACAACGAGGAAGATAATTCCTTAAGACGGGTGGTTAATAGCCTAGAAAATCATCTAGAGGCGGAGAGAATGCAAAAATTAATGTTTGCCGCCTATAAAAAATGTTGAGAAAATGATCGTATCGAGCTAATCTTAGTCAAGCTAATTTTCAAGCGGCAAGAATGAATCATGCTGACTTAAGAAAGGCTAATCTTTCAGGAGTTAATCTTAGGGAAGCGGATTTAATCGATGTTTTCTTTGCTAGAGCAAATCTCACCAGTGCTGATTTAAGTAATGCCAATCTAACTGGTGCCGAGTTAATGAGTGCTAATCTGATGGGAGTTAACTTCTGCGGTGCAATTGTGCCGGATGGCTGGATTAATAATTAAAATTACTAGACAGTTTTTTTGGCAGTTATTCTGGTATAATTTAGGGGTAGAATTGAGGGTAGTATTATGGTTGATCCAGCAATTATTACAGAAGATATGGGCAAAATCTACACCAGCATTACAGTTATCAATCGCGCCGATCAAATTTTAGCAGCAGCGGCTGTAATCTCTCCCGATCAAATTCGCTCTCTTACCCTAGAAAATGTCTTGGTGGATACGGGAGCAACCACTCTTTGTCTGGTGCCAGAAGTAATCTCCCGCTTGGGTTTACAGCTTTTAAAAGAAGTAGATGTGGCTACGGCTAAAGGCATAGGAAAAGCGAGAATTTTTCGCGATGCCACCTTGATTATCGCGGGACGGGAAGGGACTTTTGAATGTTTGGAATTACCCGGAGGTCAAAACAATTTATTAGGAGTAATTCCCTTAGAAGCTTTGGGATTAGAACCAGATCTTCTTAGCCAAAAATTGCGAGTTTTACCCACGGAATCCCACGAGACTTATTTAACAATTTTATCGAACCAAATAGCTCTATAAAATCACTTTTTGTCTGACTGTCCCGGCTCTTTCAGCTATAGCGATAATCTCGATTTCTTGACCAGAAACTCCCTTAATCACCCATTCCACCGTACAGCGATAATCTAAACCGTGAGCGAGGCTACTATATACTTTATTTGATCGCCCTTCTAAGTGACCGATTTCCTGCTCTAATTTTCCCACTATTAAACTCACCTCATCGGCCAAATTTAACTTGACTTGAATGGGACGAACGATCTTTCTTTCCAGTGCTTTTTTACTGGTATAAGTGGGTAAAAATCCCTGATTTTCTAACTGTAAAACCAGATGATAAATACCATTGCCCTCCGACTTCAGATCAAGACGAGAGATAGCTAAAAGAGGTGACATTAAAGCATGGGCAATAGTAAACTGACATTGTTTCTCACATAAATCCGGTAAATACTTTTCTGGGGCATTTTGCCAGACATTTTTAAAGTCCCAACCGCCAATTTCCACCTCTCCCAATTGGGGGTGATCAAAACTTTGCCAATTAATAAAACCCTTTCCCGCTAAATTCTCATCATTCCAATGCTGTAATTTCAATTCATCTTCAAAAGGATGCCAGCGAAACCATTGAATATAATCATCTTTTTTCACTCCCGCTTGGGTGGGTGCATCCCATAACTCCACCGTAAAACCATACCAACCAAAATGATCGTAGCCGTAATCATCCATGGCACCGTTAGTCACTTCTTTGGGATGATAACGAAAATCGTGATAGACAGAAACGCATTCATAACCAGTCATTGCTTTTCCCTTATCAGCAATATATTTATACATTTCTAAGTCTTCCACGGGGAAATATTCATCGGGATGGGTGCTATAGGGACGCAACATGACTGCTGAATAGGTATGATAGGTAACGAAGCCATTAATATTAGTGTTATTTGCCCAAAATTCGGCTTCTGCACGGGTTTCTGGCTCCGAAAAAGGAAAGTCTCCGGCCCCTTGTTGTTCCCCTTCAGGAACCCAATAAACGGGATAATTGCGGTTAAAATCCAGGCCCTCTAGGGTGGGGGCAGTGGTAAAATTATAGCCATCGTAATCGCGGATTAAACCTTCGGTGAGCAAAGTGTAAAAAGTTCCCTCAAATTCCTCCGGTTCGCGACGCACCATAATGCGAGGATCTTGTTCGGAAATTTTCCAAGCGCCACAGGTGTCTTTTTGGCGCATTTGTAAGATTAAACCATCGCCGTTAATATCTTCAGGATATAGCCCCGGTTTCTCATCCGTGTGGGGATAGGGGCGAATACTTGATCGTAACATATAGGGAGTGGTGAGATATTTTTCCGCTCCATCCACGGCTAATCGCGGCAAAATATAGACAGTGTAATGGTCAAGAAGTCTGGTAATTTGGGAATTATGACCGTATTGGCGCAAAAGATGAGCGATAGTGTAGAGAGCGACGGCAGAGCCTGTTACTTCCCCCGCATGGGTGTTAGCATCAATCCAATAGGCAGGTTTTTCTAAATAATGGCCTGTGGCTTGATTTGTTAGGGTAGTTAACCAGATATCTCGATTTTCGTAGCTTTTACCGATCGAGGTGAGGCTAATTAAATTAGGATAGGATGAAGCTAGGTTTTTCAGGAAAGAAACTAATTCGGTGTAGGGGTAATAGTGGCTAAAATCAAACATAATCTTCTGCAACTAAAAAAAGGAGTCTTGGGTTAATTTGACAAAATATAGGATAATAACAGTAAAAACTATGGATAGTCAGGATATTGCTCGCTATATTGAAGAAACTAACGGTATTTCTAAGCCTTGGCTGTTGGTGCAATTGCGTCTCAAAAAACTGCAAGAACGTCGCGCTAGTCTTTCCCAACAGGAATATATCCAAGAATTGGATGATATTCAGCAAGACTTAATGAAATTGGGCGAATGGTGGCGAGGAATCGAGTCAGAAGTCTTTAAACCCTAAGCGGTGGCGATAATCTGTAATACTCGCGGTAAATCCTCAAATTCGCCGATGATGCGTTTCACCGGTTGCGGCCAAACCCGGACTAAAGTGGGAATAGCAGAGACATGATTAGATTCTGCTTGTTCTGGATGTTTAGAGATATCGATCACTTTCAGGGTATAGGGATGGTGTAATTCTCGTTCTAGAAGCTGATGGATCGATTCTAGGGTGTGTTTAGTATTGGCATTATTACCGGAGACAAATAACCGCAAAACATAACCCTTGGGACTAGGATTACTATAGTCAGAGTCAGCATTAATCCCCGAAGTCGTTGGGTGGCGCTCCTGATAACGGAGAATCAGATCGTGGGATTGCCAAAGTTGGGGAAACTGCTGACGATAGGTTTCTAAGATAGTGGGATTAGAGGATTGTTCCTGCCAGGGTACAGTAAACCAAGCTCGATCGTCCGTGGCGAAAATAGCATTTAATAAAGGCTGATAGCGACGGACAAGGGGATAGACTTCGGCTCTAGTATGAATACGGTGACTGTAGGGATCTCGCCAGCGATCGATGGTAGCAGTAAAACTAGGAACTAAAAAATGGGGGGGTTCTGGCAACCCTAAAGCGGACTGGAGAGCAGCGCAGAGATTCAGATGCCAATGAGTTTGTTTATCAGGATCGATACAGTAAATTAGATCGCCCCCGGGGGTAAACAGGGCGATGCCTTTAAAAATATCGGGCAACACAATCGTGGAAGTGATCACTTGAGGGGTTCCCCTAGAGAATAAGTAGGAGCTTCTATTTTTCTAGCCTACTAAACTCTTGATCCCTCAAGGATTTCCTTCAGGGTTTTTCTAGATTCTACCCCGCAGCATCATGGCCATTTCATTGGGAACCGGGGACATTTCCAGGGCGACCTCATCGCTAATCCGTCCCTCTTGATAGAGGTTAAACAGAGATTGATTAGTGGTAATCATGCCGTGGTATTCGCCGTCTCTCATTAATTCGATAATTTCGTCATTTTTGCCGCTGCAAATGTAATCTTTGACGGTTTCTGTGTTGACGAGAATATCGTGAAAAGCCGTCCGTTTACTGTCGGTGGTGCGACATAAACCCTGGGAAATAATACAAACTAGGGATTCTGCGATCGCCACCCGCGTCGATTCCCGTTCCTCGGCGCTATAAAGAGTTAAAATCCGGTCAAGGGTTTTTACAGCGCTGTTGGTGTGCAGGGTTCCCAGGACTAAGTGACCGGTTTGGGCAGCTTTCAGGGCAGTATTAACGGTGGCTTTGTCCCGCATCTCCCCCACCAGAATAATATCTGGGTCTTCCCGCAAACAGGCTTTTAGGGCATTATCGAACTCATGGGTGTGTATTCCCACTTCCCGTTGTTTGATCAAACTGCGACGACTTTTATGGACAAATTCGAGCGGGTCTTCGATGGTGATAATATGTTTGGCGTGTTCTTTATTGATGTAATCGATCATGGCTGCTAGGGTGGTGGATTTCCCTGAACCCGTCGGACCGGTGATTAAAATCAATCCCTTCTGCACATCGCACACATCCCGAAACACTATCGGTAGGCCCAATTGTTCCATCGTGGGGATTTTCATGGGAATCAGACGCAAAACCATCCCCGGACCGCGCAGACTTTCAAAGATATTAATCCGCGCTCTAGCGAATTGGTACTGAGTCGCACCGTCAAATTCTAGGTCTTTTTTAAAGCGAAGGATTTCTTCTTCACCGAGGATTTCGCGTAACCAACTATAAAAAGTGTTGATGTCAATTTCAGGATAGTCGAGAATAATCATTTCGCCACGATCCCGCATCCGGGGTTGTTCTCCAACCCCGAGGTGAACGTCCGAATAACCCCGCTCAAAGGCAATCCGAACCAAATACTCTAAGGTGGGTTGATTGGAAGCGCGACTTTGGGGAGAACGTGGTGGCGATATTTGACCATTTTGTGGCATATTAGGCACTTTTTTGGACTGCATCGCCACCTTTTGGCTCATTTCTTGATTTATCTCTGGTTTGGTTCCCTTGATTAACTCCGAGGGAGGTATCGGGATGGAGGGAACCGGCAGCGGCTGCAGTGATCGCGAGGAAGAATTGGGATTTTGACTCATGGTAAATAGGGGTTTTTCCTTTACTATTCCCCGATTGTACTAACATCTCATCCTCAATTTCTCAATTCCCCACAGATGTTAGATTGAGGAGTCGGGAGTCAGTAGTCTCCGAGTCAGGGGAATTAAGAGTGAACGGTAATTAATCTATCTCCCTCAGAGGCTATAGTAACTATAATCACCCTTTCAGACCCCAAAATTGTTACAATGGAGGTTTAGGGCTGATAATTTTGACTACTCATTTCTGTTTGATCATCAGTCTTAGGGGAGGTAAATATGATGAATAGTCTGCAAACTTCAGTCGAACGGGAAAATTTAGGACAATTTTTGTTAGAAAACCTGCAAAATATTACAGATAAACTCGATCAAATTGTCACCGATTCTGATCGGATAATACTGGATAATTTACTACAAGAAACTAAGATTTTAGTTGAGCAAGTTAAGGATAACTCTAAAACTTATCAAGCAAGAGCCGATATATTTTGTCAAATTGATGAATTATGGTTTCAGGTATGGAAACAGTATAGAGATGAGGATTCAGCACTGGAGTTAATCCAATATATAGACCAATTTACTAATCAAATTACTGCCTATAATCAATTATTTATCAGCCTTGCTCAGATCAATGAGGGAAAGACTGGTGAGGAAAAAGCCGATTTAATCAGAGTGGTGGAAGGTTCACTCCTTCTCTCGGAAACGATAGATGTGTTTATTGATATGTTTGCCGATTCAGAATTAGAGCAAATTTACCAGGGAGCTAAAAATGCTCTATCGGTTTCTAATCGTACTATAACCGAATATTTCCAAGATACTGACAAATCTTTAGTCACCCAACTGAGAGCCTATTACAGTTTAATAATTTTCAGAATTCAAGAGCGATTTAATCCTAGTAATGTATCCTCAGAAACTACTTCTCATTCCCTAACAGATGACTTAAGCGATCTTGATCCTTGGACAAGAAACTTAGTGGGTGTTGTCGATTTAGGACCAGAAGACCCAAAAGAATCGTATATTGATTATTTAGTGGAGAAGTATCGGTGAAACGAGTCTTATTCGACAGTGATGTATTGCTAGATGTTTTGGGTAAGCGTGAACCACATTTTCCAGCATCTGTACAAGCATTCAATACAGTTAAGACAGGTAAAACTCAAGGATATATTTCTGGTCATGCCGTCACTAATATTTATTATATTTTGTCTAAACAAAACGGAAGGGAAAGCTCAAGAAAATTGGTGATAAGTCTTCTAGAGAATTTGCAAGTTGCTAGGGTGACAGATGCAATAATTAGGCAAGCATTGACAAGTCCTATGAAAGATTTTGAAGATGCCGTTACCAGTGCCGTTGCTGAATCAGAAAAGCTAGAAATAATCATAACGCGAAACCTAAGAGATTTTGCCGCTTCCCCTGTTCCCGCAATGGTACCAGCCGATTTTTTATCGATTCTTTAACTAATGCTTCGGTAAACGTAAACCATCCGATCGCATGGGGATTAAAATCTGAGTTAAACTGCGTAATTGTTCGGCCGTTCCCATACAAATTAATAAATCCCCGGCCATTAATTCCGTATCGCCAGTCGGTCCCCCGATTAGCGTACCATCAGCGCGACGTATTGCCAAAACTAAGGCCCCCGATCGAGATCTTAAATGTGCTTGACTAAGACTTAAACCCACACAGGGACAGGTCCTGGGATCGATTAAAAATTCCTCCATATAAAACGATCGATCGGTTCCAGTTAAAATACCATCGACAAAATCCATCACCTGCGGTCGTAGGGCTGCGGCTGCTAATCTTCTGCCGCCGGTAATATAGGGAGATACTACCGCATCGGCCCCGGCCCGTTGTAATTTTTGTACTGCTTCCTCGGTACTGGCCCTAGCAATAGCACGAATTTTCGGATTAAGAGTTTTAGCAGACAAAACTGTATATAAATTCTCCGCATCGGAAGTTAAAGCGGCCACAATACAAATAGCGCGTTCAATTCCTGCCATTTGTAAAGATTTATCTAAGGTGGCATCTCCTTGAACAACAATATAATTTAATTCTTTGGCCCGATTTACCTGTAGGGGGTCTGTATCAATAACTACAAAAGGAATATTTTCTGCGTAAAATTCGATCGCTACCTGTCTGCCTGTGCGACCCAAACCACAGATGATATAATGTTCCGATAGTCGATCAATCAAGCGTTTCTCCTGTCTCTGTTTGAGTCCCTCTTGAAAATAGCCTTGAATTAAAGCTTCGGTCAAGCGATTAACAATATAACCGATGCTGACTACTCCCATGATAATCAAAACCATCGTGAATAGTCGTCCCCGTTCACCTAGGGGATTAATTTCGCCAAAACCGACGGTAGCGAGGGTACTAATCGTCATATAGGCCGAATCTAGCAAACTCCAACCCTCGATCAGATGATACCAAAGCGTACCCAGCAAAAATACCACAATCAGGGCAAAAATTCCCCCGATTAATTCCTGACGCAGACGACGATATTTATCTTCACTGATAGACAAGCAAAATTCACCCCTAACACTGTCTAGTAACTTACAATGAAATCAGTTTTTAATCTAAATAACCCGTCCTTCTCAGACGGATTTGATTATAATTTCCCCTATGTCTAATCGCGCAGGAGTTCCCCAGTGAGTCCAGAAACCCTTTTAGAACCAACCCTAGCTGATCCCACTCCCAATTTAAACCCGAATCAACCCTTCGATCCAGATAGTTTTAACAGCTATGTGATGAATACTTATGGTCGTTTTCCCATTGCGATCGCCAAAGGGTTAGGCTGTCTCCTCTGGGATACTTCCGGGAAACAATACCTTGATTTTGTCGCGGGAATTGCCACCTGTACCCTCGGTCACGCGCACCCTGCTTTAATTGAAGTGGTTAGCCAGCAAATCCAAAAACTCCATCATGTCTCGAATTTATACTATATTCCCGAACAAGGAGAACTAGCTAAATGGATTGTCGATCATTCCTGCGCTGATAAAGTCTTTTTCTGTAATTCTGGTGCGGAAGCAAACGAAGCGGCGATTAAATTAGTACGAAAATATGCCCATACGGTGCTAGATTTCCTCGAACAGCCGGTTATTCTAACCGCTCACGCTAGTTTTCACGGCCGCACTTTAGCTACCATCACCGCAACCGGTCAACCGAAGTACCAAAAAGACTTTGAACCCCTGATGCCGGGGTTTGCCTATATTCCCTATAATGATATCGAAGCGGTGGAAAATGCGATCGCTGATCTCGATGAGGGTAATCGTCGGGTGGCTGCGATTATGTTGGAACCGCTGCAGGGTGAAGGGGGAGTTCGTCCGGGGGATATCGAATATTTCCAACGTTTACGGCAAATTTGCGACGAAAATAACATTTTGCTTGTCTTTGATGAAGTACAGGTGGGAGTCGGAAGAACCGGTAAACTCTGGGGTTATGAGAATTTAGGAGTGGAACCGGATATTTTCACTTCTGCTAAGGGTTTAGCGGGTGGTATTCCCATCGGTGCGATGATGTGCAGAAAATTCTGTGATGTGTTTGAACCGGGTAGTCATGCGAGTACCTTTGGAGGTAATCCTTTCGCTTGTGCCTCAGCTTTAACAGTATTACAAACCATTGAACGGGATCATCTTCTCGAAAATGTCCAGCAGCGAGGGGAACAATTACGCAGCCGTTTACGCGTGATTGCTTCTCAATATCCCCATCTATTTGTCGATGTGCGCGGTTGGGGTTTAATTAATGGTCTGGAAATTAATTCAGAAAGTGAGTTGGTTTCATCTACTATTGTTAATGCAGCCTTGCCCGAGGGTTTATTAATTGCTCCCGCAGGTCCGAAAGTCCTCCGTTTTGTACCGCCTTTAATTGTCTCGGAAACAGAAGTAGATGAGGCGATGGATAAGCTAGAAGCAGCCATCGCTAAAGTGGTTTAATTTCAGTTATCAGTTATCAGTTATCAGATGTAAGTTTTAAGTTGACAGTTTCCAGAACGTAGGTTAGGTTGAAGCATGAAACCCAACGCCTGCATAGTTTACGCTACCGCTAACCCATCCTACAAATAATTGTGCCTCCCTACTTATCAGTCAATTGTTTTTGAGCTTTATCCCCCCTAACTGTCACTTTTTCACTGGACTAGGGGAGGATAAATCTACTGTTGTTCGGGGCAAATAAAATGATCACTTCTGAACCTATTTATTCTCTCCCTAAAACCCCTCCTTTAGAAAATGGTGATCAACTAAGTCGCCAGGAATTTGAGCGTCGTTATCAGAACTTTTCTGAAGTAAAAAAAGCCGAATTAATTGAAGGGATAGTTTATATGTCCTCTCCTGTACGAGTGCAGAGTCATGGAGAACCTCATTCTGATATTTTAACTTGGTTAGGGGTCTATAAAGCTGCCACAATTGGGGTAATGTCTGCGGATAATACTACAGTGCGTCTGGACGCAGATAATGAGGTACAACCGGATGCTTTACTAAGAATTAAAATTGCTGGACAATCAACTATTAGTGACGATGATTATATCGAAGGTGCGCCGGAATTAATCCTAGAAATCGCCGCTTCTACTGCTTCCTATGATCTCCACAATAAATGGCGAGTTTATCGTCGTAATCAAGTGCAAGAATATCTTGTTTGGCGAGTTTATGAACGTCAATTAGATTGGTTCCGATTAAATGCTGGAGAATATATTAAACTTGAACCCGATAGTCGAGAGATAATTTACTCGCAGGGTTTCCCCGGTCTTTGGTTAGATGTTAATGCTTTATTAGCGGGTAACTTGGGACAGGTTTTGACTGTTTTACAGCAAGGTTTAGCCAGTCAAGAACATCAAGATTTTCTGAAAATATTATCTCAAAAAACTGATAACTGATTTATGTGGCATCCTGACGCTTATCAAGCTTTAATTGCCGAAGATTATCCTCAAGTTGCGGCAATCTACGAGGAACTAATCGATAACAATCCCGAAAATATTTCTGACTATTGGTACTTGGGAGTTGCCTATCTTCTGCAAAATTTAGAAGCAGAAGCGCAGGTAATGTGGCAAAATGTTTTAAGAGGAGGTAATCCAGAAAAAGTCAAGCAATAGCAAGCAGAATTAGAAGCGGTTTTAGACGCAGAAGCGCGACGACAACAAAGAAAAGGTGATCTGGCAGCTGTAGAATATTTTCGCTATCATCTACAGGAAATTGTTCCCAAGTCAATTAATAATTTATTAGCTTTATTCGACTTAGCTTTAGATTTAGAAATATTTGATCCTGAAGAACTACTTAATTATCCTATTCAAGACAATCTCAGATCTAATCCCGATCGAGAATTGCTTTTAAATGTAGTTCTCAAAAGTCTTTTATATCCCCATGAATTAACTTTAGATTTAGCTCAAGCAAGTTTACCCTACCTGGAGGAATTAGCCGATAGTTTTATCCCGCAAGCTTTTCAGATAGCAGCACGAGTCACCAACGAGCAACAAAGTCCCACTTTTGGAGTGGAAATTATTAAACTTTGTCTGCAATTAAGACCAAATGATCTGAGTCTTTTGGAACAATTGGTTAACCTCTATATTTTAGCAGAAGACTTTGATAATTCTTTGATAACTGCCTATCAATTCCGAGAAATTTGTCTAACCCCAACCCTAAAGTTATACAGTAATTATCTGATTTTGTTAATACTTTTGCGCTGGGTAGTTTGGCAAGAAATTGCTCATATTTATCAAGAATATCATGATTTATTACAGGAATTAACCCGTCAGAAAAATATCACTTTAGAACCGATTATTAAAACTAGCTTTCTCAATGTTTCTAGTCCCCTACCCTACCTAGGCGATCGAGCTTTAGCCAATCGACAATTAACTAATCGCGTCGTTGAGGAATGTTAGTGAAGATTCCCAATGTTTAGTTTAAAATATAGGGGCAAAAGTTGCAACTAGGTCAAGCCAATGATAGTGGGATCACCCCAGTACAGCAAAGAAGAATTTGCTCGACGTGGCAATGAGATTTATTAGACTCAGGTGCGCTCTCAAGTCGAGGAGGGCAATTATGGCAAAATACCAGTATATCCTTTTTCCTTTTTCCCTTGAAACTTACTCTCGAATTATATGAGCTAACGACTAAGGGTGATAATTTTCTGAAAATCCCTTTGAATAATAGCAAAATTTTTATCAGTTAAAAGCGGGACATGAACGAATAAAGCCCTTGGATGATATTTTAAGACTTGAAAATATAATTCTTCGCAGACAAACTGACCGGCATTATCGCTGATATAACTATAGTTAAGGTTTTTAATTAAATCTGGCAAGGGAATTGGTGTCAATAACTTTTTTGTACTACTCTTAGCCTGAGATTCTAAACTTAAACGATAACGACTTTCCGCCATGCCACAACAAATAACTAAATCGTTTTTTTTGTCTTGAATAGCTTTGATAACTCGTTCACTGGCTCGATGAGTATTAACGGGAAGTTGACGCAAAAATAAAAGATTTTTTGGACAATTATCTTGAATAGATACTAACAAATCATCGGAGGAATTACTCCGATGATGGCATAACCAAGGCGCAAAAGAAGTTAAGAGAATTGTCAAGTTATCTCCTGATAGTTAATTGGGATAATCAACAAAAAAGCGATCGAAGGGACAAAAATTGCTACACTAACTGACATGACCTCAATTAAAGACGAGATTGATATTCTATGCAACGCCGTAAATTTTTGCTTATTAGTGGCAGTTTAGGCGGTTTTAGCTTGGCAGCTTGCGCTCATCAGATTTTACAGCCTGTTACTTCCAAAAATCCCCCTGAGTCGGCTGTTAAACAAGCACAAAAGGCGAAAAAAGTCAAGATAATCGTGATTAGTGACCTTAATAGTCAATACGGTTCCACTACTTACGATCCCGAAATCGATCGAGCTATCCCTTTAATTATCAATCATAAACCCGATCTGGTTCTCTGTGGTGGCGACATGGTGGCAGGACAAAAAAGCAGCTTGACAGAGGCAGCAATTAACGCTATGTGGTCGGCCTTTGATCACCATATCGCCGCGCCCCTGCGAGCTGCTAAAATACCCTTTGGTTTTACCATCGGTAATCATGACGCTTCTGGAGCTTTATCCGCAGGAAAATTTATCTATGCTAAGGAGAGAAAACTAGCCCAAGATTATTGGCAAAACCCCCAACATAATACAAGTTTAAATTTTATCGATAAAACTGGCTTTCCTTTTTATTATACTTTCACTCAAAATGGTATATTCTATCTAGTTTGGGATGCCTCCACTCATTTAATCTCTCGGAAACAACTAAATTGGGCGGCAAAAAACTTGAGTAGTAGCGACGCTAAAAATGCTAGAATGCGGCTAGTAATCGGTCATTTACCCCTCTACGGTGTTGCCGTGGGCAGAAATCGACCGGGGGATTATTTAGCCGATGCCGAGCAATTAAGAGCGTTTTTAGAGGCTCATCAGGTGCATACTTATATTAGTGGCCATGCTCACGCTTACTATCCGGGTAAACGGGGGCAGTTACAATTATTACATGCAGGAGCTTTAGGCAGTGGACCGCGACGGTTATTGAAGAGTGAACAAGCACCCAGAAAAACCCTAACAATTGTCGATATTAATCCCCATCAACAGGAGACAGTTTACACTACCTACGACATGAAAACCCAAGAAGCGATCGATATTACCAGTTTACCTCCTCTGATTATGGCTCCCAATGGGCAAGTTTTACGTCGAGATATTCCATCGGTTAACTAGAAAGGAATTCCCATAATGGCCACTGTCATCAGCACCGTTAATATGAAAGGAGGAGTAGGAAAAACTACCCTTACCGTCAATCTTGCCACCTGTTTAGCTAAATTTCAGCAAAAACGAGTCCTTGTCCTCGATTTAGATGCTCAAATCAGTGCGACTCTTAGCTTAATGTCCCCCCATGAATTTGCTCAACTGCGTCGCAAAAAACGCACTTTAAGCTATTTATTAGAAGCAATTATCAAACCCAATCCCTACAATAAATTAACTATTGATGATATTATCGTCCCTTCAGTCTGTGAAATTCAAGGCTTAGATCTACTGCCAGGAGACATCGAGCTTTATGATGAATATGTCGTTTCAGAAACCCTGCACCATCAAGCAATTTTACAGGAAGATTTAGGCTTTGATCATGCTTGGAATAACCTAGAAAGAGTCTTAATTCAAAAAATCATTGACCCTATTCAAGACCGTTACGATTATATTATCATGGACTGCGCTCCGGGCTATAATCTTTTAACTCGTAGTGGTCTATGTAGCAGTCATTTTTATTTACTACCCGCCCGTCCCGAACCTTTATCAATTGTCGGCATTCAGCTATTAGAAAGAAGAATAGTTAAACTGAAAGCTAGTCATCAAGAAACCGAACCGATTAACCCCGGTTTACTCGGTATAGTTTTTATTCTTTCCGGTGGTGGTTTACTCAGTCGCTACTATAATCAAGTCATGCGCCGGGTACAACAGGATTTTCAAGCCCATCAAATTTTTGCTAATGCGATTCCTATGGATGTTAATGTAGCTAAAGCTGTGGATATGTTCGTGCCTGCGGTGGCAGCCATGCCCTCTTCTAGTGGTTCTAAAGCTTTTATGAAACTCACAGAAGAATTCTTGATCAAAACCAAAAAATAGGAGATAATTACTATGGTCATTGAGTGGTTAGAATTTCAAGTTAAACCCGAAGCACGAGAAAAATTTATCCAAAAAGATCAAGAAATTTGGACAAAGTTTTTAGCAAAACAACCTGGTTTTTTAGGTAAGGAAATTTGGATTAATCCCGCCATTGAGGAACAATTAATTATCGTTGTCCATTGGCAAACGAAAGAACAGTGGAAAGCTGTACCCCAAAATTTACTTGATGACACCGAAGCAAAATTTTCCCTAGCCATGGGAAAGGATAATTATCAATTAACCAAAGTCAAGGAATTTCAAGTCAGAAAATTTCGAGAAAATTGTCAGAACCATTTAGAATCTATGCAGCCTGGATAAAAAATAAATTCATCTTTTTGTCCCCTGTCAACCTAGCCAAACTTGTCCCCAGTGACTAAAGTGTGCTATAAGCAGTCAGACTCTTTATATGGTCTTTATTCTTTCCGATTAGGTAAATTACTGATGACTGAAGCTAAACGCGCCCTAATTACCGGCATCACCGGTCAAGATGGTTCCTATCTAAGCGAAT
>NZ_JACJSV010000015.1 GCF_014698335.1 Microcystis viridis FACHB-1342 | reverse complement strand
GAAACTAGGAGCAGATTTTTATTTTGCTACTCCTTATCATTCGTGGGAGAGGGGATTAAACGAGCATACCAATGGACTGTTAAGACAATTTTTCCCCAAGGGAACGAATTTTAAAATCGTTAAGCCAGAGGAGGTGGAAAGAGCCGTAAACTTGATTAACAATCGTCCTCGAAAATGTCTTGACTATCGTACCCCGAATGAGGTATTCTATAAAGGTAGATCAGACAGTGATGCAATTCAGACTTGAATTGGCCGATTGTTACGGAATCCAACCTCTTCTAGTATATATCGCTAGGAGGCTCTACTGTCAAGATCAACTACACAAAATTAAAGTTTTGTAAATGATCTATTGGACGTATCTTTTGTGATCGATGAATTAGAGGCAACTTGGGGCAATTCCGTGCCTAGTTATACCATTTTTCTAATTTTCTAGTAAGGAAAAAAACAGCAAGAGTTAATTCGGGTAATCGATCGAAGTCTTGTTATTCTTATAACTGGTAGGTTTCGAGATTTTTCTAGGCTCGCAGCTTAACCCGATCGACCGATAACTGATAGAGGGGTGCAGAATGGGAGAATGGTTAGATTTTATCGATGAAGTGGTCACTGTTAATGGCAAAGGTGAGAAAATTAAACGGGAAAAAGTCACTAATCGAGGTTATCAATATTTTTTAAGCAAAAAAACCTTTTTAGAAATGATTTTTATCCCTAGCGGTCAATACCTCATCGGTGCGCCCAAAAGCGAGTTAGGCTGGAAATTGAGTCAAAGTCCCCAATCTCCGGTTAATATTCAGGCTTTTTGTCTAAGTCGCTACCCAATCACCCAACGACAATGGCGCGAGGTGGCAAAATTAGAAGCAGTAAATATTGAACTTAATCCCTATCCGTCCCATTTTGAAGGTTATGATCGCCCCGTAGAACAAATTAACTGGTGGGAAGCGGTGGAATTTTGCGATCGCCTATCCCGTCTCACCGGACTGAATTATCGTTTACCCGCAGAAAAAGAATGGGAATACGCTTGTCGGGGAGGTACATCCACCCCCTTCCACTTCGGCCCGACAATTTCCACGGATTTAGCCAACTATTCCGGGGTGGACTGGGATTATGGCGGCAAAGTGTGCAGTTCTGGTCGTTATGGGGAAGGTTCCCTAGGCTGCGATCGCAGGGAAACCACACCGGTGGGAATGTTTGCCGTCGCTAACCCTTTCGGACTCTACGATTTGCACGGAAATGTCAGGGAATGGTGTGCAGATTACTGGCGCGATAACTACGAAGCAGCCACAATAGAAGATAGGGACAGACGAGTTTTACGCGGGGGTTCCTGGAATGATGGCCCTAACAAATGTCGCTCGGCCTACCGAGTCAAATTTATGGCTACTGCTGGACTCTATGATATTGGTTTTCGTGTCGTTAGCGATAATTCTCCTTAAATCTGAAAACCGATCACTGATTACTGGTGACAGGGAGGTGAAAAAATTGAAAATAGAACTACCCCAGCAAATAATCAGCGAATTTTGTCAGAAATGGCAGATATCTGAAATGTGTTTATTCGGATCGGTTTTGCGGGAAGATTTTCGTCCAGATAGCGATATTGATATACTGGTCAGTTTCCAAGATAGTGTTTCTTGGGGACTTCTGGAGTTTTCGAGGATGAAACGGGAATTAGAGAATTTATTGGGACGGAAAGTTGATTTGCTAACGAAAAAATCGATCGAGCAGAGTCATAATTGGATTCGTCAACGAGAGATTTTAGGGACAGCGCAAGTGATTTATGTGGCGGGATAAGGCTTTTTTACTAGATATTGTCCGAGCAGGTCAATTAGCTCAACAATTTGCCGAGCAGCTGGATCGGGAACTACTAGAATCGGATTTACGCACCCAATCCGCAATTCTCTATCAAATTACTATTATGGGAGAAGCTACCAAGCGCCTATCCCCTGGATTTCGTAAACAACATCCAGAAATTCCTTGGGACGACATCGCCGGTATGCGAGATATTATCGCCCATCAATATGATCGGATCGATCTTGATATCGTCTGGCAGGTTATTCGACGCAATATTCCTGAACTATTGAACTTGTTAATACCTTTATTGCCCACACAAGATACTTGATTAGTGATATCTTTGATAAGGTTCGGTAAAATGAAAGAGAAATACTAACTTTAAATCAGACTTCTGGTCAAATTTTAAAAATGTACCGCTCCTCGATCGAGAGTTAGAATTGATTTTAGAGACAATAAAGGTGATTTAACCAAATGATTGCTAACTTTGACCATAACTATCTTTCCCCGGAAGATTATTTAGCAACGGAGACAATAGCCAAGGATAAACACGAATACATTCGCGGTCAAACCTACGCCATGGCTGGTGCAAGTAAAGCCCATGGTATGATTATTATCAACTTAGCCACACTTTTAAAAAACCGGCTGCGGGGTAGTGGTTGTCTTGTCTATGCCACAGCTATGAAAGTTCGTCTAGAAATAGCTAATAGTTATTTTTATCCCGATCTTGTGGTCACTTGCGACTCGCGAGATAATCGGTCTTTCTCGGAAGATTTTATCCGTTATCCGCGCTTGATTGTAGAAGTATTATCCCCCACTACGGCTGCTTTTGACCAGGGCGATAAATTTGCCGACTATCGTTCCCTTGAAACTTTAGAAGAATACGTTCTTATCAGTCAAGAACGCATCAGTGTGGATTGTTTTCGTCGCAATGATGAAGGATTCTGGGTTCTTTATCCCTACAGCAAAGGAGCAGATATTTATCTAGCTAGTATCGATTTTCACTGTGCGATCAAATCTTTATATGAAGATATAACAGAAATCTGTTAAAAAATCAGATCAGTTTTTTTCTATGTACTATTTACTTTTTACTTGATTAATGCTTGCTATTCTCTCCGCTATTATTCCAGTGGGTTTTATCATCCTCATCGGTGTGATAGCAGGAAAAGTTCTCACTGTGGAAGTGCATTCCCTTTCCCAAATCACGGTGTATATTCTTGCTCCCGCTTTGGTGATTGATGGACTCTATCGCACCACTTTATCCGGCAACAATATCGGTTTAATTCTCCTAGGCTTTGCCCTTATTTCACTGGTAATGGCGATTGTCGTCGAAATTATGGCCTATTGTCTCAGTCTCGATGCCGATACCCGCAAAAGCCTCATGGCTGCCGCTGTGATGCCCAATAACGGTAATATGGGTTTACCGGTGGCTAGTTTTGCCCTGGGTGCGGCCGGACTGGAAAGAGCGATAATCTATATGATTGGTTCTAGTATTCTGTTATTTGGTATTAGTCCCGCTTATTTGCGAGGAAAAAGCTTTCTTTCAGGATTTCGCCTAGTTTTTCGCTTGCCCTTAATCTGGTCAATTTTTATCGGCATTAGCTTTCAAACTTTCTCTTTTCATCTTCCCCTGCAATTAGATAAAAGTATTAGCTATCTGGGACAAGCGGCAATTCCTTTGGCTTTAATTATCCTAGGTATTCAATTATCTCAGCAAAAATTAGCGATCGGTAAATTAGAATTATTAGGGGCCGGTTTGCGTCTTTTAGTCGCTCCTCTTTTGGCATTTGCGATCGGCAATAGTTTAGGATTAACTGGTATGGATCTAAAAATTCTTATCCTACAGAGTGCCATGCCCACCGCCGTTAATACCGTCATTTTAGTCACAGAATTCGGTGGTTCAGCAGCTTTAATGGCCCGCACAGTTGTGGTCACTACCCTTGCTAGTTTTCTGACTATTCCTTTCTTTCTTTGGTTATTAAAAGTCTATTTATAGCAGTTATCTTAATGGTGAGGTGCGAAGTTTTCGTTTTGGGGAGCCAGTATTCAGTTATCAGTTATCAGTTATCAGTTATCAGCTCACTGAGAAAACTCCCCACTTCCCCACTTCCCACACCCTACACCCCACACCCCACTTCTCACTTCATAATTCATAATTTAACCTTTGACTCACCCCAGCAATAGCAGCCAAGAGAAGCCAAACAATAGTATTAATCTTGACATCGGAGAGGGTGACATCGACGAGATTAAATAAAACGCAAGCACCAAAGGCAACCAGATAGGTAAAGATAATTAACTCCCCCCCGGCTTTTTGTTGCCGTAGAAAGATAAATAAACGCACCCCTTGGGCATAAATCCAACCCACCCAAACAGACAACAAAATTAAGCCGATAATTCCCGTTTCTGCCATTAACATCAAATATAAATTATGGGGATGACCTAACCATAATCCCTGACTTTTTTCGTAGAGAGGTGTAAAACTGCGTAATCCCCAACCGAATAGGGGTCTTTCTTGGGTCATTTCTAGAGTAAAACGCCATTGAGTTGCTCTGAGAGTCGCTAGAGGGCGATTGGGGAACATTTCATCGGATAATCGCGCCCAAATCGCCCTAGGAACCCAAAAACGCAGACTATCCCTGAAAGGATTTGGTCCCCAAGAAGCAAGGGAAATCACCCCCCCCAAGAGGACAAAACCAGCGACTAAGGCATTCCAACCCAGATAAAGGGCGAAAATTAGGCAACCTAAAAAGGCTAAGGCCCAAGCATTGCGAGAATTGCTTAAAAATAGCCCTACACTGTCGATAAATATGGTTAAAGTTAAAAACCCGACTTTGAGATTTAAAAGGGTATTTCTTTGTCTGTGCCACTGCCGCCAAGTTAGAATTAATAAACCGAGCGCTAAAATCAGAGTTATCAGTAAATAAGCCCCCAAAAGATTAGCATACATAAAAACCGAAGACATCCGCCCCAAAGGTTCACCCCCCGCTCCGTAGGGCCAGGTAAAAATCCCTTTTAATGCTTCCAGTTTTTGCCAACCGAGAAAAATTTGTCCCCATCCCATCACCACTACCCAAACCGACGGAATAACCATCACCCAAGCTAGTTGACGCAATTGAGAGGGTTTTTTAATTAATTGCCGAATATTGCTAAAAAAGAAGAAAAAAGGCAGAAAATTTCCTAAACCAATCCAAGCATCCCCCGGAGTTGGGGAAAGACTGGCACTAATCATTAACCAAAGAGTGACGATACCGAGACCTTGATTGAGACGTGACTGGATAATTGCCCGAAAATTGCCAGTAAAAACCCTTATTAAGACGATAATAATGCCGATACCCGCCAACTCCGGCAGAACCATGGCGATAAAAACTGAAAAAAGTATTAAATTCCACTCCCACCCTTGACAAAAAATCTTTTTCATGTTATGCAGGTTGCCAACAATCCTCACGAGTCAGACGAATTTGGGCAAGAGCAAAAATAGTCGGGATAATCCGGCCGTAATCAGTGGCGATCGCCTTCCAACCGAGATCAGCAATAAACCAACCCCATAGAGCCGGTCCTACCAAACTTAACACGGTTCTGACGGCTCCGTAGCGGGCTGCCGCTCTAGTCATGCCCTGTTTAGCCGTTTGTAGGGCGATTTGATTAACAATTGTCCCACCCTGGACTAGGGCAGTTTTTGCCCCTTGATAGCGGGCAAAATGGAGAGCGAACTGCCAGGCGATATGTTTGAGCAGAATCGGTTTCAGGATAGAATTAACGGCGATGACGCTGCCGCCTTTGAGGACTATATCGAGGGGATTGTGTTGTAGGTGAACCGGTAAGGGTTGGGGAGTGTGGGAATCCGCGAGTGCTTTTTGAATTTGAATCGAGAGGGATTTTTGTTCCGATGGGGGGAGACGTTTCCAAGCTTTGTTAACGAGGTGAAGATAGATTTCCGCTTCAATTTCCGTTGTCGGCATTTTTTGGGAGTAGGGAACCTTGAGGAAATGACAGACACGGACGAGAATTTGACGATAACTAACTTTTTCGGTTTGACCTTTTAATACTGTCACACCGTCGGCAGCCAAATAACGAAAACGATCCTCGACGCTATCTAACCAACTATCCCAATCTTGACTTTGAACGGCGATTGCGTCCGGCGCTCGTAGATAATCGAGAGGGTTAAAACGACGGCAAAAGAGGATGTTAGTGATTTGCTGTAGTTCCTCCTCGGTGGCTAACTCCAAAGCTGTGCGTAGTTCGTCCAATGTGGTTTCTCCTCCTCAGCCCCAATAATCAACTTAGTTTCGCTAGTGCTGATTACTACTAATATTAACTCAAGGGTTCACAGGATTAGGAAGGCTAGTGACAAATTTTTCGATTAAGGTTGGGATCATTGGTGCGGGTTTAGCCGGGTTAACCTGCGCTCGTCAGTTGTGCGATCGAGGTTATACTGTTAAGCTATTTGATAAGTCTAGAGGCATTGGTGGTCGTTTAGCCACGCGACGGGTTAATCGAGCTAATCAAGAGATCGCTGTGGATCATGGCTTGCCTTTTTTGACTATTCAGGGGGAAAAAACGGCGGCTTTAATTGATAATCTCCTGAGAGAGAATATAGTTACTTCTTGGTTTGATTCTAGCTATGTTGCTCCTTCTGGCATGAATAGCGTGGCGAAATTTTTAGCTCAAGGTTTAGAAATTGAACGAGATTTTCTGGTTACTCGTCTGGAAAATCGTCAAGGAAAATGGGTTTTAAACAATAACGGTCAAATTCGGGGGGAGTTTTCGGTGATTGTCCTGGCTATTCCCGCCCCGCAAGCAGCGTTATTGTTAGAAAACTCTCATATAACTACTATGCCAGAATTGCGATCAATCGTTTACGATCCCTGTTTAACGGTAATGGCGGGTTATGGCGATTCTTTACCCGCAGTTGCTCCCTCCACCGATATCGCTTGGTTAGGACTTGATAGCAGTAAACGGCAATCATCCCCTGATTATGTCTTTGTTGTGCATAGTAGTGCCGATTTTGCGGTTAAATATCTCGATAGCGAGGATTTAGAAGCAGTTAAGCTAGATTTGCTCTCTCGTGCTTCTTTGCCTCTCCCCGATTGGTCTCAGCTGCACCGTTGGCGTTATGCTTTAGTCCGTCAGGGTTTAGCTGTACCCTGTTTAAGTGTTAATAGTCCTTTACCTCTAGTTGCCTGTGGTGATTGGTGTCAAGGGGGAGATTTATCGAGAAATTCTTCCCTAGAAACGGCCTTAACTTCTGGGATAGCGGCAGCTAATCAAGTTCAGCAGCTACTCTCTTAAGAATCTAGAGACAGGTTTAAATTCTTAGGTTAAGCCTAAGTTAACAAAAGTTTAAATATATAATAATGTAGATATCCTATACTGGGGGGTCGGTAACAATGGAAAAATTCAATTCTAAAGATAACTTTCTCTACCCTAAAACCAGCTACAGGGGTTTATTCACGCCACAAAATTTAGTTTTTAACGCTAATTTGCAGGAATTCGCCCTGAGAGTCTCTTTTATCGCTGGTTTACACAGTGGGGGAAAGCTTACCTCCACGGAAGCTTACGAGAAAATTAACCAGCTTTGGCAAAAGTTGAATACCAGTCAAAAATTCCTGTTAGCTAATCATTTTGAGGATGACGGAGATTGAGAGAAGGGGGTTTTTCAGTGACCAGTAAACAGCATCTAGACTGCCACAGTAACAAAAGTGGGTCAAGTAGTTCTTAGTCAAGTCAGAGCTTTCTGACCATAGCTGGCTTTCATCTTCTAGATAAAAATGTCAACAAAAGACAAAAGCGGGTAATTCTGCCGCTACAATATGATAGCGAGTTGTCAAGAGAACAGTAAAAGAACTGCCAATTGGATCTAGATGCCTCAATATACTACTAAACAAGCAACGGAAAACCCTGTTGTGTCCGACCAGTCCGCCAATAATCCCTTTTCACTATTTGGTCAATTTTGGGAAAGCCTAAAAATTGTCGCTCAACCCTATTGGTATCCAACGGAGTTAAATGGACGTGCCTTTGGAGATGTGATCATTTCTTGGGGAATGTCAGCTTTGATCCTTTTAAGTATCTTGGCAACAGTCGGGGTAGAAGCTTTTAGTAGCTACTGGAATCGTTATGTACTCGATATTATTATTGAAGATAGAGATCTTTCTAAATATCTAAATACGCTTTGGTTATCCAGTTTGTTGATTATAGGAACAACGGGGTTATTTGCTTTTTCTCAATTTATTCGTCGTCAAGTGGCATTGGATTGGTATAAGTGGTTAACCAAACAAACCGTTAAAAAATATCTCAATGATCGCGCTTATTATAACATTGATTTTACCTCAGCTTTAAAAAATCCCGATCAAAGATTATCTCAAGAAATTGAACCAATTACGACCATGACCCTAAGGTTGTTAATCACCTTCGTGGAAAAAGGGTTGCAAATGATTACTTTTGCGATTATTCTTTGGACAATTTCTCGGCAAATTGCGGTTTATCTAATAATTTATACAATCGCAGGAAATTTCATAGCAATTTATCTAACTCAAGAATTAAACAAAATTAATCAATCGGAGCTTAATAATAAAGCTGATTATAATTATGCTTTAACCCATGTGCGTAACCACGCCGAATCAATTGCTTTTTTTCAGGGAGAAGAGCAGGAAGAAAAAATCATTGAAGACCGTTTTCAACGGGTTATTAAAAGCTCGGAAAAACTGATCAATTGGGAACGGTTTAATAATCTTTTTAATCGAGGTTATCAGTCAGCGATTAGTGTATTTTCAATGTTTATTTTGACCCCGATGTTTATTAAAAACGAAATCGATTATGGGGAAATAAGTCAAGCGAGTTTATGCTGTTTCCTTTTTTCTAATGCCTTGGGACAATTAATTACTGAATGGGGAACATCGGGTAAAGTTTCAAGTTATATTGAACGGTTAGCTACCTTGACAGATGCCTTAAAAGTTGCCAGTGAAGAGCCGAAAAACTTAAGTCGTATTACCACCCTGGAAGATAATCGTCTAGCTTTTGAAAATTTTACCCTACAAACTCCCGATTATGAAAAGGTAATTGTGGAAAATTTATCGGTTTCTGTCCCTTTGGGAGAAAGCTTACTGATTATTGGCCCCAGTGGTCGAGGAAAAAGTTCCTTGTTACGAGCAATCGCCGGTTTATGGAAAGCAGGTAGTGGTCGTTTAGTTCGTCCTCCTTTAGCTAAAATGTTATTTTTACCCCAACGTCCTTATATTATCCTTGGCACTTTACGCCAGCAATTACTTTATCCCCATACCAATGAGCAGGTGAGCGATGAAGAATTAGAAAACATCTTAAAAAAAGTCAACCTGCAACATTTATTAACTGACAAAAATACCTTAGATAAACAAGTCAATTGGGAACAGATTTTATCCCTCGGAGAACAACAAAGATTAGCTTTTGCTCGACTATTAATCACTAAACCTACCTTTACTATCTTAGATGAAGCAACCAGCGCTTTAGATTTGGCCAATGAAGCCAGCTTATATCAGCAATTACAGGAAAGTGAAACCACCTTTATTAGTGTTGGTCATCGGGAAAGTTTATTTAATTATCATCGATGGGTCTTAGAGTTAACAGAAAATTCCCATTGGCAGCTGTCAACTGTAGAAGATTATCAGCGCAAAAAAGTGAATAACCTAGTGATGATGTCAAAAAAATCAGAAAATTTTTCGTCGGTAAAAATAGAGACTTTGTCTGAGGTTAAAACTGAGCATGATGCGGAAATTGCCGGAGTTTCTGAAATAGCCGAAGGTTTGTCCCATCAACAAATGCAGTCCCTAACTGATTATTCTTTAAGTAACGTCCGGAGTCGTGCCAGTTTAGGTAAAATTATTACTGCCAAAGATGGTTTTAATTATCGTTACGATAAAGACCCAAAAACCTTAAAATGGGTGAGAATATAGCTAGGGGCTGCTGAAAAAGTTTTTCGTGGGGGTAGGGTGTGGGGTGTAGGGTGTGGGGTGTGGGGAGTTTTCTCAGTGAACTGATAACTGATAACTGATAACTGATAACTGGTATAGGAATTTTATCAAATGAAAGCACTGGAAAAACTGGTGACGGAACGATTATATTTAGTCCCCTTAAAGCTTGAACTTCTCAAGGCCGCAATTATAGGTATCGATGAATTAGCAACAATTTTGGGGATAAAAGTTGCAGCTGACTGGGCCGAACAAGAATTGATTCAAGCTTTCCCTGATATTGCGAATATTTTGCTGCAATTCCCCTTACAAAATGAATGGGGATGGGGAAGTTTAATTATTCATCAAACAGAAAATACTCTTATTGGTCATGTGATGATCAAAATTATTCCTGATGTCACAGGTTTACCCACAGATGCTGTAGAAATTGGCTATCAAGTAGCGCCGTTATATCGACGACAAGGCTACGCATCCGAGGCGACAAAAGCAATGATGGACTGGACACTTTCTCAACCTGGTATGCAAACAGTGACCGCTGGCTGCGCTCCCGATAATATAGCTTCAAAGCGAGTTTTAGAAAAAATAGGCATGGATCTGATAGAAGCACGAGAGAAAGTCTTGGTCTGGAAATTAAGTAGGGTTTGCTGAAAAAGTTTGTTGGTGGGGTTAGGAGTCAGTTATCAGTTATCAGTTATCAGTTATCAGTTCACTGAGAAAACTCCCCACTTCCCCACTTCCCACACCCTACACCCCACACCCCACACCCTACACCCTCTTTCAAGTCAGTAGTCGGGGGGGAAATCTGGAGTCAGAGCCTCGTCGATGCGATAAAATACTCTGGCTCTGTATTTGTTGGTTTATGAGTTGACGAGGACTTCAGCGATCGCCTGGGAGATGGGAAAATAAGGAGGATAAAGTTCTAGCCAGAAAAACTCGCCAACGGGATTAATTTCTAAAAAGATATAACGTTCATCTGGTGTGACAATCATATCAATTGCGCCATAATTAAGACCGAAATATTTCACTAATTCTAGTAGTTGTTTTTCAATAGTTTTCGGTAAATCGTAGGGTTGCCATTGTTGATGGAGCGCTCTTCCCTCTTTTCGCCAATCGTAGATAGCGCCGTCTAATTGTTGGGAATTAATCGCCGCCGTAAATATTTGTTCACCGACAATAGTGATGCGTAATTCCAAAGCTTTAGGAATGTTTTCCTGAAAAGTCATGGGACAAAATTGCAAACCTTCCAAATTATCTAGGTCCTCCTTAGTAACAGGACTGGTAAAAACAACCATTTCCTCTTGCTTGTCTCCATAAATAGCAAATTGAGAAAGCATTTTAGTCACAATTCCTGTTGCTTCAAACTCCTGAGCAAATTGCTTGACAGCTTCAGGATTATTAGAAGTTAAAGTCCCCGGAATTAATAAACCTAATTGTTGCGCTACTTGTAACTGCAATTGTTTATGATTGGCATGATCTACCTTAGCAATTGGATCAAGATGAAAGCCAGATAAACTAGCAATCATTCCTCGAATACTTAACCGACATTCCTTAAGAGAAGCTTCGCGAAATTGACTATCCATCCCATCGGGTAATTTTAGTCCGTATCTCATGCGTCGATACCAGACAGCAGAAACTTCTTTTAGCTCTAATTTTTGGTCTCCATCGGTAATAATTCCGCCTTTTTGACCGCCTGAGTAAAGATCAACTTTCACCTCTGTAGGGAAGCGATCGGTATCAAAACGGAAGGCTTTTTTCCCCATCGTTTCTATGGCTTTGATTACCAGAGGAATACTTTCATTATCGTGGCTAAAAGTAACAATTAAAACGGTCATAGATTTCCTTGATGATTTGGGATTGAGAATCCTGATTAGATTTTGGATTGAGAATCTTGATAATCCTAAAATCCTCAAAATCCTGATTAGGTTTTGGTTTGATTTTTAGCATACTAAAAAATCAGCGATCGCATTAGAAATAGGTAAATCTAAATCCCGTTCTAACATTCCCCACTCACCACCCGGATTAACTTCTAAAAAAACGTATTCTCCCCCAGGAGTTAAGATAAAATCAAACGCCCCAAAATTCAACCCTAAATTAGCCATAAAAATCTGAAGTTGCTGCAATAGTGAATCGGGTAAAGTATGATGTTGCCAAGCACCAGGATCAATACCCGGTCTTCGCCAATCTACGGCAGAATTATTATACTGAGAAGATTCTAAAGCACCCACAAATGTTTGTCCATTAACCACGACAATTCTCAATTCTAATTGTTTGGGAATTTCCGCTTGAAAAACCATAGGACAATAGCGTAAAGATTCCGCTTCCTCAAGGTCTTCTGCTTTCACCCTACTGGTATAAAGAAAAAATTCCGGCGATTCCATGCTGTGGGCGATCGCAGTTAACAATTTACTCACCATTCTTCCCTGAACCTGGGAAAAAAACTCCCGGGCAGCATCAGGATTATTGGTCACTAAAGTGGGGGGAATAATCAAGCCAACTTCTGAGGCCAAACGAAGTTGTAATAACTTATTTTTAGCCCTCTCAATTTGCGCTAAATTATCTAACCAACGCGCTGACCTTAAACTATCCCAAAAACCGGCCAAAGTCGTCTGGGATTCTCGCACACAAGCCTCCCGAAACTGAGGATCTAAATCCCCTGTTAGTTCAGGTTGCCAAATACGTCTTGTCCAAACAGATTGCACCTGTTGACTATCAATAGATTGATGGTTATAGGTTAATTGATAAAAACTTTTTTTACCATTAAATTGGGCTGCTAATTGAACCTCTAAGGGAAATTTATCGGTATCTAAGCGAAAAGGTGTGGCTCCTTTTTTTTCTATCGCCTCAGCCACGCGGTCAATCGTGAAAAAATCGCCGCTATGGGTCAACAATAAAACAACTTTAGGCGATTCTTTCATATCAGTGGGAAATTCCTATATTTAAATTTCTTTTTGTCTCTCTTAACTGGCGACAAATTCTGGTTTAGTTGTCAGAATCGAATATTCGCAAGACTGGGGATTGTCCATCCGCTCCTGAGCATTGAGGATTTCTAACCCCACCACGTTCCCCCACTGGTCATAGTCGAGAATCACCCCCGGACTCTGCTCGTCGCTTTCTGTAATTGGCACATTACTTAAGGTGATTTTGAGAGCATCAACGACCGGATCATAGGTCACTTTCATGGCGTTCTCCAATATTTGCTGAACTACCTACACTTTTCTTGCGGGTAAGTGTAGGTTTTCTACCCAACAGATAGCGGAATCGTGGATTTCTTGCGTCCTCTTCTACCCTATCCGATTTCCAGTTGGCTGTCGTTATTATCGATCTGACTGTCTAACAGTATTTGCGTAGGTTTCCATTCCCCATCCATTGTTTGACAAGTGCATACCAACCATACGGATTGGTCTCCATCCCCGAACTCAAGGTGACAATCTTGGCAGGTTTCTTGGAAGTTTTGATCCCCGAACTGCAATTCCCCATCTATATTACCGATATGGTCACTAAGCCTCAGTTCGGTGGGCATCCATTCTCCATCGCGAGCTTGGCACTCAGCACTCAGGATTGTGCTGTTAGGGTCGTAGTTAATACTGCTGCAAGTGTGCGAAAAATTGGGCATGACAACTCTGTGTGTTAAAAAACAATATGATTCAGCATAGTGCCTTAACAGCCGACATTCCGCACATCTTCATATACTTTTATATATTTTTACATTCCCCAAGATTTTTTAACGAAAAACCTTGATTGTAGAAACTACTATTGAGAACATTTTCAATAATTGATTTTTTCTGAGAAAAAAATTTACAATTCTTCACCTTGATCAAAATCCATCATTGTAGCTATAATCCTTACTGGACAAGGATTGTAAGCAATATATTGGTAAAAATTATTAATTCAATGTTAAGAAGTGCGGAAAGTGGGATTTAATACTCCACACTTAAAACTCAAATCTGATAACTGATAACTGATAACTGATATCTGATAACTGATATCTGTACAACTACTTAGTACAAACGCTTACGGGGGCGATAATTAGCCACGGATTCCACTAAACCCAAGGCGATAAAATTGGTTAATAAAGATGAACGTCCATAACTTAACCAAGGTAAAGGAATCCCTGTAATCGGGGCTAATCCCACGGTCATGCTAATATTAAGAATTGCCTGAAAAGCGATCATCGAGAGAACACCGATCGCTATTAAAGAACCAAAGTTTTCTTTAGCAGTATTAGCAATGACTAACAAACGCCAACAAACTAACCAGAAAGCTATTAAAACTAGAATACTGCCAACAAAACCGAGTTCTTCCCCGACTACCGAGAAGATAAAATCGGTGTGTTGTTCGGGAATAAAATTTAATTGGGTTTGGGTGCCTTGGTGTAATCCCCGTCCCAATAATTCTCCTGATCCGATGGCAATGCGAGATTGAATTAATTGATAACCTCCCCCCAAAGGATTCTTTTCTGGGTGAAGAAATAGGGTTAAACGATCTTTTTGATATTCTTTTAATAAACCCCAAAAAACCTCGCCTAATTTACCCACTGCCAGATTAGTTGCCACCACGATGAAAGTAGATAAAAAACGGTAGGGAAGGGTAAACCAAGCAAGCACAGCGATGATAATTGCTAAAACAATCCAAGCAGGAAAAAGTAAATTAAACAGAAAAACCGATGCGATGGGAGATAACAGGATAATCATCCAAGGTAGTTTCGCATTAGCCCAGTAAATCATGCCTAGGGTAATTGCCCCAAAGACTAATCCTGTCCCCAGGTCCGGCTGCGCCATAATTAACACCCAAGGGATGGCAGTGACGGCAAAAACACGAGCGATCGCAAAAAGATTATCGGCGGGACGATGATGTAGGAGGGCTGCTAGGGTGATAATTAAACCTACCTTGGCAAATTCCGACGGTTGCACGTTAAAACTGCCGATATTAATCCAACTTTGCGCCCCATTCGCCGTCACGCCTAGGATAATTACCGCGATTAGGGAGAGATTGGTGAGAAGATAGGTTAACCAGTGCCATTTGAGCAGACTTTCGTAACGACAACGGGCCAGAAATAAAGCGATCGCCACTCCCACGCATCCGAATAACCAGTGTTGCCACCAATCGAGAGCAGTGGTATGTCTTTCGGCACTACGAATCATTAAACCACCGAAAACGGTTAAACCCGTCACCAAAACGAACAAAAGCCGATCCATTTGGGCTATATCCCGGAAAATGAAGCTAAACTGCTCACTAAAACCGCGTAGTTTCCTACTAATAAGGGACTGTCTTCTCACCATTTCTCTCCCCAAATTTACTAACTAACTAGGGTTTGCTCAATAAATCTAAAAACATTGTTCGATAATACTTTTAGACCTTTTTGAAATCCAAAAGCACCGGCCCTTGGAGTGATCGGGGGGAAAATTTAGGGACTTTTTCCCTGAAAATGGGTAAAATCCTACACCCTACACCCTACACCCCACACCCTGCCCCCACCGAAAAACTTTTTGCCGCAAACCCTAACTATAGGCTGCCACGGATACTTTCGCCGCCACCTGACGAGCGATCGCTATCAGGGCTTTAGCTGAGGCCGATTCTGGTTGCCCTAAAACTACTGGTACACCAGTATCACCGCCCTCCCGTAGGGCTATCTCCAGAGGTACACATCCCAGTAAAGGAATGCCCAATTCTTGCGAGGTTTTTTCCCCACCACCGGACCCAAATAGATCATAGGAGCGATCGGGCTGATCGGGAGGGATAAAATAACTCATATTTTCCACGATACCCAAAACCCGCGCCCCTAGCTGTTGGAACATTTTTAAACCCCGACGCGCATCAATTAAAGAAACCGTCTGGGGAGTGGTGACAATCACCGCACCGGCTAGGGGGACCGATTGAATTAAAGTTAATTGTGCATCCCCGGTACCGGGAGGCATATCGACGATTAAATAGTCTAAATCGCCCCAGTTGACTTGATAGAGAAACTGACGGATAATGCCGTTTAACATCGGACCGCGCCAGATTACCGGTTGATCGGGGTTGATCAAAAAGCCCATGGAAACCATTTTGATGCCATGGTTGAAAGCGGGTTCCAATATCTCGCCATTTGCGCCCTGTACGGTCACTTGTGCGTCATTTAAGCCCAACATTGTCGGGGCGTTGGGGCCGTAGATGTCCGCGTCTAATAGCCCCACTTTTGCCCCTAAATGAGCCAAGGCGACGGCGATATTGACAGCCACGGTACTTTTTCCCACACCGCCCTTACCACTGGAAACGGCGATAATATTTTTAACCCCCTCCACGCCTTGGCGATCGGGTAAAGCTTTTTGTTGCGGGGTTTCGGCAGTTACCTCCACGGCGACACTTTCCACCCCGGGCAGCTGTTTAACGGCTTTTTGGCAGTCTTCCACGATAAATTCGCGCAAAGGACAGGCGGGAGTGGTCAAAACTAGGGTAAAGCTAACTTTTCCGCCATCGATCGCCACATTGCGGATCATGTTCAATTCCACTAGGCTTTTTTGCAGTTCTGGATCTTGAACGGGACGTAATACTTCTAAAATCGATGCGGTATCAAGGGGCATGGTTTCAGTGTCTCTAGTCAAGTATTGTTCTTATGGTTATTTATCTTAACCTTGTGGGGGTTGGGTGTTGGGGTTTTAGGGTTTTAGTTGAAATTCCCCCATTCCCCTATCCCCCTAGATATCTAGATCTCTAGATTACGGTAATAGGATCGCCGACTTTAATTGTACCTGTCTTTTCGGGGATGACATTTTCTCCGAACATAATGCCCCCGGGGAAACGGCGAAAAGTGCTTAAGGTTTTTAAAGGTTCTTGCTGGGGATTTCTCCTACCTGTTTCTTGATCGGTGGTGGTGATAATACAGCGACTACAGGGTTTAACTAGGGCATAATTTATCTCTCCAATTGTGATCTTTTGCCAACTACTTTCGCTAAAAGCTCGATCGCTACTAATAACAATATTAGGCCGAAAACGATTCATCGGCACTGGTGTGACTAAACGCCGATTTAAGTCCGCTAAAGAAGCAGTATTAGTTAATAGAATTGGATAACCATCGGCAAAACTGACGGGAGTATGATCGTTCCCTGCATAGCGAGGATTCGCAGGACGTGGATAATCGGGAGATTGTCGCACTAAACGACAAGGAATGTCGAGAATTTTCTCAAACCATTCGGCGATTTCATCTCCTTGATCCATGGCTATGGTTTGGGATTCCCAGATTTGAACCGCTCTTTTTTCTCCTGTGAAATTAGGCTGAAAAGTCAGGGAATCTTGAGATGTTTTCAGAGAAAAGTTATCCTCTGTTATGGTGACAGAAACGGTGGCTAATTGCGGATATTCCCTTTGGGTGATAAATTTACCCTTACCATCCACTAACATCATTTCTCGATCCCAGAGTAAACCTTTAGGAGTCACTTCAGCTTGGGATAATTGAATACCTCGACAGGATTTAATCGGGTAGATATAGAGATCAGTAACCTGCATTTTCTTTCAGTAGTTCTACATATTTTTTAGCCACATCTTCCCACGTCCAGAAATTAATTTTATTGGGGATATCTTCGGGTAACAAGCGAGGAATTGGATTGAGGATAAATTGTTCTAAACAATTGGCTAAACTGTCCGCATCTCCCCTAGGATAGAATTGCACTCTTTCGGGACAATTATATAATTCTACCTGTTCTTGAAACACTTCTAAATCGGAAGCAATAACGGGAATACCTTGTAAAATTGCTTCTGCTATTGCTAATCCAAAACCTTCGTATTTTGAGGGAAATACCACACAGGAACAGATTTGATAATAAAACTGCAATGTTTCATAGTCTTGATAACCTAATCCCTTGAAATGACTCTGAAAAATTTCTTGATTTTCCCGATAAAGTCGGGTACATTCTTTGAGATAATCTTGGTATTCTTGAGTTTGGGACTGTTGAGATAATTGCAGATTTCCATTAACTAGATTATCGGTTTCCTTGCCAATAAAAACAACCTTGAAGTTTAAGCCTTTTTTGGCTAGTTGTATAGTTGCTTTGAGCAAAGTCAGATGATCTTTGTAGATACCAAAGGAGGAGGGAAAATAAAAAGTAACTAGCTCACTTTTGACTAAATCACTCTTGGGATTAGACTGCTCGACAAATCCTGCTAAAAGTACAGCTTTTAATTTACTAGCATAGGTAACATTAGGAAAAATTTTTAAAACATCTTCTTTAGTTTTTTGGGAAATTGTGAACAGTAGATCAGCCCGATCTAACCATTCTTTTAACGCTTCATTGTAGGGTTCTTGATAAGATTCTGAGTAAGTTAAGGGAGCAAATTGCCAAAAAACATCATAAATAATGCCACTTAAAGTAACCTTGACATTAGGAGGAGAAATCCGATTAGTCATTCCATACAAACAGTGATCAGCTTGGTAACGCTTGATAATCTGATTAATTCTTGCTTCGATGCGTAAAAGTCCAATTCTACGAGAGAAAATATGATGAATAGAAGTTAGTCTTAGGGTTTTATAAAAATTCGCTAGAAGACCATAAACATAGATTAATTTTGTTTCAAAACTATGGGGATAAAAATCAAAATTTTCGTAGATAAGTTTATCGGAATCGGGCATTAAATATCTAAAATATTCAATTTCCTTACGAGGGAGGACGATAATAATCTGTTCGACATATTCTAATAAGCTAGGTATCAAAGAGATAATGACTCTTTCTACTCCTCCTTTGCTATAAAATAGGATCGGGATGACAATTTTCATAGATTTCCTTGCAGATAGATGGCAATAAAAAAATTGATTCTCGATTTGAACCTAATTATATTATAGGCTCGAATTGTTCTAATGAGTCGAGAAATCGAGTTAAATTCAAAAAAATAAGACCCTATCAACCATTGAAAAGTAGTCTCCGAGCCAGTAGTCAGCATTCAGAGAAGAAAAAACGAATAGATTGTTTACTTAGACTAGAAAAATGACCTTTTTGCCTATATGTCCTTAAATTAGGGATTTTAGGATTAAGTGTGCCCTTAATATCTCACTTATGCGGGATATCTATGAGCATTTCCTCTAAAACCCTGGCTACCCTTAGGATTAAGTCTTCGCGATCGGGTGCGGCGATGATTTGCAAACCTAAAGGTAGCTGGGATGGACGTTTAATCGGCAAAGAAAGGGCAGGTAAACCGATAAAAGAAAAAGGTTGGGTGAATCTGCCTAAATTGGGTCTAATTAATAGCTCTTGCCCGTCAATAATCATTTTTTCTACTCCTAATGGTGGCGCAATACAGGGAATCGTCGGGGTGAGAATAATATCGACTTCGGCGAAAATCTCTCGCAGACGATCGCGATACCAACGGCGAAAACGTTGAGCCTGTAAATACCAGCTAGAGGGAATTAATGCCCCTGCCAAGAAGCGATCCCGGGTTGCGGGGTCAAAATCCTCTAATCTGGTCTGTAAACGCGGTAAATGCCAATTTGCGCCCTCGGAAGCGGTAATTATATAGGCGGCTGCCCTGGCGCGGGCGGTTTCGGGAATGGTGATTTTTTGGCTCACTCCTAAACGTTCAGCGATCGCTGTCACCGCCTCGATTACTTCCGGTTCGGCTCCCTGCTGAAAATAATCGTCGGCAAGGGCTATTTTTACCCCCTCTAAGCCATTTAAAGGGGCTTTAAGGTTATTTTTGGCAAAAAGACTCCAAATAGCCGCCATATCCGCCACATTGCCGCTAAAAAATCCCAGATGATCCAAACTACTGACGAACAAAAATAGGCCCTGACGGGATACGCGCCCAAAGGTGGGTTTTAGCCCCACCACGCCACAGCAAGCGGCGGGAACCCTCACGGAACCATTAGTATCGGAACCGAGGGCGAGAGGCACTAAATTAGCGGCAACGGCAGCAGCGGAACCGCCGGAGGATCCCCCCGAGACGCGACTAGGATCGCGGGGGTTGGGAGTGGCTCGATAATGGGCATTTTCGGTGACAAAACCGTAGGCGTACTCATCCATATTGGTCGCCCCCACCAAAACTGCCCCGGCTGCTTCTAGGGTTTGAATAGCGATCGCATCTTGTCCGGCGGCAGGGTGATCTCGATTGATTTTGGAACCGGCAAGGGTGACAATACCCTTGATATCAAAGAGATTTTTGACGGCGAAGGGGACTCCTGCTAAGACACCGACGGGTTCCCCATTGGCGATCGCTAGATCGATTTTTTGGGCTTGAGCGAGCGCTCTAGGCTGTAAAATGTCGGTAAAGCAATTTAAATGGGGATTTTTTGCCTCTATCTCCGCGAGAGTCTGGCTAATAACTTCTAAGGCTCTAGTTTGACGATTTTGGATCGATCGAGCTAAATTGATCGCAGAAATAGTCATGGTTCAAAGCTGAGGGCGCTTTCCCCGTCATCCTCTAAGGGAAATTCTGTCACTAAACTGGCGATTTCTTGCAAGCGTTGCCAGTTTTCAACCACAGAATTTAAATAGCGATCAGGAATGGTTAAATCTAGGATTTTCGCCATGATTATAACGTATTCTTCGGAATTATTCATAGAGGTTGCATTCCATATTTGTGATTCAAAGAGGGCGAATGCAATTCGCCCCTACAATAAATAATATTATTGCGCCAATAGTAGGGGCGCACCGCGTGCGCCCAAAATGTCATCTAGACATTTCGACCAAATTGAGATGCAGCCTTCATAGATTTCGTTCTGGTTGGGGTAAAGGAGATCAAAATTTGCTTGAAAGCGGCGCTCAGGAATAAAATCGACACCTAGTTAAGCTGTGAAAATTGCTAGGATATAAGAGAAAATCTCCTGTAAATACAATAGCTATCCCTAGGGAGGAAGTATAACTTGAATTTGTTCTTGACCACCGACTCCCCAGCATCATAACCTGAGATATGATCCTAGAACTGTATATTGAGATATTTTCCCCTCCTTCACCCCCCGATTAAATTAAACTTATATATGACCAAAAACAAGAGGTAACAAGTCTCCCCTTTCAAGAGAATGAAAATTAAAAGCTACTGAAGACTACTGGTAGTCACTGACAACTGATAACTGATAACTGAAATGACCATCTTACAAGACGAAAAACTCCTCTTTACTCCCGCAATACCCCACAGTGATGCCCTTAGAACTATTTTTGCCTTTCCTAATCAGTATTCTGTGGGTATAACCAGTTTAGGTTATCAAATTGTTTGGGCAACTTTAGCCCTGCGATCGGATATACAAGTTAGTCGTTTATTTACGGATTTTCAAGAATCTTTACCCCGTTATCCCGAATTAGTTGGCTTTTCCTTTTCCTGGGAATTGGACTATGTTAATATCCTCTCGCTGTTAGAATCTTTAGAAATTCCTTGTCACAGTCATCAACGGCAAGATCAGCAGGCGATAATTTTTGGGGGTGGACCAGTTTTAACCGCTAATCCCGAACCTTTTGCCGCTTATTTTGATGTAATTTTATTGGGAGATGGTGAAAATTTAATTGCTGATTTTATTAATGCCTATCAAGAGGTTAGAAACGCCGATCGACCGACAAAACTCCGTCATTTAGCCCAGGTTTCGGGGGTTTATGTTCCTAGTTTATATACCGTTAATTATGACAGTCCAGAAGGTGAAATTACGGCAATTCTACCCATAGATAATAATGTTCCCGCCTTTGTTAGTAAACAAACCTATCGCAGTAATACCCTTTCAGCTTCTACGGTGGTAACAAAACAAGCGGCATGGGAGAATATTTATATGGTAGAGGTGGTGCGAAGTTGTCCAGAAATGTGCCGTTTTTGTTTAGCTAGTTATTTAACTTTACCCTTTCGTACCGCTAGTTTAGAATCTTTAATTCCCGCCATTGAAAAAGGTTTAAAAGTGACCGATCGCTTGGGTTTATTAGGTGCTTCCGTCAGCCAACATCCTGAATTTGAAACCTTACTCGATTATCTTTTTCAACCAAAATTTGAGGGGGTTAGACTCTCGATCGCTTCAGTTAGAACTAATACTGTCACGGAAAAATTAGCCAGAATTTTATCCCTAAGAGACAGCAAATCAATTACTATTGCCGTAGAAAGTGGTTCCGATCGCTTGCGGGAAATTATCAACAAAAAGTTAGCCAATGATGAAATTATCCAAGCTGCCATTAATGCTAAAGCGGGCGGTTTAAAAGGGATAAAACTCTATGGTATGGTGGGAATACCGGGAGAAGAAATCGAAGATATTGCGGCAACTGTGGAAATGTTAATAGCCTTAAAAAAAGCCGCCTCTGGACTGCGAATCTCTTTCGGTTGCAGCACCTTTGTGCCTAAATCCCATACTCCTTTTCAGTGGTTTGGAGTTAATAAAATGGCCGAAAAAAGATTAAAATATCTAGAGAAACAATTAGGTAAACAGGGCATAGAATTTCGACCAGAGAGTTATAATTGGTCAGTGATTCAAGCCCTATTATCTAGAGGCGATCGCCGCTTAACTTCCCTGTTAGAATTAACTCGTGGCTACGGTGATTCTTTAGGCAGTTATAAACGCGCTTTTAAGGAACTAAAAGGACAAATTCCCCCGCTAGATTATTATGTTCATCAACAATGGCGTTTAGAACAGGTTTTACCCTGGAGTCATTTACACGGTACTTTATCCTCAAATGTTTTAATAAAACATTTAGAAGATTCCCAAACAAAAAGGTAAAATATTGCTAATAAGCTAAGACACATTTAAACAATGTCTTGACTATCAGACCCCAAATGAGGTATTCTATCAAGGTAGATCGGATATTGGTGCAATTCAGAATTGAATTGGTGCTTTTATTAACTATCAATCTCGATTAAACCATTAATTTAATCTTAGTTATCAGCCCATGAGCCAGAAAAATGATACAGTTACCCTGCTTTTATCCCTGCTGATTACCCTAATATTTTTTGGGGCTGGTAGTTGGTGGTTATACAATCGTTTTCAAGGATCAAATAACCCAACCAATCTTTCTGAAATCGAGAAAATATCACCAGAGCAAAAATCGGTATCGCCACAAGCAAGATTTAGTCAAGGTGAAAACTTATTAATAGTTGAAGGGGCTGCTTCTGACAAACAAGCTGCTATACAGGCACTCGGAAAAGGGGACTTTCAGCAAGCAGTTTACCTCCTAGAAAAATCCCTGCGAGCTAATCAAAATGATCCCGAAGCTCTCATCTACTTAAATAACGCCCGTATTGGTGAAGCTAAGTCCTATACTATCGCCGTTTCCGTGCCAATTGGGAGCAATGTCAACACCGCCCTAGAAGTTTTACGAGGAGTTGCCCAATCTCAAAATCAAATCAATCAAAGCGGAGGAATTAATGGCATTCCTTTAAAAGTTCTCATTGCTGATGATGCTGATAATCCCGAAATTGCCGCTCAAATTGCCCAAAAATTAGCGGCTGATAACAGCATTTTAGGAGTAGTAGGACACACTAGCAGTGATACCTCTTTAGCGGCGGCTGCTATCTATCAAAAAGCGGGATTAGTAATGATTTCCCCCATCAGTACCTCAGTTAAACTCTCCAATTTTGGTGACTATATCTTTCGTTCTGTTCCCAGTGATTTTGTGGCGGCACGGGCATTAGCCGAATCTAGTTTGCAAAAAATTCCTAACGTCAAGGCAGTGGTATTTTTTAACTCCCAAAGTGGTTATAGTCAATCCCTAAAATCTGAATTTACCACCGCTTTAGGATTAGGAGGAGGTCAAGTGGTGAGTGAATTTGATCTATCTTCCCTCACTTTTACCCCTTCTAAAAGCCTCCAACAAGCTCAACAGGAGGGAGCAAATCTCATCGCCCTTCTTGGGGATAGTGGTACCCTAGATAAGGCTTTACAGGTGGTTCAAATCAATGGCCAAAAATTACCGATTGTGGCGGGTGATGACGTTTATAGCCCCAAAACTCTGGATGTAGGCGGAAAAAATGCCCTGGGCATGATTGTCGCTGTCGCTTGGCATTTGGCGGCTAATCCGAACAGTCCTTTTGTGAATAATTCCCGCCAATTGTGGCAAGGAGACGTAAATTGGCGCACTGCCACCGCCTATGACGCTACCCAGGCTTTAATCGCCGGAATTAAGGCAGAATCTAGCCGAGAGGGAGTTCAACAGGCGTTAAGAAGCAGTGATTTTTCTGTACCCGGGGCGACTAATCCCGTGCGATTTTTACCCTCTGGCGATCGCAATCAATCCGTGCAATTAGTGGTAGTTGAACCAGGTTCTCGTTCTAGTTTTGGGATGGATTTTGTGCCAATTTCTCGATAAAATAACAACTAAATCAAGATGAATTGTAAGTAAGTATTTATAATTAAATTGAAGATAGATTTTGCCTCTGATCCCCCCTTAATAAGGGGGGTGTCTGACAACTATTAGCACCTACCTACTTATGTTAGAAACTCCCCCCAAATATTCTGTTCTTGGTTTACCGGTTCATCTTCTCGATAACTACAGTCGTTGGTTAATCGATCGCCTCTATCAAGGTTTTGGTTCCCACGTTGTCACTCTTAATGCAGAAATGGCAATGTTAGGGGAAAATGATGCTAAAGTAGCCCAAGTTATTCGAGAAGCAGATTTAGTTATTCCCGACGGCGCGGGGATTGTTATTTACTTAAAATTAAGGGGTAAAAAACAAACCCGCTGCCCCGGTATTGAATTATCAGAATCCTTAATTACTGAGTTAGGAATGCAGGGAGAAAGTTTTCCTATTGCTTTTTTTGGTGGTAAACCGGGGATTACTGAACAAGCGGCAAGTAATTGGCAAAAAAAGATACCTAATATCCGTATTCTGACTAACCACGGTTATCTATCCTCCCAGGAAATGTCCGATTGGATCGAGGTATTAAAAGATCAACAACCGCGGTTAATTTTAGTTGGTTTGGGAGTACCCCGACAAGAATATTGGATTAGGGAACATCGATATCTCTGTCCCCAAGCTATCTGGGTAGGTGTGGGGGGCAGTTTTGATATCTGGTCCGGGACAAAAATCCGCGCCCCTCGCTTTTTCTGTGACAATAATTTAGAGTGGTTGTATCGACTCTATCAGGAACCTTGGCGCTGGAAAAGAATGTTAGCTTTACCTAAATTTTTCTGGCGCTCTCTTTTTTATTCCTAGCAAGAGTTATTATAAATTCTTTTCGATAAAGGCAATCACTCGCTCTAATCCTTCCCGTGTTTTCAAGTTGGTGAAGATAAAGGGTTTATCCCCGCGCATCTTTTTGGCATCTCTATCCATCACCCCTAAATCTGCCCCCACCATCGGGGCTAAATCTATTTTATTGATTACCAATAAATCCGATTTGGTGATACCCGGTCCCCCCTTGCGAGGGATTTTATCTCCGGCTGCCACGTCAATCACATAGATGGTTAAATCTACTAATTCGGGGCTAAAGGTTGCCGCTAAATTGTCACCACCACTTTCCAGAAAAATTAGCTTTAAGTTAGCAAATTTTCTCTCTAACTGTTCAATGGCAACTAAGTTAATTGAGGCATCCTCGCGAATAGCTGTATGGGGACATCCTCCCGTTTCTACTCCTAAAATTCTTTCTGGAGCTAAAGCTTGCGATCGCACTAAAAATTGGGCATCTTCTTGAGTATAAATGTCATTGGTGACTACGGCGATCGGATATTGATCCCGCAAATTTTTACACAGGGCATCGAGCAGGGCTGTTTTTCCTGAACCCACCGGACCGGCAATTCCCACGCGCAAGCAAGACATAGTTTTTTCGGGAAAAAGTGAAAAGGAAAGGGTTAAAAATTTTGGGGCTATCGGATAGAAAAAAGAGGGGTTCGCAGGGCGACACGGATTCCCACTATAATAAAAGGTTAACATAAATCTGAGAATTTGTCAAGCCCTTTTGCCAATAAATTTGGGGAAATTATCGGCAAAAAGATCACCAAAAGTCAGTGATTTGGTAGCCAAAATCCGTTAACATCTGCCTAAACAGGGGCAAGCTTAAACCGATAACATTACTGTGACATCCCTCTAATCTTTCCACGAATAGACCCCCCTTTCCTTCTAAGGCAAAACAGCCGGCACATTTTAGGGGTTCTTCGGTGTCAACGTAGGCAATAATTGTTTCATCGCTGATATTGGCAAAGTGAACTTTAGTAATCCCACAACGAGTCAAAGTTTGATTATTAACTCGATCAATTAAAGCATGACCTGTATAGAGTGTACCCACCAGACCGCGCATTTTTTGCCAACGATTGATCGCTTCTAATTTATCCTTGGGTTTGCCATAGACTTCCCCCGCTACTTCTAAGACGGAATCACAACCAAGAATTAATCCTGTATCAAATTGGGGGGCGATCGTTTGCGCTTTACATTGGGCTAAAGTTTGGACAAGATGGAGAGTATCATCGGCATTAATTGTCGATTCATCAAAGTTACTCACTCGCACAATCGGATCGATTCCCACCATTTGTAATAGTTTTTTACGCGCAGGAGAAGCGGAAGCAAGAATCAAGGGAATAGACATAGTTTTTTCAGTCAAAAGAGATAGGAGATAGTTAGGTAGGGTGGGTTAGGCAATGACAAATTATTAGAATTAATTATTAATTGATCTATTGGCCGTAACCCACCATCAGTTATCAGTTTTTTAGCTATTTATGCTAAGAATTGGCAGGATTTTCGGGGGGAAAATAACGATCTAAAATCTCAACCATGCGGGATTGTCTTCCTTCATTGTCAAATCGATTGTAAAAATCTGACTGAACCTCATAAAAATCCGACATCGATCGAGTTAATTGTCCTAGCAGTTGATAAAGTCCCCGTCTGTCTTTTTCCCATTCTTTTTTAGACTCAGCAAGACTATTAGTTAACGCTTCGATCGATTTGGCGTTAGAATTAGCAATCACTCTAGTTTCTTTTAATCCCTGATTGGTTTCCTGTAGTCCTAATTTAATCTCCTGTAATCCTAATCTAATCTCCTGTAGTCCTGATTTAATCTCCCGTAGTTCTGTTAGGGTATTTTCAGCAAGAGATTCGAGTCTATCTAGTCTATTTTCTTCCGAGTTACTCATATTCAGTTATCAGTTATCAGTTATCAGTTACCACTTTCTTACTGATTACTATTTACTGATTCAGTAAGTAATCTCAATTAATTGTTAGATAGTGGGACAGGCTTCTGGTTCTTTATATGTTATCTTTAATTATAACCGGCTACCTAGTTGATGATAGGTGGTGCGTTACGACGGATTGTTACCTTTAAGTCAAAACAGGAATTTTTGCCGTCTAACGCACCCTACGTTTTACTATTACCTGTTGCCTATTTCCCTAACTAACCGAGAAAGAATCAACGATAGTTTCAAAGAGTTCTTGAATTTGCGTCCAACGTTTTTGGGAAGTGGAAAGATTAAAAGAATAGAGTTTATGATTATTAACCGTGACGCTGGCCAGATTATGACGTTCTTGGCCGTTGACTAATTTAACTTGATATTCGAGGATATAATAATCTTGGCCGTCAATTTGATGGGATTCTGAGCGAATTAATTCTACTTCCTTATCAAGATTGGGGTTAAGACTGTTATTTTTTAGGAGACGATAGCCAACTTCCGAGGGGGTCCCTAAATCTGTTAAAGTTTTATTGTCGGGGACGGGATTGATAATAACGCTTAAATTTTCGCTCGTTTCGATCAGGTCATGAAAAACCACATCTACTCCTGCAACTTTTTTCACTTCCACCTGCGTCCAACCCTTAGGATATAAAAATTGATAGCCTTGGCTGCCACTGGTGTATCCTTGCAGTCCAGCGATGGGAGTTGCACAACCGGTGAAGAGGAGGGTGGTAATTAGGAGGAAAGTCGCCAAAAGAGATTTAATCATGATATTTTGACCTGTAAGTAGGGCTGTTTAATTTTACCTTGAATTGTTTAGGTGAACGGATTATGAAAATTAAGAAAAAATTGACAATTATTATAGCTATAGCGACTTTTTTACTGACTGTCTCTCCCCTAAGCGCTCAAACTACCGCTAACCCCGTGAAAGCTGTAGAATTTTATAATCGGGGGGTGGATCGTTTAACCGCAGGGGATTACTCAGGGGCGATCGCCGATTTTACTCAAGCTCTACAATTAGAACCGAAGGATGCCGATGCTTACTATAATCGCGGCTATGCGGAATTAGTTCTCGGCCAGTACGAGCGAGCGATCGCAGATTATACCCAGGCCTTGACAATCAACCCCAATTATGTTAGTGCTCTCGGTAATCGTTGTTATGTGCATTATCTGACGAAAAAATACGAGGCAGCGGTGGAAGATTGCACAAAAGCGATCGCTTTAAACGGAAATTTTGCTGATTTCTTTATTTATCGCGGTAATGCTAAGGATGACTTGGGAAGACACCTAGAAGCGATCGAGGATTACACAAAAGCTTTGAGTTTACAGGGAACTAGAGGACAGGATCGCATTTTCTATAATCGCGCCCTGTCCTATAACCGAGCCGGACAGCAGGAAATGGCTTTAAGGGACTATAATGAGAGTCTGAAAATTAATGCTAATTTTGCCGAAGCGTACCACAATCGGGGTTTGACCTATTATAAATTGGGAAACAGGGAAAAAGCGATCGCTGATTTAGAGGAGGCGGCCCGTCTAGCGTTATCTCAGGGTAAACAGGGGACTGCGGCTAAGTCTCAGTCAGCAGTGGCATTAATTCAGGGTCAAAAGCCTTAAAATAGGGAGTAGTTGTGATATTAGCGGTAAAGAGGAGTGAAAGGGGCTAAATCGCAACTACGAGGGACTAAATTTTAGCCAGCTTGAGATGCGTAAAAAGCGACGGCTAACAGTCCACCGACAAGTGTGATCGCAGCAACACCCCAGAAAAGATAATTACGTTGTTGCGATTTAGTGGGGGGATCCGCTTGATAAACTTTCGGTTCGGCGGCGAAATTATTTAAGCGTCCACCTTCTTCATTTGTATAAGGCATAATCAAAACCTCAAATATGACAATTTTTCAGGAAAAAAATCCTCTTATTACAATCCTACAACATATCAGCAACCGAGTCGGGTATGTTGGAAATTCCCACGGGGATAACAATTCTTAGTCTTGGGGTAACTGCCGGACTCTGCTATTTTTATTAGCGATCGCATTTTCAAGGATTGAAACTGCGAAAACAAGTTTAAAAAGGCTAATCATACTAAATCCGTTTTTAATACTATGATTAACTCCCAAGTTATGGATTGTTTTTCCCTGCTCCCTGATCCAGCATTCCCCACTCTCCTATGCCTTTTAAACAGAATTTAGTATTAGGTGTTGGGATAGGGGGAGGTGGTTGCGTTAATATTAGTTACTGTATCTAATAACGCCGTAAAAAAACTATAGATGAATTCTCCCTATGCAGATTTCTCTCCTAGTAATTGGTTATCTATCACCCAACGACTTGTGGAAAGACATCCCCTATCTACCGATGCAATTGTTGATGTTGTTTTAACATCTTGGCAATCAATTTTTAATTCTCAGTTAGGTACAAAAGGTTTTAGAATTGGTAGGGATATCTTCCCTAAACCTCAAATTATGGGTTTTCTACTTCATGAATTAATTCCTTTAGAACTAAAAGCAAAATATCCCGATTTCTGGAGAGGAGATATCAGTATATCTGATAAAGATATTGTCTATATACCTGATGACTTTTTTTCAATTGAAGTCAAAACCTCCTCTGATCCTAGACATATATATGGCAATAGAAGCTATGCTCAAAATTCTAATAACAGCAAAAAAGGTAAGTCTGGATACTATTTAGCAGTTAACTTTGAGAAGTTTTCTAATACTACTAATCCTCAGATTAAACTAATTCGTTTCGGTTGGATTGATTCTGGGGATTGGATTGGGCAAAAGGCAGCTACAGGTCAACAATCGCGTCTTTCCTCTGACGTAGAAAACTATAAATTGCTCCAATTGTATCGAAAAATCTAGAATAATGAGCCTTGGATATAAGTATTGCTTCTTTCTTTTTTAAATCTTTTAAATCTCTCTGCAGCTATCTCGCAATAGTCTGGTCGAATTTCAAAACCCACAAAAATTCTTCCTAATCCCAAGGCCGCTATTCCTGTAGAACAAGAACCGGCAAAGGGATCAAGAATTATTTCTACCGGATTAGATGAAGCTTGTATAATTCTCTCGACAATTGCTAAAGGAAATTGTGCGGGATGTCCGGTTCTTTCCTTAGAACTGCGCTTTTCTCCTGTAGTGACTTTAGAAACTTCCCACACATCAGAAGGATTTTTACCGAGGGGATTACAACGATATTTACCATTTTTCTTTTGATTGGGATACTTAACGTTAGGGTCACGAATATTGTCTAAGTTAAAAGTATATTCTTGGCAATTTTTGAGATAAAAAAGCCATTTTTCATTGCGAGGACTAAGACGATTTTTTGTAGAAACACCTGCCCCATATTTCCAGACAATTTCTTGTAAAAGATAAAAGGGAGACTTATCCCAAAGAAGATAGGGAATCGGAACACATAATCCCTTTTCTGGTACTTCTAAATAACCAACATTTAGCCACAAAGCGCCGTTATCTTGAGTAATCTGATAAATTTGCCGCAGCCAATTAGCACACCAATCAACATAGTCATTGATTGAAAGAACTCGTTCATATTCTTTGCCAATATTATAAGGTGGTGATGTAACAGTGAGGTCAATTTTTATGTCACTATGAGATAGTTTAGACAAAAAGTTTGTGGCATCTCCTTGATAAAGAATAAAGCCGTTGTCCGAGTAAAAAGGTTGACCAAGATGACTAACCAGAATTTCTTTAAGAAAATTAAATTTGTTGGCTCTATCTTTTTCTAACTCTGGAGAAAATGGCTGTAGTAAGGAGGAAGGAGCAATCTGAGTTGATTGATGATCAACAATTCCCTCTGCTAGATAAGAGTTTTGTTCCTTGCTGGCAATTGGACGAGACTCATCTTCCCTAGACGATAGTTTTTTTTGTTTCCGCTGGGACTCTACAACCATAATCTCAAAGGACAGGTAAGTATTTTGATAGTTTTAATTATGCCCTTATTTTACCAAAATATCACTGGAGTTGTGCTTAATTTAATAACTTTTGTAATCATTCTCCTTCCCTTACCCTGGATGGGGGGGATAAAACCCCACCAAGAGTTAAAGATTGACTGATAAAGCAGCGAGTTTTCCTTGAAAAATCTCAACTGAGTAGATTGGATAATTATCAGATGCACCCGAAAATTATCCCTAAAATGGTGGTAAATAACCCATGGCATTTTTGACTCGATCGAGAGTTTGATTGGCTACCGCTTCTGCTTTGAGACGACCTTGCCGTAAAACTGTAGCTAAATAATCTTTATCCTCTCTAATTTCGGTGTATTTTTCCTGAATAGGTTGCAGAGATTCTATGGTGACTTCTGTTAACATCGGTTTAAATTGTCCCCAACCTAAATCTGCACATTCTGCTGCGACCACCTCTTGACTTTTTCCCGATAAAATGCTATAGAGAGTTAATAAATTATAGCATTCGGGACGTTCTGGATCATCGAAAGTTAAACCCTTAACTAGATCGGTTTTACAGCGTTTAATTTTCTTGGCAATGACATCGGGACTATCGAGAATATTAATCCGACTCATCTCGGAAGGATCGGATTTAGACATTTTATTCCGGCCATCGGTTAAACTCATCACCCGCGCTCCTTCCTTGCGGATCATCGGATCAGGAAGTTTTAAAATTGGTTGTTTCGGTTGCCCAAAAAGATGATTAATTCTAACAGCTATATCGCGGGTTAATTCTAAATGTTGTTTTTGATCTTCTCCCACAGGTACTTTATCGGCATCGTAGAGTAGAATATCGGCAGCCATTAGTACGGGATAATCGAGTAACCCCGTGCCAACATTTTCCCCCTGTTTAATTGCTTTTTCTTTAAATTGAATCATATCGGTTAACCAATTTAAAGGGGTGATACAATTCAATAACCAAGTTAATTCTGTATGAGCTTTAACGTGGGATTGGACAAAGATAGTCGCGTATTCTAAATCAATTCCGCAGGCTAAATATAAAGCGGCAATTGCTAAAGTATCCTCCGCAAGAGTGGCGGGATTATGGGGAACGGTGATCGCGTGTAAATCGACCACACAAAAGAAATTATCGTAGTCTTGTTGTCCCTCCACCCAATTGCGGATCGCACCTAGATAATTGCCTAAATGTAAATTGCCAGTTGGTTGCACACCAGATAAGATTCTTTGTTTACCCATAACTCATGCGATCGCTTTTTATCATGATTTTATTGTATCAGTTTTTGGTGCTAATTTCATCCTAAATCCAATTGGGAAAAATCATTCTCAGATAATAATCCTGCACTGACAGGGGAATGCCTAAATAAATTGGTAGCCAATGAATAAAAGCAAAAGTTATCAAAATTATCAGCGAGCGCGAGCCATTTTTATAAATAGGACTGGAACTTTCTAAACCATCGGCTAAGAGCCAAGCTAGAGCAATCCAAGTGAAACTATAGGCAGCCATATAATGATAGAGAAAGGTACAGCGACTAATTTTTAACCAGGGCAGCAGATTAGCAATATAGTTACAGATAAGATAGGCAGAAATTACTCGCTCTTTTCGGTTAAATAATCGACTAAAAACCACTAGAATCGCTATCGTAGAAAACCACCATAACAACGGATTTCCCATCGCGTGAACATCATAAATTTTATCACCTACTCTCTTAAAATAATAAGCCACAGGTCGCCCCATTACTAACCAACTATACCAAGGAGAACAATAGGGATGAACATCAGATTGATTACCCTTGATTCTCTGATGAAATGACCAAATTTCTTGATGTACTTGCCAAAAATTATATTGATGGTTGACGAGAAGATGAGGTATCCACAGCAAACTATAGGTAATAAGAGGAAAGACAATTAAGGCGATAAAAATGTCCTCTAATCTCAGGTTAGTTGCCTTTGTCCAAAGATGATCTTTTGACTGCTCTTGATTAAATAATTTTATTAACCAAGCAATACCGATAAAAATAAATATTCCCAGTAAAAATCCTAAGCCATTCCATTTAATATTTGCCGCTAAACCGAAAGAAACTCCCGATAATAATAGCCAATTAAGTTTCTGATTTTTCTGGAGTGCTAATAAAAAAAATAATTGTCCAGACAAACCGAATAAAATTAAGTAAATATTATTGAGAGCATAGCGGGATTCCACCAAAAATAATCCGTCTAAACTGGCGAGAAAAGTTGTGATTAAAAATACAGTTTTTCTCTGGGTTAATTGATAAGCAATTGCGCCAATAATGAGGGGAATAAAAGAACCAGTCAAAGCATTTAACCAGCGATAACTAAAAGTTGAGCGCAGGGAACCCGTTAAATTATTAATGGTTTCAGGATCGGCAGGAAAATGGGAGCCAATCCAGATACTAATAGCAATTAAATATTGACTTAACGGTGGATGAGACTGAAAAAATTCTTTACCGATTAGATATTCATTGCCGTATTTAGCATAATAAACTTCATCGAAAACAAGAGTATTAAACTGACTGAGATTCCAGAATCTTATTCCTAGGGAAAATACAAATATCCCTAGGATAGGTAGGTTAAATTTTACTTGAGAATTCATGGAAAGATAATAGTTATGATAACTGGGAATTTTCTGTTAAACACAAGCGAAATTCTTTGACAGCAAGACGGGGATTAGGATGGTTGACGTATTCGGCTAATAATTCTAAATTTAAATCCGGTAATAAAGCACTTTTAGGGATTAAAATATATTCGCCATTCTCTTGCAAAGAATAAATTTTTAACTGATTATCTTGCCAAAACCAAACCTCTTGAGTTCCTAATCTTTGATAAACTTCTAAAATTTTCAGGCTGCCACTGGTTAAGATGATTTCAATCGCCAAATCAGGAAACTCTTTTTCTGTAAATAAACAAAAACATTTGTCAGGTTCTTTACCCGCTTCTTTTTCCTGTTTTCGCAACGTGGTGGAACCTAATCCCCAGAAATCAATTTCAGCATATTCTAAATAAGCTTCCACTAATCTACCAATATCTTCTTTGCTAACTTCATGACGACGACTAGGAGCCATAATTTCTACCATTCCATCTAAGTAAGTAATGCGATAACTGGAACTATCTTCTAAATGTTTTAAGAGGGTTTCGTACTGTTGCCAATTAACCCCAGAAATTAACATTCTTTGTTCAGGATCATTAGCTTTTAACTCGAAATCTTCTAATCCTTGTAACCGAATCGTAGTCATCATACAATTAATTACCTCATCTATTTTACTTAATTACTCAGGAAGACTTATTTTGATTTCTTCTGGCGTTAATTTTAGCGCGTAAAATCCTAACTTTATAGGGATCGGCATCTTTTCGCCACAGAATTTGATGGCCTTTGATTGTAGCACAATGCTCCTCTAAACATTTTTGCCAACCCTGTAAACGTTCGATCGCTTTTCGATCTTCTAACAATCCCCAATCCTTTTCTAATTGAGTTAAGCGAACCAATTTATCATAGTTGGGATAATCAGCCGTTACTAAAAGCTCTTTTTCGTGTAAAATTGGCGGATTAGGACTATCCCGGTAATCGCGAAAACTAAAATCAGCCGAACCTAAATATACATCCATGCTAGTAGCTAAAATCGGATGAATTTCTGTATCAAAATTGGGGTAATAGAGATAGGAAATTTTGGGTTGACGAAAGGATAAACGAATAACATTAGCATTTTCTAACCGTCCGATAGTTTGACTAGCACAACCTTCATATAAGCGTAATAACATCGGTAATTTTTCCAGAATGCTAATATGAATAGTTAGGGAATAACGGGAAAGTTTGCCTAGGGAACTATTTTCACAAGCACGAGCGATTGCTGGTAGATTTCCCGCACTTATTAACACTTCTTCTGCTAAAGCGCAAGCATTGCGATAACTGCCAAATAAAGCTTTAAAATCGGCACGGGTAGCGGGGGATAATTCCCTTACTTTCGGACAGTGGCTAAATTGACTTAAAGCTAAATAAAGTAAAAGATCGGCGCGTCTTTTGTCGGCAATTATCTCCCATTCTTCCCCTTCTGTTACTTGTAGAATCACTTGAAAAGCGCGTCTAAAAGTGCCAAATTCTGCCTTAATTTCTTCCTCTTGTAATAATTCTCCTGCGACGGGTAAACGTCCCTGCTGGGTATAAAATTCCATCAGTGGAGTTAATAAATCTTCGTAATCTTCAAAGCGTTTGAGATGGGTTTTAATTTTAGGTGTGGTAGCGCGGGAACGACATCTGGATAAACGAAAAGTTTCGGCTTTTTCCTCCTCTCGAAAAACCAGATAAATTCCCAAAGTTATTGGAATAGAATCAACCCCCAAAGTGCTATCAATATACTGTTTTAGTTCTTCCTGTTGATAGTATTTTTGAAAAGTATTGCGACGGGTTATAATTCCATCTTCATAGGCCATTAAACCCCGTTCACTATCATCAATTAGAATCTGTGCTGAAACAATTAAAACTTGACGGGTTAATTGCCAAGCTTTTAATAAAGCTTCTTGCCTTTCTTCGGCGGATTCAATAACATTAATTACATAGCCTAAATTAACAATATCAGATTCAATTAAAGGACTATCGGGACGATAATAAGGATCCCAACCTTCACTTTGATAACCCTGTTCAGCTATGCGTTCTATATCACCTCCATAACCACAACCGTAATCAAAAAAAGTGGTTTCAGGAAGGAATAATCCCGCCGCTAATGCTAATCTTGCTGGACGAGAAAGGGTTTTGCGAACAAGAGCAGCCTTGTGGCGATCAATTATTATCGATTTTTCCTTTTGTCCCTCTAGATTACAAACTAAATAATCTCCTGCAAAATCAAGGTGATGCTTTCTTAAAAGTCGTTGCCATTCCTGTTTAGTACCGATGGGATAAGAACTGTTTAAAAGTCCTAAAGCACTCTCGATTTTTGTGAGATGCTCGAATTGTTCATAAAAAGGATAGTCCCTAGTAACAAAAGTTTCTTTTCGGTGTAAAATAGGCGGATTATCAGCATTTTGATAATTCCATTCACTTAAGATTAATGTCCCCAGATCTACCACTAAACTTTTAGTTAAAACTGGGTGAGGTTCCCGATCAAAATCGGGATAAAAAAGATAGGATATTTTCGGTTTATCGGTGCTAAATTTAATTATTGTTGCCTCAGATAAATGCTGATTAATTCTTGCTTGTTGTTCGTAACTCTGGAGGATAGGATCCAGTTGATGTAATGCTTCTCGATGAACATAAAGCGCCCCCGGTAATAGTTTACCGATGGGACTCACTTGACACAGTTGCACGATTAAGGCGAAATTCTCAGCCATGGCAATTAATCTGTCTAATAACAAATTCTAGAGACAGAAAAAACTAAATAAATCTGGTTAAATGAACCCGATAGCGCTCTTTTTTGGTCACAGTAACCTCACCCACTTCTAAACGACCTTTTCCCCGAAAAGAAATCAAATCACCGGTTTTAACGTTATAACTAGATTGACTGATATCTTTCCAGTTAACTCGCACATCCCCAGCGCTAATTGCCTCGGCCATTTTACTGCGAGAAATGCCAAAACCCGCCGATGCGATCGCATCCAAACGTAAGGAAGCTTCCACGGTATTAATTTCTTTTTTTTGCGGTGGTCTAACTTTTAATTCCGTCAAAGGAATCGGGCTAGTTTTCACGGGAACCGAACGCACTTGTCGCAAATTAGCAGATAAAAAATCTGCCAATTCAGGCACTACAATCGCCTGCGCTCCTCGCTCACCTAAAACGATTATATCACCGACTTTTTCCCGAACGATACCCGTCCCCAACATTGCCCCTAAAAAATCCCGATGGTTAGCGGTATCAAAAAGAAAATTACCAGCAATATCAAGGGCAGATAGGGGAATATCTGTTACTGTCAAAGGTAGATCAACTCTAGCAATACCGAGGCGCTGTCTTTCTGCTTGGGGATAACCGCCCCATTTTTGCATTGACACATCAGTTAAACGCTGAAAAACTCGTTCCACTTCCGCTAAAACCGCAGGAGAAAGAAAGTCTGTAGTCGTCACTTCCCAAGTCTTAATCGCTTGTTCGGCTTTATCAATAACTTTCGCTATCTCCTCGCGGTTTTCAACACCCTTTAGTAATTCTTCTCTTGGTAACATTGTTTTCTGGTAATTAATCAAAAATTCTTAGGAAAAAATCAAATGACCGATAACTTATTCCCGATAACCGTTCACCGTTCTAGGGCGTATCCTTGCAGATTTTCGGGGTTAAATTGACGCAGGATAAGAGTCGCTTGATTTTTCAGGTTTTCCGAACCCTGCACGATAATAATATATTTTCCCGCACCGAGACGATTGCGATAAGGAAGTGCATCGCCACTGCCGGACGATAAACCCACGCCACCACCGACAAAAATACTGCCCATCGCCCCCCCCATCGCCCCAGCAATGCCGCCGACGATATGATTGCCCGGTTCTCCGGCCCAATCAAAGGTATGCAATCCCGTAATCAGGTTAAAAAGGTAGCCGCCGGCAAAACCGAAGGGAATTAACCAAAAAGCCATGAGAGTAGCCCGTTTTTTGGCCTGTTGGAAGGGATCGATCAAACCGAACTCATCAGCACTTTTATAGCCGCGACCGAGAATGGTCACTTGAGATTGGGGAATTCCCGCCTTTTCCAGGGCAACGGAAGCTTCTTCTGCTTGTATGCGATCAGCTAACACGGCAATGAGATAATTCATATTCTCCAACTTTTCAGGTTATCTTCATCTCCTATTGTAAGGATTTTGGGGACTGAAAAGCCGCTCGATCAAGAAAATATTCAAGGGGATGCGTTAGTCAATCTTAGATAGGATTGATTAATGTGGAATTATTAGCAATTCAAGAAATTGCTCTATCTTGGTTATTTTTGGCACTAATTTACTATAAAGAAAGATAGTTTAATTATTATTAACAGGAAGTTTTTTAGGACTATTACCATTGGGATTAGACTGTAAAGTTTGACTCACTCCTGTCATTATTTGAATGTTTTCATCGGCTACATCTGAGGTAAAAACTAAAAGAGAGATTAGATTTTTGGTAATAATATCTAGTCTTAAGTAATTCACTTGTACGCCAATTGAATTTATGAAAAAAAGAGAAATAAATAGCGCAGATCCAGCCTTCTCTTATCGACCTAGACCCATTTAGATGCGCGGCAGCTTATTAGTTAAAACCGACTTGACTGCTGAAATAGGGAATTGATTCCCTGACCGAAGATTGACTTCTCTCTTGCGTTTAATTGTGGCGCTGGGATTCCTAACCGTTGTATGATGGAACAATGCGAAGACTCACAATCACTCGACCCGACGACTGGCACCTTCATCTCCGCGACGGTGCGGCACTGAAAGCGGTTCTACCCCATACGGTGCGTCAGTTTGCCCGTGCCATTATCATGCCGAATTTAAAGCCCCCAGTGCGCTCCGTGGCCGATGCCGCCGCCTACCGCGATCGCATTCTGGCAGCAGTTCCAGAGGGTCAACAGTTCGAGCCATTGATGACCCTCTATCTCACCGATAATACCAGTCCCGAAGAAATTATGGCGGCAAAAGCCTCCCAGTTTGTCAAAGCGGTGAAATACTACCCGGCCGGTGCCACAACTAATTCCGACTTGGGGGTGACGGACCTTCGTAGGTGCGATCGCGTTTTGGCAGCGATGGAGCAGCTGGATCTGCCGCTACTACTGCACGGAGAAGTTACCGATGGTGATATTGATGTGTTCGATCGCGAGAAAGTGTTCATTGAGAAGCAATTAATCCCACTGATAACCAGATTTCCGAAACTGCGGGTCGTCTTTGAACACATTACCACTGCCGATGCGGTCAAGTTTGTTCTATCTGCTAACAACAACGTCGCCGCCACAATTACGCCCCAACATTTATTGTTTAGCCGAAACATTCTCTTTACCGGTGGCATTCGTCCCCATTTTTATTGCCTGCCGATTTTGAAACGAGAGGATCATCGTTTGGCACTTTTGCAAGCGGCAACATCGGGCAACCCCAAGTTTTTTCTAGGGACTGATAGTGCGCCCCATTCTCGCTACAGCAAAGAAAGTTCCTGTGGCTGCGCGGGTTGTTATTCGGCTCTGCACGCCCTAGAGTTGTACGCAGAAGCATTTGAGAGCGTCGATGCGCTTGAGCAACTGGAAGGGTTCGCCAGCTTTCACGGGCCAGATTTTTATCAACTCCCCCGGAATACGGAACAAATCACATTAAACAAAACCCCTTGGCGCATTCCCGATGAATTGCCCTTTCCCGAATCTGGACTGGTGCCGTTACGAGCAGGTGAAGAGATAAGCTGGCAATTAGGGCAATAAAAACCGCCAGTCTTGATAGTTGCGGTCAAGAATTCACGATTTATTAAAGACTGATTATTTATTCCCCCTCTTGCCCCTTGCATGAGTGCCTGCCCTGATATGTAGCCTATACTCAAGGGATTTAGTATCACATCTGAAAACCCTAAGTTAAATAAGCGATAGTTACCCCCGAACCCCCCTCATTTTGGGGTGCTAATTGAAAGCGTTTTACCTGGGGATGACGGGATAGGAAATCGTGAACACCTTGACGCAATTTCCCCGTACCTTTACCGTGAATAATCCATAATATACCCGATTGGGTAGCCCTGATGATCGCCTGTTCGATATCCGTTTCTGACTCTGCCACCCTAGAACCGCGAATATCGACGGTATTATTAGCAGTACGAATTAAAGGAGTCTCCTGGGGTTTTGTGGGAGTTTGGGGCAAATTTTTGGCAGGTTTTGGCGCAGTTTCCACTTTTTGACCATCCAAAGACTCAATCTGATCTAAGGGTAGGGTCATCTTCATCATACCGAAACGCAGGGAAATCTCGTCTGATTCCGGTGAAATTGCTAAAACTTCGGCAGTTTGTCCCAAATTGGGCAAGCGGACTCTTTCCCCCACTTGCGGACGATAATTAACCTTAGTTTTTTCCGTTTTTGGTAATACCCTTTCTGCGATCGCAGTTAATTCCTCTGTGGCTTTTTGGGCATCTCTACCGGTTTTTGTTCCTGCTTGCAATCGGCGAATAACGTCATTAATCTCTGCTTTTGCTGATAATAAAGCCTTTTGTATCTCCTGCTCCTGATAACGCTTTAATTCTCGCTCTCTCTCCTGTAGAGAATTAGCCCGTGTGGACACTTCTGTATAAAATTTCTCCGTTTGTTGGAGTAATTGACTAGCTTCTTTAGCTTTTGACTCCTGTTCCCGTCTTTGCGCTTCCAAACCAGCAATTACTTGATTTATCTCCTCCGATAACCCCCCCAGATGATTTCTCGCTTCGGCCACAATTTCGGCACTTAATCCCAAACGCTGGGCAATAGTTAAAGCATTAGAACGCCCCGGAATGCCCCATAATAGTCGATAAGTGGGGGAAAGAGTGCGATCGTCAAACTCTACCGAGGCATTTTCAAAGCGAGAATCTCGATACTTTAACGCTTTTAATTCCCCGTAGTGAGTGGTAGCCACCGTCAGTAAACTATGATCGGCAAGGTATTGTAAAATAGCGATCGCTAAAGGACTTCCCTCGGCCGGATCCGTACCGGCTCCCACCTCATCGAGTAAAACCAAGGAACGAGAATTTAAAGCCGCTAAAATGCGGACAATCCGGCGAATGTGACCCGAAAAAGTTGATAAACTCTGTTGCAAAGACTGTTCATCGCCGATATCGGCTAAAACCTGATCGAACCAGGGTATCTCTACCGGTTCCCGCGCTGGAATAAACAAGCCCGCTTTCGCCATTAAAGCCGCTAATCCGAGGGTTTTTAAAGTAACGGTTTTTCCGCCGGTATTTGGTCCGGTGATGGCAACAACGCGAATTTCTGGGCTAATCTGCACATTTATTGGTATGACCTCCCCCCCCTGTTCATGGTGTTTTTGCCACCAGAGCAAAGGATGACGCAAATTCCGTAAAGTAATCGTTTCCGAACCATCGATAAAGTGGGGGGGATTACCCTCTAACCATAAACTGTAACGGGCCCTGGCGGTGGCCAGATCGAGCCTAGTAGCGATCGCTAGTAAATATTCTAAGTCTTCAAAAGCTTCGGCGATCAGATTACTTAACTGTCGCAGGATTTTTTCTTCTTCGATTTGTTCCAGACGACGATATTGCCGCAGTTGATTGCCTTGGTCAACGATAGAGTGAGGTTCAATGTAAAAAGTCGCCCCTGTGCTGGAAGTATCGTGAATTATCCCCGGTATTTGCTCTTTTTGCGATGCTTTGACGGGAATCACCCAGCGCTCGCTTCTTTGGGTAATGACTGCTTCTTGGATAGCCCCGCCCTGCTTTTGCATGATATCCTGTAATTTTCGGTAAATTCGCTCTTTAATCACCTTCATTTGTCCCCGAATTTCGCGTAATTGGGGACTAGCGCGATCGGATATCCGGCCATCTTCATCGATACAACGGTGTATTTCCTGTTCTATCTCTGGATAGGTGCGAATTTCCGCTACTAACTCTTTTAAAACTGGTATATCTTCCTGTTCGTCAATTAAACGCCGTAAACGTCGCACTCCGGCCAAAGTCGTGGCAATATTTAAAAGTTCCTGTCCCGATAATAACCCCCCCAGATGCGCCCTTTCTAGGGCATCACCGATGTCGGTAATCCCATCAAAGGAAAGACGACTATCTAATTTTTGTTCTAAGCTATAAACTTCTTTGGTTTGGCAAAGTAGGTTTAAACTTTCCTCTTTGCTTTCCGGTAAGGGCAATTGACGAATCGCGATCGCACCTAGTTTAGTCGCTGCAAAAGTAGCTAGGTGTTGACATAGCCGCGGCCATTCCAATAATTCTAGGGTTTCGTCTTGAATCAATTTTGTAGTTTTTTATAATACGCTTTGTATTTCTAGTCTAACCGGATTTGGTCTGATTAGGTCGAGTTCTACTGATAACTGATAACGGGTGCATCTCAATTTGGTCGAAATATCTAGATGATATTTGGGGCGCACGCGGTGCGCCCCTACCATTGGCCCGATGATATTATTTATTGTAGGGGCGAATTGCATTCGCCCTCTTTGAATGACTTCTGCTGCTCACCAATATGTGAGAGAAAGTCACAAACGTGAGATTCACCCCTGATAACTGATAACTGTATCTAAATTCCTTTCTGGAGAGAGAATTGCACCTGTTTAAATTCTTGTTTTAAACGTTGTTTGAGTTTGTCGGGGATAGGACGGGAACCGTAGGCGGTATAATAACCAGCTAGAGAGTTTAAGGCTGTTTGCATAGTAGTGAAAGAACGCAAACCCCCGGATTTTTTATCTCGTCGGTAGAGGGAGATGTAATCGTTGATTTGTTCCTTTGCTTGCGACTCAACTGCCGCTTTATTCGGGTCATCTTTGACTAAATCAAGGGCTGTGGTTAAAGTTTCAATCACTGTTAGGGTATCCTGTCCATAATTGCCGGTTAACCCCGAACTACTAGAACAACCCATCAATCCGATGACCAGGACGAGAACCAAAGCTAATAAGCGAGAAATGTAAGGTTTTAGAGACATATTTTCAACACCATAAGTTAATCCCAAGTCACCTTATCCTATCAGGAAACCGTGACCAGTTCTTCATGGGAGTCAACCGGCTGCAAAAATCAGGGGTCAACAGGGGGGAAAATAGGGTTTGCGGCAAAAAGTTTTTCCTGGTGGCAGGGTGTGGGGTGTGGGGTGTGGGGTGTGGGGGTTTACCCATTTTCAGGGGGTCAATTACCTAATTTTCAGGGAAAAAGTCCCTGAATTTTCCCCCCAATCACTCCAAAGGTCGGCACTTTTTGAGGGAAGAAAAGTCTAAAAACCTTGTTGGATAAGGTTTTTAGATTTATTCAGTCAACCTTAAATAGCGAAAATATAGGCTTTTTGGGCGGTAAAAGCCCTATTTTTGCCTAAAAGTTGCGATGCCATCAACCCGGAGTGAGTTGATTCTGGACTAATTCGGGCCGCGATCAGGCACTGGTGACGGTTTCAGGGTCGATCGAGATTGGACTTTGCGATCGATCAATCTAGAAGATAAAAATTCTCCATTGCTTTCGTCCCATTTCGGAAGAAAGAAAGTTAAATTTTGTAATCTTTAGGGCCGCTCAAGCTGGAACTAGGGTGAAATGGGCAGTTTGACGGTAAAGCTTGTTCCCTTATCCACTTGGCTATCTAGGGCGATTTCGCCGCGGTGGAGTTCGACGCATTTTTTAACCACTGCTAACCCCAATCCCGTGCCGATAATATTTTCCACATTCTGACCCCGATAAAAGGGTTCATATATCTTACCTCTATCTTCCTCGGCAATGCCGATACCGTGATCCCGGACTTGAAAAACAATGCGATCGCTATCTTTCCACAAAATCAAACTAATCCCTGCTCCTGTGGGGGAATATTTAATCGCATTTAAGAGTAAATTACTTAAAATCGAGTAGAGCAGTTTCTCATCTAGATAGGGACGAATCATCAATCCCTGACTGACAAATTTAATCGGCGTATTATTTTTATTGATAAATTGAAAATCCTCGACTAAATTTAAACAGAAAGCTTCAATATCGAGCGGCTCTAGTTGACAACTGATATTGCCAGATTCTGCCCTAGTTAAAATCAAAATATCTGTTAAAAATTGATTCATTAGTTTGACAGAAGACTGGATTCTATATAGGTTTTTTCTGCTCGACTGATCTGCATCTTTTAAGCCATTTTCTAATAACTGCGAGGCGGAAAGAATCACGGTTAAAGGAGTTCGGAACTCATGGGATATCATAGAAAAAAGCTGAATTTTTAGATCGGAAAGTTCTTTTTCCTGTAGTAATAACCGGTGAATTTCATCACTTTTTTGTCGCCGTTTCTCTTGCCAAAAAACTAAAAAATAAACTCCGCAAATAATCCCAAAGCTAGTAAAAGTTCCCAGTAAACCCAACAGAGAATTTTCGCTAATACTATCCCTAGAACTAGCGATGCTACTTCTTAAATTCCTTTTCTGACTAGCTTGTAAATAGGTAAGAAGATTTTGAAACTTATCCCGGATATCGACACTTTTAACCGTGATTGCATCTTGCAAAAGATCATCGGATTGATCGGATTTATAGGTGGCGATCGATTGATTAAATAGAGCAATTCGCCGATACATTAAATCCCCGATCTGAGTCACCATTTCCCGCTCGAAATCCGTGCCGTTTTCTAATTGTTTGGCCAGGAGTTGCCAGTTAGATTGCATCAAAGCGATCGCCCGACGATGACGGCCCAATTCACTAGAGCTGCCAGTTTTGATATAACCCCGTCTTCCCGATTCGGCCACCGCCATGTTAGCGTAAAGATTAGCGAGATTATCGATGATCTCGTAGGTAACTTCCACCTGGGCAGCGCGCTGACGCAGGGCGAGGGTATTGCGATAGGAAACTAGGCTAATAGTTCCCATCAATAAGACAGTTAGCCCGAAACCTCCCGCGATCCATTTTCCTTGTTTGAGCCAATTCATCAGAAGTTAACCGACGCTATTTCCAGCTTACTCTATCTAAATGGAGCAAGAGGACTCCCGTTAAATTTCTCCTTAATTAAAAATATACCAGAAATTAACGGGAGATGAATTGCCCCCAGAATCTAAACTAACGCGACAGCGTTTCCTAATAAGGAAAGGCTTGATTCTCAAGGTATGTATGAGCTTGACATATTTAAGCGGTAAGTGTTATACTGAAAAGATAGCACAGATGGGGTCAGGCTGATGTTAAATGTTTTAAAAGTGAGAATATACCCAAACAAAAAACAGGAACTAGCCTTAGCTAAAAACTTTGGTTGCGTCCGTTTTGTTTGGAATTACTACTTAAATAAAACTAACAATCAGTACCTAGAGACTGGTAAAGGAATTACCTACTGTGACATGGCAAAAGACCTTACCCAACTCAAGAAACAACTGGATTTTGAATGGTTAGCTGAGGCTACTGCCGCTACCTTGCAGCAATCATTGAAAAACTTAGAATCTGCTTTTAAGAACTTCTTCTCAAAAAGAACAAAATTCCCTAAATTTAAAAGTAAGCACAAAAAACAATCAATCCGTTATCCTGAAAGTTGTTCAATTAGAAATAAGGGAATTAAGCTACCTAAATTAGGGGGTGTAAAAGCTAAGATTTCTCAATTAATAAATGGTAAGATTAAATCCGTAACTGTTTCTAAAACCAGTACAGATAAATATTTTGCTGCCATCTTGTTTGAGATGGATGACTCAACAACCATTGAAAAACTAAAAATATCAGGGATAGACCTAGGTTTATCTTCTTTAGTTACGGTTTTTGATGGTGAAACAACCTACAAGATTGACCCAATCAAACCTACCAGAAAATATGCTAAACGTTTAAAGCGGAGACAACAAGCATTGTCTCGTAAAGCCAAGGGGTCTAATAATCGCCAAAAAGCCATTAAGGAGGTAGCCAAGGTTCACGAAAAGATAGCAAATACTAGACAGGATTTTCTTCATAAACTCTCCAGAAAGTTATGCGATGAAAACCAAATCGTTGTAGCCGAGAATCTGAATATTAAAGGGTTAGCAAGGACTAAATTAGCTAAATCAATACATGACGCTGGTTTTGGTATGTTGCTTAATTTCTTGGATTACAAGCTAAAAAGAGAGGGAGGAAAACTTGTAGAAGTTGACAGGTTTTATCCGAGTACAAAGCTCTGTTCTTGCTGTGGATTTAAAAATGATTTGTTGACTCTCAGTATTCGTGAATGGATTTGTCCAGAATGTAAGACGCAGCACGATAGAGATGAAAACGCCGCCAAGAATTTAAGGGAAGAAGGTATGAGAATACTGTCAACAAATACCGATGGACAGTCGGAATTTCAAGCTTGGGGAGAAACTGTAAGACTCGTTGGTACTTGTACCGAAAAGCGGGTTTCTGTGAATCAAGAATCCCCTGTCACAGCGTCAGCTTAACGGCGGGAGTGTCAACTCTAGACCATGCGAATTTTAGTAGTAGAAGATGATATGCAACTAGCCGAGATTTTGCGAGAGGCATTGAGCGAGCGACAATACGTTGTCGATGTGGCTAGAGACGGAGAAGAAGGCTGGAATTGGCTAGAATTAGGCAAATATGACCTTTTAGTTCTTGATGTCACCCTGCCCAAATTAAGCGGAACTTTACTCTGTCAACGTCTGCGACGAGCGGAATCCCATCATCCCGTCTCTGCTAATGCCACCGTTCCCGTCCTATTATTAACCGCAAGGGATACGGTAATCGATAAAATCGACGGATTAGACGCAGGGGCCGATGATTATGTCACTAAACCCTTCGATTTGGGCGAATTAATGGCGCGGATTCGGGCCTTGATCCGACGCGGCAGCAGCACCAGCAGTATTTTATTATCTTGGGGGGGTTTGCAGTTAAATCCCAGTACCCACGAGGCCAGTTATAACGGTCAATTTCTTTCCCTCACCCCCAAGGAATTCGCTCTCTTAGAATTACTTGTTACCCATGGACACCGGGTCTTAAGTCGATCGGGTATTATTGAGCGAGTTTGGTCTTTGGACGATTCTCCGGCCGAGGAAACCGTTACTTCCCATATTCGCGGTCTTCGTCACAAGCTAAAATCCCTCGGCGCGCCGGAAGACTTTATTGAAACCGTTCACGGTCTTGGTTATCGTTTAAAGTAATATCTGCCTTTAGACAGTGGACAAAATCATTTCTGCACGAAATCTGCACCAAGTTTGCAGAGGGTTTCCATAATCACCCGTTAAATTAGAAAGTTAGACAGGTGCAGGGCTTCTAAACAATCAGAGCGGTCAAACCTGTGACTCTCCTCTCCTAAACGGGGCTGCTTGACATGATTTACACGCGATTTGACTATCACGGTTGGCAGATTGAATTGATCCTAGAAATGCAGGGTTATTCTTTTCAATGTTGGCGAGTGGATGGCAGGGAAGGAATTAGCGATTGCCTAGTTTATGCCACCTCTGAACAAGCTTTAGCGGCTGCCCGACGCAGAGCGGATCTAGAGTCCGCTTGTCTTGCCCTACTGCGATTTCTCAATGATATCGGTGGCCGGAATTATTATCTCACCCGCGATGATCGCGATGCTCTCAGCCGGTCAATTTTAGAATATGCCCGTCTGGGTGGTGTTTCCTAATTTCTTCCCCGGAAGTTTTCCCCTGATTGAGAATGATTCTCGCTCCGATTTATTGATTTTCAGGCCAGTTTCGGTAATAGAATCGTGACAGTGGTTCCATTACTGGGGATAATAGTAATTTCGATCGAGCTACCGTGTAGTTCCACGCATTTCTGCACCACCACCAAACCCAACCCTGTCCCAGCGATGTGACGGACATTTTTATATAACTGTTTTGATCTTCTCTGCTTGGAGAAATTGCGATAAAATTAACGATCATAGCGATCAATAAAAAAATTTTATGGTTGTAACTGTTAATAATTCCCTGACAATAAGGGAATTTCTGCAATTACCAGAAACTAAACCCGCCAAGGAATTTATTGACGGTCAAATTATTCCTAAACCGATGCCCCAGGGTAAACATAGCACTATTCAAGGTGATTTAGTTCCAGCTATTAACGCTAGTCTAAAACCCCAACGAATTGCCCGTGCCTATCCTGAATTGCGTTGTACTTTTGGCAGTCGTTCTCTAGTTCCTGATGTTTCAGTTTTTCTCTGGGAAAATATTCCTCGCGATAGCGAGGGAAAAGTATTAAATACTTTTGCGATCGCTCCTGACTGGCTAATTGAAATTCTCTCTCCAGATCAAAATCAGACTAAAGTTGTTAAAAATATCCTTTATTGTCTGGATCACGGCACTCAAATGGGTTGGTTAATCGACCCTGAAGAAGAAATTATCTTTGTTTATTTTAGTGATCGAACTATCGCTATTTTTGAATCAGAAAATGCTCTTTTACCCGTCCCCGCTTTTGCTACGAATTTTCAAATCACCCTCGGTCAATTATTTGACTGGTTAAGAGGTTAACGGATTATCAGTTATCAGTTACCAGTTATCAGATATGAGTTTTTAGTTTCCACATTTGGGTTATCATTTCACTGATTACTGTTTGCTGATTACTGATTACTGATTACTGATTACTGATAACTGATAACTGATTACTGATTACTGTTTAGCCGACACTTTGAAACAATTGAGTCCAATCGAGATTGGGAGCATCTGAGGGAGCAACAATTTCGATAATTTTATTGTTAGCGGCGGGATAAAATAGGGATTCTACGCAAACCGAGGCCACTTTCGTGCGGGGAATACTGCCCTCAGAAAGGGTATCGGCGGATGACATTTTAATGGCATTAAGATTATCATCGTTTTTAAGGCCTCCGGGGCGCACAATCGTGTAGGTTAGTCCACTATTGATTAAATAGTCTTCCGCTTGTTTTTTCCAGAATAAAATTAACCAAAAGAGATTGAGGGGGTGGAAAAAGTTCGATACACAGAGGGAAGTAACGAGAACAAAATGTTCGATTCCTTTCTTTTTTGCGGCATCGATGAGATTTTTAGTTCCCAAGTAGTCCACTAACAAAGGTTCCGTAGGATTAAAACTCGGTCTGGCCCCCGTGGCGCATAGCAAAACGCTACAATCAGCGATTAGTGCCTCTAACTTATCGGCCTGTTGAACATCTCCGACGACGATTTCCACCCCTGCCGGCAAAATTTCCGCCGCTTTCTCTCGGTTTCTCACCAAAGCGCGGACGGGAATCTGACGTTCGACTAATTGGGCAACTATTCTCCGTCCTGTTTCCCCCGTGGCTCCTGCTACAAATGCTTTCATCGCTTCTTGACCTAATAGTTTTTAACAATACGTTACACTAATCTCGATTCTACAAATTTCCCTGATCCTTTGGCGGTTAATCCCCAAATGTTTCTAACACTATCATTTGCCAGGTTTATAAGTCATGCAGTGTCCCCCCATTAACTCCCTAGCTCGCGAATCTGTAGAAGTCAAAGAAGACAATCAATTTCTCGGTTTTCAAACCCATTTTGCCGGCTCTATGGATATGTATAGCAATCAGGACAAGGTTGCCGATTATCTCCGCGCTCACGAGGGTTGGTTTTGTCGTTGTGCCGAACCGATGAAAACTCTGCCCTTCGGTGACAATGGTTATATCATCACCATCGGTAAATATGGTGCTTTTGGCTATGAACTGGAGCCGAAAATCGCTGTGGTTCTAGAGCTGCCCGTCAATGGAGTCTATCATACTCGTAGTGTTCCCATTCCCGATCAACCGTTTTTGGGCTATCTAGTGGATTATCAGGCAATTATGAAACTAGAGGAAATGCCCCTATCTTCTCCTAGTCAGGAAATTGAGGCAATTTTTCGGCAACAGGGACGGGATATTCCGGCGGTTATCACCCAAGTCACCTGGGAACTGCGTATGGATGTTATGGTTAAGTTTCCCAAGTTTATTTATAAGATTCCCCGTCCCATTCTCCAAAAAACTGGTGATAAACTGTTGACGCAAATTGTTCGCCAAGTTTCCCCCCGGTTAACCTATAAAGTTCAAGAGGATTTTCACTCTAGCTTCAATTTACCCCTACCCCCTGCCTCCAGTCGTCTTTTCTATCGTCTCGACTCATCCGAGGGTGGGTTGCTTGCCTAGGGTTTGGGGAGTCTGTCAACAGTAATCAGTAGAGCTTGCTGATGGGAAACCAAGGAAAAATAAAGATTTGCTAACGGTGCTGGTCAGTCTAAGCTAGAATTTTAAGAAATGTTTACTCGTAAAAATAAACCTAAGACTACTTCAATATTTTATGTCTCTGCCTATCCGTAACGTTGCTATCATTGCTCACGTTGACCACGGGAAAACCACCCTCGTCGATGCACTCCTCAAACAGTCGGGAATCTTTCGAGAAGGGGAAGATGTACCCACCTGCGTCATGGATTCCAATGACCTGGAAAGAGAGCGCGGTATCACCATTCTGGCCAAAAACACCGCCGTTCGTTACCAAGACACCCTGATTAACATCGTCGATACTCCCGGTCACGCCGACTTTGGTGGCGAAGTGGAACGGGTTTTAGGTATGGTGGACGGTTGTATCCTGATTGTCGATGCTAACGAGGGGCCGATGCCCCAGACGCGTTTTGTGCTGAAAAAAGCCCTAGAAAAGGGATTAAGACCAATTGTCGTGGTTAATAAAATCGATCGCCCTAACGTGGATCCTAACCTAGCCGTGGACAAAGTTTTCGATCTGTTTGTGGAACTGGGTGCTGATGACGACCAATGTGATTTTACTACTCTGTTCGCTTCCGGGATGCAAGGATTCGCCAAAGAAAGCCTCGAAGATGAAGACAAAGATATGCAGCCCCTGTTTGAGGCGATTTTACACCACGTTCCACCGCCGGCCGGGGACGTTAACAAACCCCTACAGCTGCAAGTAACCACCCTCGATTATTCGGAATACTTAGGACGCATCGTTATCGGCCGCATCCATAACGGCGTAATTAAAGCTGGTCAACAGGCTGCTTTAGTAAAGGATACGGGCGCAATTGTCAAGGGTAAAATAACAAAACTTCTTGGTTTTGAAGGCCTCAAACGGGTGGAATTAAACGAGTCCAGCGCCGGTAATATCGTCGCTGTGGCTGGTTTTGCCGACGCTAACATCGGGGAAACCGTAACTTTAGCCGATGACCCGCAAGCTTTACCCCTAATTAAAGTCGATGAACCGACCCTACAAATGACCTTCTCGGTGAACGATTCTCCCTTTGCCGGTCAGGAAGGCACTTTCGTCACCTCGCGGCAAATTCGCGATCGTCTCATGCGAGAATTAGAAACTAACGTCGCCCTACGGGTGGAAGAAAGTGATTCTGCCGAGAAATTCCTGGTTTCGGGCCGGGGAGAACTACATTTAGGCATTCTCATCGAAACCATGCGTCGGGAAGGCTACGAATTCCAAGTATCGCAGCCGCAGGTTATCTATCGCGAAATTAACGGTCAACCCTGCGAACCCTACGAATACCTCGTTTTAGATGTACCCGAAGAAGCGGTGGGTTCCAGTATCGAACGTCTCGGCCAACGGAAAGGGGAAATGCAGGATATGCAGACGGGCAGCAATGGCCGTACTCAATTGGAATTCGTGATTCCGGCCCGGGGTTTAATCGGTTTCCGGGGCGAATTTATCCGTCTGAGTCGCGGTGAGGGGATTATGAACCATAGTTTTCTCGAATATCGTCCTTTCTCCGGGGAATTAGCCACCCGTTACAATGGTGTGATTACTGCCTTTGAGGAAGGAGTGGCCACTTTCTACTCCCTCAAAAACGCCGAAGACCGGGGGGTATTCTTTATTACTCCGGGGACAAAAGTGTATAAAAACATGATTATCGGCGAAAGTAACCGGCCTCAAGACGTGGAGATCAATATCTGTAAAACTAAACAGTTAACTAACCATCGTTCCGCCACCGGGGATGAATTGGTTCAGTTACAATCCCCCGTGGATATGAGTCTCGAACGCGCCCTCGAATACATTGGACCAGATGAGTTGGTGGAAATTACCCCGAAATCGATCCGTCTGCGTAAATTACCGGTGAAAAAGTTAGCCAAACGTTAATCGGTTTTGACAAAATCCGGCGGCAATTTTGCCATGGCCGTTGCTGCTAAAAGGGGCTGCAACGGCTCGAAAATGATCGGTAATTGTTTATGATTGAGATCTAACAAAGAAATCCACTCAGATTTTCAACAAAACTGAGATGATAGAAAAAAGTGCCTTGAGTTTGAGGGTAAAGAATCTGCTGTGAGCTATTCTGCTACTTTGATGCGACATCCGATGTTTCCCGCCGCGTCGGACAGCAATCGTCTGCGTCTCTTTTCGGGATCCGCTAATGTATCTCTCGCCCAAGAGGTGGCCCGTTATCTGGGTATGGATGTGGGTCCGATGATTCGTAAACGTTTCGCCGATGGTGAATTGTACATCCAGATTCAGGAATCGATCCGGGGCTGTGATGTCTATTTAATTCAACCCTGTTGCAATCCCGTCAACGATCACTTGATGGAATTGTTAATCATGATTGATGCCTGTCGTCGTGCTTCTGCCCGACAAATTACCGCCGTAATTCCCTATTATGGTTATGCTCGCGCCGATCGCAAAACCGCCGGCCGGGAATCGATCGCCGCTAAACTGGTGGCTAATCTGATCACGGAAGCGGGGGCAAGTCGCGTGTTGGCCATGGATTTGCATTCGTCCCAAATTCAAGGTTATTTCGATATTCCCTTCGATCACGTTTACGGTTCCCCAGTGGTGGTGGACTATCTTCTCAGTAAAAAATTACCCGATATCGTGGTGGTTTCTCCCGATGTGGGTGGGGTGGCTAGGGCGCGGGCTTTTGCCAAAAAACTCAGTGATGCGCCCCTAGCAATTATTGATAAACGCCGGCAAACCCATAATGTGGCGGAAGTGATGAACTTGATCGGCGATGTTAAGGATAAAACGGCGGTTTTAGTCGATGATATGATCGATACGGCTGGTACGATCGCTCAAGGGGCGCAGTTACTGAAAGCCAAAGGGGCGCGGCAGGTTTATGCTTGTGCCACCCATCCGGTTTTTTCCGGTCCTGCGATCGAGCGTTTATCCAGTGGCATAGTCGAGGAAGTGATCGTTACTAACACGATTCCCGTCCCACAAGACCATTTTTTCCCGCAACTGAAAGTCTTGCCGGTTGCCCCGATTCTGGGTGAGGCAATATGGCGCATCCATGAGGACAATTCCGTGAGTAATATGTTCAAATAGATGGCCGAATCCCCCTAGTTTTAGGGGGAATTTTTATATTTATTTTGTTGACATTAATTCTGATTTGTGGCAGCGTCGGGGTTATCAAATCCTCCCAGACGATTGAAGGGCCAAAAACGCACCACGGCGCGACCGATTAAGTTTTCCCGGGGAACGAAGCCCCAAGCGTGGGAATCATAACTATTATTGCGATTATCGCCCAAAACCAGATATTGATCGGGGGGAACTGTCACCGGTCCGTAAGTATAATTAGGTTCTTCGGCGATATACTTTTCCGCTAAAACTTTACCGTTGACGTAAACTAAACCGTTTTTGACTTGCACCTTATCCCCCGGCAGTCCAATCACCCGTTTAATAAAAGCATCCTGAAAATTTTGAGCTTTTAGAGCGGCTGTCGGACTAAAAACCACTATATCACCCCGTTCTGGCTTCTGAAAATGATAGCTAACTTTCTCGATAATTAGGCGATCATTAATCTGGAGAGTGGGTTCCATGGAAGAAGAGGGAATATAACGGGCCTCAGCCACAAAAGTGCGGATGCCAAAGGCCAAAATTCCAGCCGTGACAATGGTTTTAACTGCTTCTAGCCAAGGATTTTCTTGGGGTACGGGAGGGGGAGAAGGTTTTTCGGATTTATGGTTCAAGCTTTCAGCCATAGAATTTTAACTTTTGAGAAGGATTAAGCTAATGCGCTCTTTAATTTTCTAGTTTAGTGATAGTAGCAGCGTAGATAATATTTTAAGACAATTTTCCCACACATACCGGATCACGGTTAATTTGTCAAGGCCGCATTCTGCTGCCGGAAGGGGAATTTCCTCGGGGGTAGAAAACGGTAAGATTATACCAAATTTCTAAATCCATGACAGACATCCACGCTCGAATGCTTGCCAAGCCTGCATTCGTTGTGACGCGAATAAAGAAAAATGGTATAACTCCTCTAGATAAGTATTTTGGCTCACGCCCCTTCCTCTTTTAAGACGTTGTGACACTTAGGGTGCGGAATGTGGGTCACTACGATCCGTCCTTTGAAAAACCCAATGGCGAAGACGGAACCTCATGGTGTATCGCCCTGACCAACCGAGCGGATCTCGACCAGGTGTTGAATTACGTTCGTACTTATCGACCTCAATATCTCGAAGTTAATATTCAGTAATTCACTCACTTACATTCTATGTAATCGTAAATTTTCGGGTCTTCCACTGGTTTTAACTCTCGACGAGGACACCACTGATTAATATTGACTGCCTTAGCTTTATTCTTCATCTCTTGCGGTACTTGCGGTATTTGCTGATTAGCCTCTTGCGTATTCTTGTAATTAATCACGGCTGGATAGAAAGGTTCTTCGTTACTTGGTATGGTTCGATAGGGGGACATAAATCGACTAAATCCTTATCTGGCAAGAGACTTAATTGATTAGTTCGCTCTAGATCAAAAACAATTGACAAAAATTGCCAAATGTCTTTCTATATAAGGGTTACATCTATTATAACCCCCGTCCATTGCATAACACAAACCGAAGAACCGTTTTTATTTTACCATAGCAAGCTCTATTTACGTATCAAATGGAATTGCTATAAAACCTAATTTGTTCAGCTAAAAGCTTTCATGTACTTAGTTTATAGCCTTCTTTTTCGGGGGGAGAATTGCCAGATTTTTTCTGGGAGCCTTTTGACCCCCCAAAAATTAATTATGCAAGAAAGCTAATCAATGATAAAATCTTGAAGCCTTTGTCAAAAATGAGCTTATTTTTTAGACAAATTACTGCATTTTTAACATCCATTCTACCGCGCGTTCATACAGTTCTAAATTACCAGTTTTTATCAAAGCATTAGCGGCTTTTTGCAAATAGTTAAGACTCCCTACTCGACTACTAGGATTTTTATCATCGTAGGTGGCAAGAGCCAAGTTATAATAAGCTTCGCCATAATTGGGACGATAAGTAATTGCTAATTGATAATCCGCAATCGCTCCCTTCTTATCGCCCATTTTTTCCTTAACTAAACCTCGATTATAGTAAGCTTCAGCATAGTTAGACTGGAGAGCAATAGCCATATTTAAATCCTCCAAAGCACCGGCATTATCTCCCAAATCAAAGCGAATAACTCCCCGGTTATTATAGGCGATTGGGTTATTGGAATTCAAGCTGATTGCCCTATCTAAATCCTCTAAAGCACCCTCTTTATCACCAGTTTGTCGTCGAATAATACCACGATTATTATAGGCGATCGGATTCTCCGATATTCTCGGTGTTACTTGTACATTATCGGGAATAGTAGCGGTATCCGTGCGTGCATTTCCCCGATTACTATACACTGTCACATCGATAGGACTAATGCTCAAAGATTGCAGATAATCTGTAATCGCTCCTTGATCATCTCCCACGTCAGCGCTACTATTACCACGACTATAGAAAATTCTCGCATCGCGGACTTTTTGTAGAAATACATTATAATCCTCGATCGCTCCCTGTTTATCCCCTTTTTCAAAACGCGCATTGGCCCGTTTATGATACCCTTCTGGATCGTTAGGATGGGCAACTATATAAGTAGTATAATCTCTTTCGGCCGCGGCAAAATTTTTCAGAGCAAAATAAGCATCTCCCCGGGCTTGAGCATGACAAGAGACGTTATAATTAGGACGAAAATCGGTTTCTCTGGAGTTATAAAAATAATTTTTGTCGGCAGATTCTTGGATATTTTCGCTACAGACAGAGCGAGAAGTAAAACTAGGTGTATTAATCCGATCATCTTGGGCTAAGGCAATATTATAATTATCTAAAGCTTCCTGATAACGCCCCAATTTATACAGCACTAATCCCCGATGATAGTAAGCGGCTGCATCATGACGATCTCGTGCCACTGCCGCAGTAAAATCCTCTAAAGCTCCTGCGTATTCTTGATATTTATTGGCTCGCATTAACCCGCGATATACATAGGCTTTTGCGTCTTGAGGTTGCAGATAAATTGCTTCGTTATAATCTTGAATTGCCCCTTGATTATTGTTGAGTCGTAGGTGAGCATAACCCCGTTTAAGAAATGCTCTAGCATGGGGAACTTTATCGTAGTTAGGATTAAAACGGATAACAAGTGCTAAGTCTTCAATTGCTCCATTATAATACTCGATCGCTGTTTGATATCCTTCGGGGGAATTATTTGATAAATTGGCTAATTCTACTTCTTCGTCAGCCATTTCAATTTGTACTCTGGCACGGTTTTGATAACTGCTAGGAGCATTCTTGGCTAAAAATAAGTTAGGTGAGCATTTTAAAACGATTTTATAATCCTTAAAAGCCTCTCTTTTGCCGCCTATTTTTTCTAAAGCTATGGCCCGATTATAATAGCCTTCAATTAGATCGGGTTGGTATGAAATGGCCAGATTATAATCTTTGATAGCCGCCGCATAATTGCCTAAGTGAGAGTAAAGGTTTCCTCGATGATAATAGCCGCGATAATTCTCAGTTTCATAACCGATGAAACGCTGGTAATAATCTAAAGCTAAGGATTGATGATTGAGCAAAGAGGCAATAATTGCTAGGTTAAAGTAAACTTCACTTTTATTGGGATTATATTTAAAGGCTTGCTGAAAATCTGAGCGAGCAGCTTCTAATAATTTTAGCTGACGCTGATCCTTGGCCATGGCTAACTTTAACACACCTCTTTGGTAATAGGCTTGGGCTAGTAACTGTCTATCTTTGAAGGCGGGAGCATGATAATTACTATACCAAATGTATTGACTAAAATCATCGATCGCACCGTTTTGATCATTGATTTTTTCTCGCGCTATTCCCCGTTGAAGATAAAGTTTAATCGTACCCAGATCGCTAGGATAGACTCGCAGAGTGGCCGAATAATTAGCAATTTCTCTTTTGAGAGCATTAGTATCAACTTCTTCCTTAGAAATGACAGGACATTGTAGGTTTTCCACTGCTCTCACCGAGCTAACTGCTAAACCAAATAATCCCCAAAATAACAGGGGAGAAAATAGAAATATTTTTTTTAAAAGCTTGACATTTAAACTATTTTGTGCCGCAGGAGTGGGGATGGCTTGCTCTGTCGGGGTTTTAGGGATTAAGGATTGTTGTGGCATGATGATTAAAAAAATTTGTAGTAAACTCAAATCTGAATTGCATCACTATTCGATCATATTTGATAAAATACCTCAAAGGGGGTTCGATAGTCAAGACATTTTCGGGGATGATTGTTAATTAACTCCACAACTTTTGCAGCATCCTTCCGTTGGCTATCCTAGACTGGTTATGGCAAATTAGTAGTTTGAATCAGCTTAGAAACTTAGATAGTATGGAATCGAACAAAGCAAAAATAGGCCCTCTTGGGTTTGCTGGGTACGAGCGAATAGAACGAACCACAAAGACACAAAGGACACAAAGATCGATCGCTCCTATATTAAGTTAAACTGATCAGACGAAGAATAAGAGAGCCAAAATTAATAGACCTCCCGCAAAAGTAAGTTCTCGAGCCGCTATCGGGTTAAAATATCTAAAAGCACAGATAAATTTGACATCATCTTCGGTTTTATGGGTAGGATAGTTGTCTCTTGTCTTTTTTCTCCTCCTGTCTCGGAGTTTCCTCACCTAACGGAAGATTTTTGATTTTTACAGGAGAGCTTTTGATCTCAAACAGCCAAATTAACTCGATAAAATAAAAATTAATGGCAGTAAGGAGATAAAATTTATGGCTGAGTCAAAAACCTGGGATTTTCAGAGATTTTGGCAAACTCTGGACTATTTTGATAGTATTCCCCTCTGGAGTTGTCTGCAAAAACTGCTCGGTTTCGGGGAAGATAAAAAAATTCAGCTAACAAATGAGCAAGGCATGAAGACTATTTTAGTCATTGGTGGTGAAAACGCGATCGGTAGAAAGGTAATCGCTCAACTACAGCAGCAAAACTATCAAATTCGCGCTTTAGTCGATAATATCGAGTCTGCACGTCAATTATTTGCTGAAAATGTCGATTTATTCACTCTGGAAACCCCGCAATTGTTCATGGGGATTGATGAGATTATCTACTGTCAAGGGGAGAATAACCGCCATAGTTTAGCTAATTTACTTGATTTACTGAAAAATGCCGGTATAACCGCCGAAAAAACCCTCTTTGACTTTAGCAATCCCAGCAGTGATATAAAAGAAATCTGGGGTGCGGTGGATGATGTGGTAATGGGAGGAGTGAGCGAGAGTCAGATAACCCTAACCGGAGGACGCGCTCTCTTTTCTGGTATCGTTAGAACTGAAAATAACGGCGGTTTTGCCTCAGTTCGTACCAGAAACCTGAATCCTCCCCTAAATTTATCTAACTACGAGGGAATAGAATTACAGGTACAAGGGGACGGAAAACGCTATAAATTAATTCTGCGTTGTGAAGGACGTTGGGACGGCATCGGTTACTGTTATTCTTTTGATACACTTGATCGCACTTGGCAAACGATTTCTATTCCTTTTGGCGATTTAATCCCAGTGCTGCGGGCCAAAACCCTGCGGGAGGCAGCACCCTTTGATAGCAGTAGCGTCTATGCTTTGCAGTTAATGCAGAGTAAATTCGAGTACGATGGGGCCTTAAATCCCTGTTTCTCCCCAGGATTATTTGCTTTAGAAATTGTCACAATTAAGGCCTACGGGGGTAAAAACCGCTTAATTATCGTTAAGGAAGGAGAAATCGCCGAAAAAAGCCTTTTAGATGCCAGTGGTTATCCCTACGAAGCGATCGATTCTAGCCAGATTTTCGCTAAACTTAATTAATTTAAATAAGCTTGCATCTCAAGTTAAACTACAGAACATCGGGTTAAGATCATGACTATCGGGAGCATAATTAAGGAGGTATGTTCATGAGTGAACAGAATCCCTACGAACAACTTGGGGTTACTGAAGAATCCTCTTTTGAAGAAATTCAAGAGGCCAAACAAAGACTGGTGCAACAGTATCAGAATGATAGCAAAATTGTCGAATCGATCGAGGCGGCCTACGATTCTGTCCTCATGGATCGACTGCGGATGCGACAGGAAGGTAGGATTAAAGTACCCGATCGCATTCGTTTTCCCGAACGTCTGACGATTCCGGTGGAAAGTAAACCAGTTACTAGCAGTAAATCTCCTAACTGGTGGCGAAGCTCAATCGATACACCTTCTGCACAGGATATCGGTGTACCAGCAGTGATTTACGCTTGTTTAGGAGCAATAACGCTGTTAGTTCCCGATCCCAGTGGCTCCCTTTTACCGCTGCTCTTAGCTTTTGGCGTTTTCGTTAATATCTATTTTTTCAACCGCAAAGAAAAACGTTTTGGCCGCGCCTTACTATTCACTCTCGCTGGTTTAGTGCTAGGAGTCGCTCTGGGAGCGGGATTAGCCAGTTTAGCGGCCAAGGCTGATTTGAATATTTTCGGTGATCGCCAAATTTATGCGCTCATCACTTTTCTGATCTTTTGGGTGATTAGTAGTTTTTTCCGTTAACCGAACGCTCGTAGGGATCCTAAGATCACGTCCACTGCTTCCCCAAGGTTATTGACGATATAATCAGGCTCGTAGCTCTCTAAACGGGAACGGCTGCGAATCCCCGATAATACGCCAATAACCTTGATATTTTGGCTCTTAGCGGCGGCAATATCCGCTTCCGTATCCCCCACCATCCAAGTATCGGCAGCCGCCGGCAGTTCTTTAGCGGCCTTAGCCATAAGCAGGGTTTTGTCGCGCACGTCGTTGGTTTTGGTGTAATTGTTATTTAGACAATAACGACGATTAGCGGCGAAAAAACGACCGATATCGTGGCGATTAAAGGCATGATCTAGCTCAGATACCCGCCGCATCGTCATCACGACTAAATCGATCTTTAACTCTTGGATTTTCTGGAGAGTTTCCAAAGAACCAACCACCGGGCGATCGTGGACAAGATAGGGTAAAGTATGGACAGTTTGACGACGAAGATGGGCAAATTTACGCGCTTGATCTTCATCTAATCCTGACATTTCCCCGATACGCTTCTCAGAAACCTGATCCCGTTTTAACTGCCAGAACTCCGCTTTCGATAATTCCCCGATAATTTGACCTTTATAGGCGGTTTTCTGTAAACAGTATTGATAAACTTGGTAATATCGCTCCGATACGTCCATTATCGGGCCGTCAAAGTCGCTAATTAGTCTCAACATCGTTCTAATACTTCTCGCTTTATTAATTTTTATATACAAGTTACCCTAGAGTCTTGACAATGACAAGGGTTTTGTCAGGAAAAAAATTAGGGATGAGGGAAGTGGGGTGTGGGGTGTGGGGTGTGGGGTGTGGGGTGTCGGGTGTGGGGTGTGGGGTGTGGGGTGTAGGGTGTGGGGTGTCGGGTGTCGGGTGTGGGGTGTCGGGTGTGGGGTGTCGGGTGTGGGGAGGTGGGGGAATTTCAACTAAAACCCTAAAACCCTAAAACCCCAACCCCTCACTGATCACTGATTACTGATCACTGATCACTGATTACTGATCACTGATCACTGATCACTGATGCTTCCCCTTCCCTAGTCTGGACGGTTAGCTTAAAATAAATGTAAGGATATGTAAACTTTCGTAACTATCTCGCCAATTGGCTAACCAATGATCCCAACAACTTCTTTATTCGCACCCGTTGACGATGATCTCCGTCTTTTGACCGATAACTTAAAAAATCTCGTCGGCGCTCGTCATCCCATTTTAGCGGCGGCAGCAGAACATTTGTTCGAGGCCGGTGGTAAACGCGTTCGACCGGCGATCGTGTTGCTGGTATCTCGCGCTACCATGTTAGACCGGGATATCACTCCCCGTCATCGTCGATTAGCGGAAATCACGGAGATGATTCACACTGCCAGTCTTGTCCATGATGATGTGGTAGATGAGGCAGAATTGCGGCGCAGTGTTCCCACCGTTAACAGTTTATTTGACAATCGCGTGGCGGTTTTAGCGGGGGATTTTCTCTTCGCTCAATCCTCTTGGTATCTAGCTAATTTAGATAATTTAGAAGTGGTAAAATTGCTCTCAGAAGTGATTCGCGATTTTGCTGAAGGGGAAATTCAACAGGGAATTAATCGCTTTGATACCAGTATCTCCCTGGAAGCTTATCTAGAAAAAAGTTACTACAAAACTGCTTCTTTAATTGCCAATAGTGCCAAAGCCGCTGGGGTATTAAGCGAGCAATCGGCTGAAGTTAATCATCATTTATATAATTATGGTCGCAATTTAGGATTAGCTTTTCAAATCGTCGATGATATTCTCGATTTTACCTCCCCCACGGAAGTATTAGGAAAACCCTCTGGCTCCGATTTGATCAGTGGTAATATCACTGCTCCCGCTCTCTTTGCTATGGAGGAAAATCCCTATATAGAAGTGTTAATCGAACGGGAATTTAGTCAGGAAGGAGACATCGAAAAAGCTCTTGATTTTATTCACTCTAGCCAAGGTATTCTTCGCTCAAAAGAGTTAGCCAATCAATACGGACAAAGTGCCTTAAAACACCTTGACTGTTTAGCTTCTTCTCCCTCAAAAGAGGTGCTAATCGAGCTAGTGGATTACGTTTTGAGCCGAATTTATTAGGGAATAATAGTTCTCGCCGTAGCAATAGTCCACCCATCGACTAATAATAAAAATAGGGTGAGAGTAAAAAGAATTCCATACATCCAAGGCTGAGAAAGGGGGCGAATATCGGTCATATCCAAGTTAGTTTTTTCCTCGATTATTTTGACCATGCGATTAAATCCCACCACTCGCATCGGCAATAAATAGGCTTTTTCTGCGGAGCGATCAAGGAAATAATAAACTAAACCACCCTGTCCTGTACTGCGACATTTAAGTTCTTTTATATCTGTCCAATTTAACCACCAACCAGAGCGAAGAAAAGCAGGAAACCATTGGGGATAGGTAACTTGTATCCCTGTTTCTGATAAAATGACTCTTTCACTTAAAGCTCCGTATAAAGCGATTAATCCTAAGCTGATTCCTAACCAAAGAAAATTGGGATTAACGGGGGAATTAGTGACTTTTGCTAAAAAGGGTAAAGGGATGGTTAACGCCACATATAAACTTAATAAAGTTACCCGAATTATTGGTGATATCCGAAAAGTTATTGTCTCGTTCATTTGATAACCTTAATCAGTAAACAGTAAACAGTGAAAAGAAGGCTCCGAACTTGCCACTTAATACTTTAACACTTTAATACTTAATACTGCTCAGTGATCAGTGATAACTGATCACTGATCACTGATCACTGATCACTGAGTCTCCTTGTCCCCAAAAACCATCGTATTTAGTCACTTCAATATCACCAAAAACTTTGACTTGACAAGCAAGACGACGGTTATTATTGGGGTTATGGGGAGGTAAAGAAAAACGAGCTTTTTCCTGCCAATTGATAGCAGAAACTTCGCCCACAATTGCCACCGCACAGGTTCCACAGCTGCCGATGCCGCGACAATTGATGAACTTGGAACCGCCATTATACAAAGAAATGTCATGTTTTAATAATATACGACGGAGATTTTCACCTCGATCGCAGGTGATTGTTTGACCGTAAACTGTTATTCTAGGCATTAGGAGCGTGATTTTAAGTCGCTACAGTTATTAATTAATATTAACACCTATTGACTATTTCTATGAACAATGGTAAGCGCATTTGGGTCTATGACACTACTCTCCGGGATGGGGCCCAGCGAGAAGGTATTTCCCTCTCCCTAGAAGACAAAATTAAAATCGCTAGGGAATTAGATCGGATGGGTATTCCTTTTATCGAAGGCGGTTGGCCGGGCGCAAACCCTAGAGACGGTCAATTTTTCTGGAAAATGCACGAAAAACCCCTAAAACAAGCGGAATTAGTCGCTTTTTGTTCCACTCGTCGCCCCCATGTCGAAGCCCGAGAAGATCCGATGTTAACCGCCATTCTCGCAGCTAGAACCCGTTGGGTGACAATTTTCGGCAAATCTTGGGATCTGCACGTCACAGAGGGCTTAAAAACCAGTTTGGAGGAGAATTTAGCCATGATAGGAGATACGATCGAGTATCTACGCTGTCAGGGAAGACGAGTCATTTATGATGCCGAACATTGGTTTGATGGTTACAAAAATAACCCAGAATACGCCCTTTTAACCCTCAAAACCGCCAGGGATGCCGGGGCCGAATGGTTAGTTTTCTGTGATACCAACGGTGGCACTTTACCCCAAGAAATCGCCCCTATTGTGGAGAAAGTGCGGGAGCAATTGGGTATCGATCCTGATGAGGAAAATGCGCCTCAATTAGGCATTCATGCTCATAATGATGCAGGAACCGCCGTAGCTAACTCTTTAGCGGCAGTTAACGAGGGCGCACGCATGATTCAAGGCACAATTAACGGTTATGGGGAACGCTGCGGCAATGCCAATTTATGTACTTTAATTCCCAATCTTCAGTTAAAAATGGGCTTTTCTTGCCTAGAAGAAAATCAATTAGGCCGATTGACGGGAACTAGCCGAAAAATCAGCGAAATGGTCAATTTAGCCCCGGATGATCATGCTCCCTTCGTCGGACGTTCCGCTTTTGCCCATAAAGGCGGTATTCACGTTTCTGCGGTGGCGAAAAATCCCCTCACCTACGAACATATTAATCCAGAAGCGATCGGGAATCAGCGCCGCATCGTCATTTCTGACCAATCGGGATTAAGTAATGTCTTAGCGAAAGCGCGCAGTTTTGGCATCGATTTAAATAAAGATGATCCCACCTGTCGGCAAATATTGGAACGTTTAAAAATCTTAGAAAGTCAGGGTTATCAATTTGAGGCAGCCGAAGCTAGTTTTGAGTTATTAATGCGGGAAGCTTTGGGACAGAGAAGTCACCTTTTTGAATTAAAAGGATTCCAAGTTTATTGTGATATGCTCCTGGATAGTGGTAATGCGATTGCGACAATTAAAGTACAGGTAAAAGAGGAAGATTTATTAGAAGTGGCCGAAGGTAACGGGCCCGTGGCTGCTTTAGATCTGGCTTTGAGAAAGGCTTTAGTCAAATTCTATCCCGAAATTGCTAACTTTCACCTGACCGATTATAAAGTGAGAATTCTCGATAGTGGTTCGGGGACGGCAGCGAAAACTAGGGTTTTAATCGAGTCCAGTAACGGTCAACAAAGATGGACTACTGTGGGAGTGTCTAGTAATATTTTAGAAGCTTCCTATCAAGCAGTAGTAGAAGGAATTGAGTACGGTTTATATCTGCTGCAAAACAATAAACTAGAATTATCGGGTCAATTTTGTCCTTTAGGGACAATTTAGGGAACAGTAATCAGTAATCAGTAATCAGATTTTTTATCCCCACACCCCACACCCCACACCCCACACCCCACACCCCACTTCCTGCTCCCCTTTCTAGGATTAAATAACCCCTAGGATAATAATCGGGTAACAAAAGAATTTTGCCAACGACGGGCCAAAGCCCGTAGATACATATTAACGGGAAACTGATAATATTCGATAATTAACCAGAGTAAACAAATAGCATGGCAAATAAAGGTTAAAATCGACCAAAATAGAGGCACCCATGACAAAGAACTCCCCTCGACCGGAGGAAAAAGATAGGCTCCCGTAGCCACAATTGCTGTGGGAAAAATCACAAATCCTAAACCGATAATTAAGTAAAAACCTGCCATCTCCATTCCTTCTCTCGGTAAACCCTGCCAATACTTACCATTCCAATACCAAGTTAAGGGTAATTGACTATCGGCCATTTTTAAAAGCTGTCTTTCTAAATTAGCAGTAAAAATGTGTTGACAAAAGTTACAAGCATAGGCTTCCATTAGGGGTAAAGTGGCAATTTTACCATGGCGACAGACGGGACAAGAATAGGTATCGTGATAGTTTAATCGGGTTGGCTCGGTCATGGTAATGTGAGTGAGAGTAAAAAAGGCAATTGCAGATAATTAACTTTTCCCTATTGATAACTAATTAAGCAAGATTGGGAGGAATTGCCGCTAGTTTTTGCAGTTGTTTTTCAATATTAGCCTTTAATTGGATCCGGGAGATTTCTTTTCCTGTTTGAGCGGTGTGTGCATTTTCCAGAAAAATAATACTATCTACTTTTTCTACGGCAAATAATTGGAATAAAAGATGGGTTACAGGAATCAGGAGCGTTGATAGGGGCGAATTAGCAGTATTTTGGGCAGATAGGGCCATTTTTTCCGTAGCAAAGGCATAGATCACCCTTTTTTCCTGTTGCGGCTGCTGCCGATGAGCTAATGTGGTTAGTAACCAATCACCTTGGCTATTCTGAACTACATAGTATTGTAAATGTTTTAACTGTCTAGCAAAAGCTGCAAGGACGGGATTAACCGCTTCTTCCATGACCACGGTTGCCAGTCCGTAATTGACCGCTTCTCGACTTAAAATATGCAGTTGTGCCTTTAATTTCATGGCTAATCATGTCTATAAACTAATCGATGGCGATGACATTCGGCAAGGCCATTTAAAATTGTCGTCGTGAAAAGATGAGGATGGAGATACCCAATAATAGACCAGTATAAACGAGACTGTAGAGGGCATTAGCGATTAAGACATCAGCACTAGGGAGCAAACCATAAACGGCCTCGTTTCTAAAATTCAATCTCTCCAAATCTGGGAGAATTAGATAAATATTTTTGGTGATAGCGAGAATATTGGGATTTTTGCTGATTATACCCAATTGGATCAGATCTTTGCTGATGTGACCCATTAGATAGACCCCAAAAGTCATTAGCGTGGCTAAAATCGAACTGGTAAATACCCCAAAAGCGATCGCCAAGGCTGCGATCAGAATTAATTCCAAACCGAGATAGAAAACCGAGACAATCAGGGGTAAAGCTTGAAAAGATACTTTCATCCCCAGCAACATCAGCAAGTAAATCACCAACATTACCCCCAACATCACCGCTAAAACCCCGGACAAACCCAAGTGTTTACCAAGGATAAATTCGGCCCGACTCAGGGGTTTAGGAATCAAAACTAAAATAGTTCTCTTGTCAATTTCCTGATTAATTAGCCCTGTACCCACAAAAACCGCGACAATTACCCCTAATAGTCCGATAGCGGCTAATCCCAAGTCAAGAAAGATTTTCTGATGGGTTCCCACCGCAATTTCTGGTAATAAACGCCAAGCGAAGGCCATCAACAAGGCAAAAAACCCGATAAAGTAAAGAATGCGATCGCGAATAACCTCGCGAAAACTGTTAGCTGCGATTGCCCAGATTCTCAGGATGCTGATACCCATAGCCTTTCATCAAAAGAACTCTTGCCAATTAATTATATGTTATGGTCGTGGGTTAACTAATTTTCCCCAAAAAATTAGTTAGTTCATTTGTTATGAATGAAAACCTGAAGTTTAACTTTTAACCCAAAACTCTTTAGATATGCTTTAATTTGGTTGTCAAAACCTCTTTATTTAGGGTTTGCGGCAAAAAGTTTGTTGGTGGGGTTAGGAGTGAGTAGCCGGCTGTCAGGAGTCGGGAGTCGGGAGTTTCAGGCTTTGTTGCCCTGCTTCTTTGTACCAGTTTATCTACTAAAAAAAGAATAAGGCCAGGTTTTTGAATGTCCCAATCCGATTTTCGCAGCATGAACATTGGATTTTAACAGGTCAAAAGTCTTATTTTAAAAGGGTTTTACTATTATTCAGCCAACCCTAATTAGTAGCGTATGTAAGTGTATGTTAACAAAACGTTAGCTAATTGTCAACCTCCCGCAATCCTAAACCGAGGACTGTTCCTAAACCAGGTCTTTCGGCATTAGGAATCTCTTGAGTTGTATCTAAGTTCAGTGATGTGATGGGATCGATTACCGTGGTGGGGACGTTGAGACGTTGAGTAAAATATTCGTCTAGTTGCGCTAAACCGCCCCCGGGACCGGCTAAAAGTAACTGGACAATTTCCATTTCCAGTTCATCACTTTGGTTAAGATAGAAATTAATCGATCGCCGCAATTCATCGGTTAATTCCCCTAAAACCCGCATCAGTGCCGCAATCCCGGCGGTAGTAAAGGTTCTGGAAGCACCGGTATTGGTGTCAAGACTATCAAAGGCAGTGATCGGGATTGTCATCCCCAAAAGAATCTCAGGACTGCGGGGGGTGGGCAAATTCATCGCCCTGGAAATGGCGTTTTGTAGCTGGAAAGTGCCGATGGGGACAGTGCGGGAAAATTGGGGAACGCCGTCCACCACGATGGCAATTTCCGTGTTATCAAATTCTATATCGACAATAACGGTAGCTTCATTGGAACTAAACTGTCGCAACTGATCGCGAATCGTCCGAATTAGGGAAAAACTATTAATTTCTAGCACATCTACCTGTAATCCTGCCCGTTGCAGGGTTTCCAGATAGGTATCGGTGATCTCCCGACGAGTAGCTACCAGCAAAACCTGCACCTTTTCGATCCCGTCTTCATCCTGAAAGTAGCCCAGTTTTTGGTAGTCGATATCCACTTCCTCCCGCGGATAGGGAAGGTATAAATTAGCTTCATGATTCGCCAATTCAAAAATGAAACGCATCAACCTCAAGAGTTGACAAAGAAAGGCTCATCAGGTACTGTCTGATCATTAACAAAAACAAATCAGACCCAAAA
>NZ_JACJSV010000014.1 GCF_014698335.1 Microcystis viridis FACHB-1342 | reverse complement strand
AAGCATCCCACCGAAAAACTAATGCGCGGGGGGTTTGGGGGCGGCGCCACGCCCCCAACGGGGGGTTTGGGGGGTAGAACCCCCCAAAAGCTTGGATTGAGGGAAAAAATCGAAAGTAACGCCCGATTTTAGAAGAGAGTTTTCCCCTTAAAAATCTTCCTTTTTCAACACTATTAAAACTGTAAAAACTTTTTGATTTGTGTCCAAAGATTGGTAAAAGACTCTTTCATTTCCTCCTTAATTTTCCAGCGTTTAAATGCCTCTTCGTAGGCAATTCCTTGATTTTGAAAAGTTTTCCAAGCAGAAAGGGAAAGAGGTAAACCCATCAGCAAAAAGATATAAATTGCCCAAGAAATTGTTCCCGAACTAATTAAATTAATGATAATAAAAAAACTATTAATAATCAGATAGCGAACGGTTTTATTTTTTAGCTCCTCGCGACGAAAGCGATCGAATTCTTGCCGTTTATAACTGAGCATTTTTGACTCTTGCCAGTCCTTTTCCGCCGCTTCTAAGTCTTTAACTTCAATAGCTAAATCGTCGGCAATTTCTAACAACTGTTGACGGGTAATTTCTCCCCTATCCCCTTGACGGGAGATAGCCAAATAGAGAATTTCCTGCACATCCTCTTGACTGTAGGATTGGGGAGGGAAAAAATCGGGGTTTGGCATAGCGATAGAGAAAGAAATAGGTTCCTTCTCTATTATGGGCGATCGATTAGCGATTGACAGTTAGACGAGACAGGGAGTTTTTAGCTGATTTATCCATGCTTCTAAATCCTGCAAAGAGCGATCGGCATATTGACCGTAACGTTCCCGTTTATTGCGGATTTTTCTGGTAAAATTCGGCAAAATGCCAAAATTTGGCGGCATCGGTTGAAAATGTTTCGGTTCGGCACTGCTGATAAACTCAAATAATGACCCCATCATCGTTGTGGTTGGCAATGTCACCGTTTCTAATCCTAAAGCTAAACGAGCGGCATTAGTTCCCGCTAACCATCCCCCAGCGGCCGCAGCCGTATAGCCTTCCGTGCCGATTAACTGTCCTGCCGCTAATAGCGTCGGTCGCGATTTAAACTGGAGACTGGAGGATAATAACTGGGGAGAATTAATAAAGGTGTTTTTGTGCATCACCCCCATGCGGACAAATTCGGCCTTTTCTAACCCCGGAATCAGACGGAAAACCCGTGTTTGTTCACCCCATTTTAAATTAGTTTGAAATCCCACCATATTCCACAATTGCCCCGCTTTATCTTCCATTCGCAACTGTATAACTGCGTAGGGACGTTGATCCGGATATCTGGGATCCGCTAATCCCACCGGTTTCAGGGGACCAAAACGCATGGTATCCTCTCCCCGACTGGCTAATTCTTCGATTGGCAGACAAGCCTCGAAAAATTTGGCATTTTCTCGCTCAAAATCCTTTAATTCTGCCTGTTCTGCCTGTTTTAACTCTTGCCAGAAGTGCAGGTATTGTTCCCGATCCATAGGACAATTGAGATAGGCGGCCTCACCTTTATCGTAACGGGAGGCCAGAAAAGCGATCGATTGATCAATAGATTCCCCTAGAATAATCGGACTAGCGGCATCAAAAAAGCTCAGATAGTCCAGGCCGGCAAAATTTTGCAGATCTGCGGCCAAAGCAGCACTGGTTAACGGTCCAGTGGTTAAAACGACGATACCATCCCGGGGAATTTCCGTGATCTCCTGACGTTTTAAGGTGACTAGAGGGTGGTTAGCCAAGATTTCCGTCAAATTTCGACTAAAGACCCCTCTATCGACCGCTAAAGCCCCTCCTGCGGGGACACTATGCTGATCGGCCTGGGCAATAACTAGAGAATTTAAGCGTCGTAATTCTTCATGGAGTAACCCGGTGGCGCGATCCACCGCCATGGCACCAAAGGAGTTACTACAGACTAATTCGGCTAAAAATTGGCTATGGTGGGCGGGACTAGAGCGAATTGGGCGCATTTCGTACAGGATCACGGGAATACCGGCTTGGGCTATCTGCCACGCCGCCTCAGTCCCCGCTAATCCTCCACCAATTACATGAATAGGGCGATCGATCATAGTTGGGAGAAAATGGCTAGAGTAGGATTATTTTAGCGTTAGTTCCGAGTCACCAAAAAATAGGGCCAGCCTAGGGCGATCGCATAAAGATTGGGGCTGATCACAAACTCAGGTTATAATCAAGGAAGGGATAGAATATTATATTTTATCTCGTCACGGTTTTTGCTTTCGAGAAGGTGGCAACACCGCCCCACTTTCTCACCATCTCCTTCCAGATGGGCTAGTTAGCGGTTTGACTTCTATGAACACCAATTATCTTGAGGAATACCAAAAATACCTAGCCGAATGGCAGAAAATGCTTCTGTCCGCTTGGGGTAATGGTCTTCCCACGACTACACCAGTGTTTGAGTTTCCGGAAACTTTGGTTAAATCCCTCGAATATCAACAAGAATGGGTGAAATCCTACCTAACCGCCCAAGAAACCGCCACCAAAGTTGCCCTCGATAGTCAGAAACAATTCTGGGATAGTTATTTCGGTTTTGCTCGTCAGTCCATGGCTGTAATCAATAAACCAGCTTAATTAGGGTTTGCTGAATAAATCTAAAAACCTTGTTGGACAAGGTTTTTAGACTTTTTTTCCCTCAAAAAGTGCCGACCTTTGGAGTGATTGGGGGGAAAATCCCTGGACTTTTTCCCTGAAAATTAGGTAATTGACCACCTGAAAATGGGTAAAACCCCACACCCCACACCCTACACCCCACACCCTGCCCCTAGGAAAAACTTTTTTAGCAAACCCTAGATAGTTCGATTGGTGACTTAACTTCCCTTAAAAAATAAAATACCTCAAATACAATCCCCTCTGGCTCTGTATTTGAGGCTTTTTTGGGTTTTATTACCTTTAGGCAATCAGGGAATTTTGGGGTTTAGCAAAAATCATCCGTCCGGCCGAGGTTTGCAGTGCAGATGTCACCACTACCCGCAATTCTCCCCCTAGATAATCTTTTCCTTCTTCTACCACCACCATCGTGCCATCTTCTAGATAACCGATGCCTTGGGTGGGTTCTTTTCCTGCTTTGAGAATTTTCAGATCTAACGTATCCCCAGGCAAGTAGATCGGGCGTACTGCTTGGGCGAGATCGTTGACATTCAAGATGGTGACTTTTTGCAGATTGGCCACTTTACTGAGATTGTAATCGTTAGTGAGCAAGGTGGCGTTAATTTCTTGGGCAAGATGGACTAATTTAGCATCTACGGTGCTAATATCCTCATAATCGGCGGGATGAATGATAATGCGCTCGGGTAATTCTTGCTGCATCCGGTTTAGGATATCTAATCCGCGTCTTCCTCTAACTCGTTTTTGGTCGTTACTGCCATCCGCTAACTGTTGCAATTCCTGAAGGATAAATTGGGGGATGAGTATCTGTCCCTCGATAAATCCCGTGTCTAACAATTGTTCGATACGACCATCGATAATACAACTGGTGTCCACAACTTTGGTGGCGGCCGCTTGTAGGGTCCCTTCTGCCACTAAAATTGATTCCATACTATTGGGGTTAATCAGACGCAGAAAAGTGCGACCGTGGGTATCAGCTAAACTAACCCCCAGATAGGAAAACATAATACTGCCTAAAATAGCGATTATCGGCTTGATAAACGAGAATTCTCTGGGAATCGGTAGGAAGAAAATCGGAGCTAGGATCAGATTAGCAATCAACAAACCGATAACTAGACCGACGGAACGGGTTAAAATAACTTCGATCGGAGTTTGCCGTACTTGGGTTTCTAGACGACGATAGGTAGTTTGGGCAACTAAACCAAGAGCTAAACCAATAATTGAGGCAAAACCCGCCGATAACCAGCGTAAAGCTTCAATATTGCTGATTTGAGACTGGACAGTAACCGGCAGCAAGTCAACACCACTATAACCAATACTGGCAACAGCGAAGACGAATAGTAAAATTATGACAGCATCAAGCATGGGTATAATACCAGAGAGGATAGGGGGGAATGATGATAGAAAAATAATGAGTATGGATGCTTTTCTATTATATCTGTGGGTTTCTCCTAATTTGTGTCGGGAAAGTTGCCTCCATTCTAGGAGATGTTCTCCCCAGCCATAATACATCTTAACGAAGATAAACGAAATTATAGCCGTCGGGAGTCAGCCTTGAATCAGTTATCAGTTATTAGTTATCAGTCATCAGATACGAGTTACAGCGTTTCTCAGATAGATGAGGTTCGTTCTTGCATCTAAAATACTTGATTAGCAAGGCTTAGTTTGTACCTCACCTTGACGAGAAAGGCTGTATGAGTTCACTGATTACTGATTACTGTTCACTGATAACTGCTGTAATGTCCTATTTTCACCCCGTAACCTCGGTTTATATTCATATTCCCTTTTGTCGTCGGCGCTGTTTTTACTGTGATTTCCCGATTTTTGTCGTTGGTAATCGCACCAATCCGGCGACTTTTCCCCCTGTGGTGGAGTATGTGGAAATATTACAAGAAGAAATTAGCCTTAGTCAGGGGACGGGGAAACCCCTAGAAACAATTTTTTTTGGGGGGGGGACTCCTTCCCTGTTACCTGTGGAATTATTAGGGGCAATTCTGGATACTTTAGCTAAAAAGTTTGATTTTGCAGCCGATATAGAGATTTCTATGGAGATTGATCCGGCTACCTTTAGTTTAGAACAATTACAGGGTTATCTTAGTGCGGGAGTCAATCGGGTTAGTTTAGGAGTACAGGCTTTTCAAGAACCATTATTACAGGTTTCTGGTCGATCGCATACCGTTAAGGATATCTATCAGGCAGTGGAATTAATTCAGGGATTGGGAATAGTTAACTATAGTTTGGATTTGATTTCGGGATTGCCACAACAAACCCTCACAGATTGGGAAAATTCCCTAGAAAAAGCGATCGAACTGCAACCGGCCCATCTTTCCTGTTACGATTTGGTCTTAGAAGCGGTTACTCCTTTCGGTAAACAGTATCAACCGGGGAAAAAACCCTTACCCGATGATGAAACCACGGCGAAAATGTATGTTTTAGCCAGTGAAAAACTAGCTTTAGCCGGTTATCAACATTACGAGATTTCTAACTATGCTAAACCGGGTTATCAATGCCGACATAATCGAGTTTACTGGGAAAATCGTCCCTATTACGGTTTTGGTATGGGGGCCGCTAGTTATCTTCATCAACAACGTTTTACCCGTCCGCGCAAAAGTCGCGACTATTTCGCTTGGGTAAAAGAAGGCTGCCCAATTGACGTGGAGAAAAATAGTTTTATCGATGATCTTCTCGAAACCTTAATGCTAGGGTTAAGGTTAGGGTCAGGGGTGAGTTTACCCGCGATTGAAGCTAATTTTGGTCCGGAAATCAAAAAAGCAATTTTAGAGGTCTTAGAGCCGCATAAACAGCGTAATCTAGTAATAATTGAGGGGGATACCAGGGTAAGATTAAGCGACCCCGAAGGTTTTTTGTTTTCTAATATCGTTTTAACCGATTTATTCGATCGCTGGCAATAGTCAGGAACTATATTTTACTAGCGATAATAGATAGCTAACCAAATACAAGGGGGATTATTGCTAGTAAATTCGACGCGGTGTTTTTGGTGAGGAGGAATCAGGAGATAATCCCCCGCTTGCAGATTAACTTTGTTGCCATCTTCATAACTAATCTCAGCAAATCCCTGTAATAAAATCACCCATTCAAACTCAGATTGATCGTACCATTGACCCCGGGGAGTGGTTTGACCGGTGGAAATAATTCTTTCTAGACGAATAGCCTGACTTTGAGCTAAAATTTCCAGAATTTCTCGGTCGGGAATTAGTTCAGGTAAATCAAAAATTGAAGCTGCTATCATTAGTTATGATCCCTTTCTGGATGAAAATCTTTAATCACCGTCGGTATTGCTGTTAAAATTTTCTCAACGATATCAGTAGGTGTATCTAGGTCAGAAACAACAATCCTAATATCTGCTTCTGCATAAAGTCCTCGTCTTTGTTCTAATAATAATTCCAGTTTACTTTCTAAATCAGTGGACTGAAGCAAGGGACGAGAGGTATCTTGTTTTAAACGTTTAACCAAGACTTCGAGGGGAACATCTAACCAAATCATTAAACCGTGACGAAGATAACTCCAATTCATCGGTTTTAAAACCATCCCTCCCCCGGTGGCAATCACAGTTTTAGTCAGAGAGGATAATTCGGCCAAAACTTGGGTTTCTAACTCCCGAAAAGTCGCTTCTCCCTCGTCGGCAAAAATTTCCCTGATTTTCTTTCCCGCGACCCTTTCTATTAATATATCTGTATCAAAAAAACGATATTGTAACCGTCGGGAAAGCAACTCTCCCAGGGTGGATTTGCCAGATCCCATCATTCCTAGCAAAAAAACACTTAATCCCCGTAAGGAGTTAAAATCCGTTGAATTGTCCATAGTTAAAATTTAGCTGAATGTAGTCCTCGCTACTCAGGGACGATGTTTTGATAAGCATTTGGGAGTGAAAACCGCGAGATGGAATCAGAAAATCTTCTCAGAACCCCCATTGACACCGACATCGTGTCAGAATCTGGATAACCATGATACCATCTTGGTAATTAATGGACAAAATCAGCTTGATTAATTTAATCAAGTGGTGTGGGGAGTGTGAACACAGGAGTCTAAAATTCATGTCCAATCAACCAGCAAACTTTCCGGGTAATAGAAATCAACTCAAACCGATTAAAGTCGGGGTTATCGGGGTCGGTAACATGGGACAACACCATAGTCGCATCCTGAGTTTATTAAAAGACGTGGAATTCGTCGGGGTGGCCGATGTCAACGTCGAAAAGGGTCTGGAAACTGCCAGTAAATACCGAGTCCGTTTTTTTGAAAATTATTTAGATCTCTTACCTAGGGTAGATGCGGTTTGTCTCGCTGTCCCCACGCGGTTACACCATCGAGTCGGGATGGACTGTCTGCAAGCGGGAGTACATACCTTGATCGAGAAACCGATCGCCGCTAGTATTAGTGAAGCGGAATCTTTAGTCAATGCGGCAGCCGATCATGATTGTATTCTGCAAGTGGGTCATATCGAGCGTTTTAATCCCGCTTTCCAAGAGTTATCGAAGGTCTTGAAAACCGAGGAGATTTTAGCGATTGAATCCCATCGCATGAGTCCCTATTCCCAGCGCGCTAATGATGTGTCGGTGGTGTTAGATTTAATGATCCACGATATAGATTTAATTTTAGAATTAGTCGCCGCTCCCGTGGTGAAATTAACCGCTAGTGGTAGTCGCGCTGCCACTGATTCCGGTTATCTCGATTATGTCACTGCAACCCTTGGTTTTAGTAATGGAGTAGTGGCTAATTTAACCGCTAGTAAGGTGACTCATCGCAAGATTCGTCGTTTAGCAGCCCACTGTAAAAATTCTCTCACGGAAGCGGATTTTCTCAATAATGAAATCCTCATTCATCGGCAAACCACCGCTAACTATAGCACCGATTACGGTCAAGTTCTCTACCGTCAAGATGGTTTAATTGAAAAAGTTTATACTAGCAATATTGAACCTCTACACGCGGAATTAGAACATTTTGTTCATTGTGTGCGCGGTGGGGACCAACCTTCTGTCGGTGGGGAACAAGCTTTAAAAGCTTTACGATTAGCTAGTTTAATCGAACAAATTGCCCTTGATGGTCGCGTTTGGCAACAATCGGACTGGAATTATCAATATCTTAATTCTCCCGTGATTACTGCTTCTTAATTGTTTTTACCCCAATTCTTTAAATGAGAGAATTGGGGTGAAGAACCAAAATTAGTTATCTGGAAAACTTTTTAAACATTTTTCTGAGGATTTTTTTCCACAGAATTGACTTTCACAGGGAACTCCATCACCGTCTCCATCCATTTTGACATTGGGGCAATTTCTCAAGAAAAAAGTCGCTTCTGCACAGGATGTCATCTGCGAACAGTGAGTTCTACCATCGCACCGAAACTGTGGAGAAGGACTAGGTTTTTTCTGGGGAGTGGGACGATTATTGTTGTTAGCTACGGCTAAATTATTGAGGGTTTGATTGCCAGAAATTGGTGATTTTATTGATATTTGTTCGCTCAGAAAACCCAGAATTAAAATAACAATTAATTTTTTCATAAAATGCTTGCCTGATTCTCTGCTCTTATCATAGTAACAGATAGGAGACAGGATAATAAATCAGAGTTATTCCCCGTTTCCTATTCCCCCTATTTAGAGTAAAATTTCCCTGTGTTGAATTGCTAATTTATGGGCGGGAAAACCTTCGTACTCGGCTAAAGTTTTCGTGGTTTCTTTTAACTTTTCAAAGCCTTCAGGGGTGACATAAGCCAAAGTGGAGCGCTTGAGAAAATCATAAACCGAAACCGCGGAATAGGAACGGGCAAAACTTCCCGTCGGCAGCACAGCATTGACTCCGATGGCGTAGGTAGCCATAGAGGAAGGAGTATGATTTCCCAGGAGAATTTCGCCAGCATTTTTAATCTTGCCCAGAATGGCAAAAGGATTACTAACTAAAAGCTCTAGATGTTCCGGGGCGTACTCATTGACAAAATCGAGGGATTGCTGCAAACTATCGGTTAAAATTATGCCCCCATAGGCGGCTAAACCCGCCTCACAGAATTCCCGTCGCCAATCTGGGAGTTTTTGCAGGTATTCCTGAGCGTATTCACTAGCAGCGATCGCAACCTGTTCACAATGAGTGACTAATAAAGCCGCCGAATCCGCCCCGTGTTCCGCTTCAATTAATAAATCCAAGGCCGCTAAACGGGCATCGGTGGACTCATCGGCCAAAACTATCGACTCACTTGGACCTGCCGGCAAACCCACATCCACAGTGCCGAACAGTAACCGTTTGGCCGCCGCCCCATAGACGCTGCACGGACCGGTAATTTTGTCAACCCTTTTGATATTTTTTGTTCCCAAAGCCAAAGCAGCGATCGCTTGTACGCCCCCTAACTTATAAATTTCTCTGACTCCAGCCATGCGTGCCGCCACCAGAGACACTGGCTCCACGTTGCCCTGTTTATCGGGGGGAGTGCAAACGACAACTCTTTCCACTCCTGCCACCATTGCTGGTATAGCTAACATTAACATCATCGAGGGAAAAGCACCACGGCCCCGAGGAACGTATAAACCCACATTGGGGATAGGAGAGATTTTTTCGCCAGCAAAGACACCAGCTTCAATTTCTGCCAGTTGTATTTCTTCCGGCATTTGGCGACGATGTACCTCTTGAATATTCCGAAAAGCCTGTTCAATGGCGGTTTTTACTTCTGGTTCAATTAACTGAAAAGCCCGCTCAAATTCTGCCTCGTTGACTTTGATATTTTCTACCGTCGCACCTTCGTAGTCAAAACGCCGCACATAGTCCACAACGCCGGCATCCCCCCGTTCGCGGATGGTTTCTATCACCGTTTGAGCGACTTTTAGGGCGTTATCAATATCTAACTCGGCTCTTTTCTGAAGTTTTGCCCGTTCCGCATCACTTAATTGCGAAAGTTTTAATATTCTGACCACTATTGCTGCTCCTACTGCCCCCGTCCTCTCAAGAATAGCGGGGAATCTGAATCTTTTTTGATTATAATGCAGATCATGTTTAAGCTCTCTTGCTGTTCTGTAAATGCGATCGCTCTTAGTTTATTATGGGGGGCGATTGGTCCGGTGTGGGCAGAAACGGATTTAGACCTAGATCCGAAAATTCGGCAAGAAAGCCCGGTTTTAGAGCGTTGGTTAGAAAAAATACCCGATATCGCCGAAGATATTCGCCGCGATCCCAGTTTTCGCACTCGTATCCGCTTGGGATATGCAGAGTTTCCTTCTAGCGATAATTCCAGTGGCGTGATTTTGGGGGTAGAAGATGTGTTTTTTGGTCAAACCAGTTTAACCCTAAGCGGCGATTATCAGACGGCTTTTAACGGCAAAAGGACGGCAATAGGAGGAAATTTACAATACTATCTCCTCCCTTTGGGTGATTATGTCAATCTAGCTCCCATGGTGGGCTATCGTTACATTCAAACAGGAAATTACAGCACCGATGGGCTTAACTTAGGATTAAAGCTCAAATTAGCCCTTTCTCGCACGGGAGCCGCAGATATCACCGTCAGTCAGAGTTTTATCTCCCCCGGTGGTGATAACGAGGTGGGATTGACTACTCTTTCGGTTGGTTATGCGATTACTTCTAATTTACGTTTAGCTGCCGATATTCAAGCCCAAAATTCCCGCGCTCGCAAAGATAGCTCCGTGGGAATTTTACTGGAATGGCTGCCCTAATTAGGTTCGTAGGGGCAGCGTGTGGGGTGTAGGGTGTAGGGTTTTACCGATTTTTGGGACGTTTGGCAAAGCTGGGTAAAAAAAGGAATTGGGAGAAAAAATTTTAATTCTGCGTCAAGGATGTTGCAAGGTGACTGGGCAACATTTGGGAATTCTGCTCAAATGCCCCTATCATGAGGTTGACTTTACTACCGATCGAGTTTAAAACTTATATAATCGTGGGTTTGAGGAGTGAAAAAAGTGAAAAAAGTTAATTTTAACGGCCAACCTTTCCATTTTATCGGTATTGGCGGCATTGGGATGTCAGCCCTCGCTTATATCTTAGCCAAACGCAATTTACCCGTGTCTGGCTCCGATTTACGTCCTACTCATATCACCCAACGGCTACAGGGAGCGGGAGCGCAGATTTTCCACCGTCAAGAGGCAAATAATTTAGCTTTATTTCATTCTCCTGGCCTTCAAAACAGTAGCCAAACAGTTCCGCAAGTAATCTGCTCCACGGCGATTAATGACCATAACAAGGAATATCAAGCGGCCAGAGACTTAGGATACCCAATTTTTCACCGTAGCGATGTTTTAGCGGCTTTAATCGCTGATTACGACAGTATCGCCGTCGCTGGAACCCACGGAAAAACCACCACTAGCAGCTTAATCGGTTACGTTTTGTTAGAAGCGGGATTAGACCCCACGATCATTGTCGGTGGTGAGGTGGACGCTTGGGAAGGTAACGCTCGTCTTGGTCAAGGTCGTTTTTTAGTGGCAGAGGCCGATGAGTCCGATGGTTCCCTAACCAAACACGCCCCGAAAATCGGCGTAATCACTAATATTGAGCTAGATCACCCCGATCATTACCAGAATTTAAGCGAAGTTATCGATACTTTCCGTGAATTTGCCGATCAGTGCCAGATTTTAGTCGCTTGTTTAGATTGTGACACGATCGCCGAGCATTTCCGTCCGACAATCAGTTATAGTCTCGATCCCGAAAAAGGTGCGGATTACACCGTCAGCGAGATTATCTATGAACAGGGAATGATGAAAGCTTCCGTCTGGGAAAAAGGCAGTTATCTGGGACAAATGGAAGTGAAAATCCCCGGGCAACATAATATTAGTAATGCCTTGGCAGTGGTGGCCATCGGACGTTATCTCGGTTTAGAATTTGCTGTTATTGCCGATGCGATCGCTACTTTTGCCGGAGCAAAACGCCGTTTTGAACACAAGGGAGAAGCAAACGGCATCACCTTTATCGATGATTATGCCCACCATCCTAGCGAATTGTTGGCCACGTTAGCGGCTGCAAAATTGAAGGTAGAAGGCAAACAGTACCAACGTTCGATCGCCATTTTCCAACCCCATCGCTACAGTCGCACCACTGCCTTTTTGGAGGAATTCGGCTCCGCTTTCAGTTCCGCCGATGTGGTAGTCTTAACGGATATTTATAGTGCCGGGGAAGTGAATATCGATCACGTCACCGGGCAGCAAGTGGTCGAACAGGTGAGAAAACACCATAAAAATGCCTACTATCACCCTGAATTGAGTTCTTTAGGTCAATTCCTGCTAGAAATTCTCCAACCAGGGGATCTGGCTCTGTTCCTCGGCGCTGGCAATCTCAATCAAGTTATCCCCGAAATGCTCTCTCTTTACCGCGAACAATTAGCGGTTAGAGTATAGGATTCAGTTATCAGTAATCAGTAATCAGTAATCAGTTATTATGTTTACTGATTACTGATTACTGTTCACTGAAAATGCTCCCCAACCCCCTAAAACCCTATGATTAAAACCTCTGTTTCTCTAGCTGATTTCACTTCCTACCGGGTGGGGGGAAGAGCGCAATGGTATGCCGAACCAGTTAATCTAGAGGAATTAAGAGAAGTGTTCGCTTGGTGGCGATCGCAAGATTTACCCTTGACTGTTTTGGGGGCTGGTTCAAATTTACTAATCAGCGATCGAGGTTTACCCGGACTTGTCCTCAATACTCGCCATCTGCGATCGAGTTGTTTTGATGCCGAAACTGCTACGATTACAGCAGCGGCGGGGGAACCCCTGCCAAAAATAGCTTGGAGAGCGGCAAAACGGGGCTGGAGGGGCTTAGAATGGGCGGTGGGTATCCCCGGGACGGTGGGGGGGGCTGTGGTGATGAATGCGGGCGCACATACCTCCTGTGTGGCGGATCGATTAGTGCGGGCGCTGGTATTAAATCCCGATGGTCAGTTAGAAACTTTAAGCAAAGAAGATTTAAATTATAGTTATCGCAGTTCTTCTCTGCAAGGGGATCAACGTTTAGTTGTCGAAGCCACATTTCAGTTAGAAGCTACCGATAATCACGAGGAAATAATGGCAATTACTACCCATAATTTACGCCATCGCAAAAGTACCCAACCCTATGATCGTCCTAGTTGTGGTAGTGTTTTCCGCAATCCTAAACCGCAATATGCTGGGGCTTTAATTGAGGGAATGGGATTAAAAGGTTATCAAATTGGTGGGGCGCAAGTATCAGAATTACACGCTAATTTTATCCTGAATATTGGTTCAGCAAAAGCCTCGGATATTCTGCGTTTAATTCGTCATGTGCAGGAACAAGTGTTCGATCGCTGGTCCCTCTGGTTAGAACCAGAGGTGAAAGTTTTAGGGGAATTTGACGGGATTTAACTATTTTTCTCGATAACGGTTGAACTCAGCCACGATGGGATCGAGTGCGACGGCAAATATTTTTATAATCCTCTAGCATGGTGCGTTCCCCAAAAATCTATTGGTGGAGCGGTAGGAGCCACATTAGGGAACGCACCCTACAAGATTGCGATCATACTGACAGTGGGAGCAGTCTAACGGTGGAGTTATACGCCGTTGGAAGCAGGTCTTCGATCATTACACTTGAATGATATCAAAGCTTTCTTTGTTTGTAATCCGATAAAACAGGAAATCTGAATCGATTGTGAGAATTTGCCGATATCCTGTCTTTTCAGCTACCAAGACCAGGGTTGCATCCGCCAAGTCCATGGGGCGATCACGGTATTGCTCCATCAATGCCAACAAACGACTGTAATCACTTTCCTGAATATCGTAAACCACCAGCAGTTTGTCTAAAAGAAGCTGTCCCAGTTGTTTTTGCATTTGCCAACCACCCCGATGCAGCGCAAGGTACATGGCTTCGGTCAGGCATGACCAAGTTGTTAAAAGGGGCGTTTCTAATCGGAGGACTGCGTTTTTATAGGCGTTATGCTGAGACTGAGTTCGATCTACAAGACAAAGTAGGACTCCGGCATCGCACAGGATCATAGATCTAGTCCTTGTTGCCGATATTTTTTGAGCAGGAGTTGCTGATAGTTGCTGACTGGTTGAAGTGGCGTTACGTCTAAATGATCCACCGTCTCAAACCATTGTGACCATCTCTCGACAATTTTTTCAGCAGTTTGGCTGGTATCAGGTTTAGCTTGATGTTTGTGGATAATACAATCAATGAAGTCACTCACCTCTTGCAAGAGTGGCTCGGAGAGTTGGTGCAATTTGGCGATCGCAGTATCACGAGTTGTCATAGGAACTCCTCTATACAGTTTTCTTTATTGTGAGCGTAACGTTAATCGCGTTTAGTTCCTAAGCTATCACGATTTTAAATTGCTGGTTGATAGGAGAGAACAGTACAGGGATTGCCGGGGATTTAGCTAAACGGAAACTTTCCGTATATCGCGCCCAAAAGCGTGTTATCCAGATTAGCCTACTGCTAGTGGAGCGGTAGGAGCCACATTAGGGAACGCACTCTACAAGATCGGCGATCACACTGATTAGCTTTCGTCGGTCGGAGTGCATTGGGGTTGTTATGCTGTGTCACCAACAGATATGATGCGCCAATCACCTTATGGAATAAACAACCGACCAGCCCCCATATAGTCTTGGATATCGATCACAATTTCTACAAGCCTTTCAACGCAGCGTTCTCGATAGTCAGATTCATTGACCCTATCCGGATCGCCAATCGTAATGATCGGAAATGAAGTCGGTTGATTTTCTTCACGCATTACTTGTTCCAACGAGTCTTCACCCTTCGCATTCCGGTTTGCCGTAAGTAAGAGCATCCCGTTGGTTTGGGCAAATCTCCAAACTACTCGATCATTGCTGTCTGCGGGTAAGCCAACGTCTTCAAATGTCCTCAACCGAATTAGAGCGAGATCTAATAACCCGCTAACAACAAGACTTCCAGAGATCAGAATTGCCTGCCGATTCAAGTTGTAATCAGCCAGAACAATCATTGCTTCTTCGCTTCCCGCTTTGCTCTCCGTTCCTGAAGTTTAGCTCTAACCGCTTCATAGCCTGGACGAGGAGGAGTAGCAGCGATCCGAGCAAAACGTTCGCGATTCCTCTCTTCCCAAAATTGTTTAGTTTCTGCGGCAGTCTTTAAAACCTCCTGATACTCCGCTTCCACTTCTGTTCGATGTGTTTCAATGTAGGAAAGGGCAGCATGAATCTGAGCATCTGTAAGATTGAAGGCATCACGAATAAACTTGGGTGGATACTGAGCTTTGAGATAATCGATTACGTCATACAGAGTAATACGAGTATCCGCAATTGTAAGCCCTCGCTCTGTGCGGATTATAGCTGTTTGTCCATTCGATGCCAGTGCCATAGCAGTCTTAGCTTTTAATCATTTAATTCCATAGTAGCGCACAAAAAAAGCAAGGGGAGCCAACGCCCCAGTTCTCGAAACATCAACTGCTAATCATTCAGCCATAATAAACCTCCTTTGCGGTTTTGACGCGGCATAACGTTCTAATTGAGCCGCCGCAGACAATCTGTAATTTTTGCAGGTATTTTTTGTAAAGTCGGCTCCAACGCAGTGTTAGACGACACTTACTTTGCGGATTTCTACGCGGCCTTCTTCAAATACTTGAACTGTGAGTTGATAGCCTTCCATTAATGACATTCCAACTAGAGGTTCGGAATCAGCTTCATCAATTGGTATGGTTAAATAATCTCCGTCCCAAATTACGACGGCTTCATAGACATTAAAAACGCATTCGCTACCATCACCAAGAATAGCGCGTCCTCGTCTTTTCCATTTCAGGTTTAGCTGATCGATTAGGTCTGGTGGCAATGAAAGCCAACCATTAAAACCTGTATCAATGATCGCATCTTGCGCGTAAATATTTCCTTCAGAGTCACATATCGAAAGTGAAATAATCGCCTCAAAATCCGCGTTAACGATTCCTGCGATCATACTAATCTCTTTGTACGTCCACCAAATCGGCGAACATAGCGAGAACCGACTCGAACAATCCAGATTTGAGCATCTGGGTGACGGGCTTCGAGTCTATTGCAAGCAGGTATTTCACGCGCATCAATTTCAAAGTCGCCAGTTTCAAGGTCAATTGCTACAATTTTGCCCTGATTACCCAATTCGACTTGTGGACGTATTTGAGTTTGATAAATCAGATCGCCACGTTGGGCAAATTCTTCTTTGCTATAGCGGGGTTGATGGATTGTCATTGGCTTGACCCTGTGGCAACTTTTGCCCTCTATTTTAACCTAAACATCGGGAATCTTTGCTAACATTCCCCAACTGGTCCCACAAGAGCGGCATCGCACTTAAACCCACAGCTTTAATCAATGGGCATGGTGCGTTCCCCAAAATTGATCGCTGGATCAGTGGGACTTGCATTAGGGAACGCACCCTACAAGATCAGCGATCGCTCTATTGATTATGCGGAAACTTTCCGTATATCACGCCCAAAAGCGTGTTAGCCAGATTAGCCTACTGCTAGTGGAGCAGTGGGAGCCACATTAGGGAACGCACCCTACGGCTAACGTTCCCATTAGACCGCGCTGCTACGGCAATGCATTCTTATTAAGAGTTAGAATTGCTGTAAAAACTAACCCTTCTAATTCTAGAATCGTCTAATGGATATTCATTACATTAATCAAGGAAAGCGTGGAAAAGTAGGTCTTTGCAATATTTGTAAACAATCAGCTTCTCTAAGCTGGGATCACGTCCCACCAAAGAGAGGTTTTGATTTGAAGCCTGTTGAGCAGATCACGATTGTACAACGTTTGACTGTCCACCCTGAAGAACAGAAACGTCTTATTTCACAGAATGGTGTGAAGTATCGAACCCTTTGCGAACAATGTAATACACGCTTGGGGCGTCGCTACGACCCAGTTCTTAATAGCTTTGCTCTTGGAGTAGGCAGGATTCTTAAATCAATTGTGGAAGTTCCACCAATGATTCATTACAAGACGCAACCAGCAAAATTGATTAGAGCTATTCTTGGTCATTTAGTTGCAGCGAAGGGAGTTATAGACCATAATGTTGTTGATCAGAAAATACGCGAATTTCTGTTTGATGATCAAGCTCAGATCCCTGAAGAAATTAAAATTTTTTACTGGATTTATCCATATGAAGAAATTGTGGTTGTTCGTGATGTCATTATGCCTGCGGTCAGAGGAAACTTAAGTGAATTTAGTGAACTTGGAACCTTTAGCATCCTTAAATATTTTCCAGTAGCTTACGTGGTTTGCAATTTAGAACAATATGAAGGACTCGACGAATTAACAACCTATCGTGATCTCAAGCTAGAAGAGACTGCTGAGATTCCACTTCGCTTAACTGACATAAAACATTCTGAATGGCCAGAGATGATTGATGAGGGAAACTTTATGGCAGGCGGATTGAATCTAAACAGTTCTGTTCACGCTCGCCCAAAAAAACCAAAAGCATGACTTCCCCACAAACAACTTTTGCATACTGTCTCAACCGAGAATTGGCGGTCTAACTATTGATTATACGGAAAATTTCCGTATAACACTCCTGAAAGTAATGATATGGGTCAACTTTCGGCATCTCACCCCATTTAGGCGCGATCGCCAAAACTTTTCCGTATATCGCGCCCAAAAGCGTGTTAGCCAGATTAGCCTACTGCTAGTGGAGCGGTAGGAGCCACATTAGGGAACGCACCCTACGGCGATGGCAATCACACTAACTATATACTAGACGGATTTTTTCCATACAACACCCCAAATACGGATTTTCTGGCTCTTCGTTACTTTTTATGGTTCGATAGGGTGGCATAAATCGACTAAATCCTTATCTGGCAAGAGATTTAATTGATTAGTTCGCTCTAGATCAAAAACAATTGACAAAAATCGCCAAACGTCTTTCTCTATAAGAGTTCTGTCCCTTATAACCGCCGTACATTGCATAACACAAACCGAAGAACCCATTTCGTCGCCGTGCCTAGAATTTTATTGTCTAGTACAGGCCAGCTATCGTAGCACGATCGATTTAACTTGACTGGGAATGGATAAAGGCAAATAATCAATTAATCGATCGAGATCAAGACTCAATGTCTGATAACTTGTTATTGGTGGGGTAGGGAATCACCTAAGTCACCCTGTTGAATTATTGATTGTCACTAAAAATGTTTAAGCGATCGCTTTTCTTGCCCCTGTTAATTTTATCCCTTAGTTGTACGCTGCTTTTTAGTGCTTGTCGTCAACAAACAGCTAATAATCCCCCAGCAACGGAAAATAATAATCCAGAAACTTTAAAACTTTTATATTGGCAAGCACCGACGATTTTAAATCCCCATCTCTCCACGGGATTTAAAGACTCAGAAGCGAGTCGCATTACCTTAGAACCTTTGGCTAGTTTCGATGAAAAAGGGGAATTAGTTCCTTTTTTAGCGGCAGAAATTCCTACTCTTGAAAATGGGGGAGTTGCCCGGGATGGTAAATCGGTGACATGGAAGCTAAAAAAAGATATTAAATGGTCAGATGGTACTCCTTTTACTGCCAAAGATGTCATCGCTACCTATAATTTTATTACCAATCCGAAAACTGGTTCTACTAGCGCTGGCAATTATGAAATAGTTAAAAGTGTAGAAGCGATCGATCCCCATACAGTTAAAATAACTTTTAAGCAAGTTAATCCCGCGTGGTCATTAGTTTTTGTGGGGACAGAAGGGATGATTTTACCTGCTCATCTCTATGAAAAGTATAGCAATGAAACAGCACGTCAAGCCCCTGCTAATTTATTACCGGTGGGAACTGGCCCCTATAAAGTGGTAGAATTTAAACCGGGAGATACGGCAGTTTATGAACCAAATTCTTTCTTTCGAGAAGCGGATAAATTGGGTTTTCAAAGAATAGAATTAAAAGGAGGAGGTGATGCCACTTCTGCGGCAAGAGCGGTTTTACAGACACAGGAGGCGGATTATGCCTATAATTTGCAAGTAGAGGCCAAGGTTTTAAGTGATTTAGAAAAAGCGGGTCGGGGTCAGTTAATATCTAGTTTCGGTTCTTTGATTGAAAGAGTTTTATTTAATCTGAGCGATCCTAATCAAGCTACTCCTGAAGGTGAGAGGTCTAGTATTAAGTTTCCCCATCCTTTTTTGAGTGATGTGAAAGTAAGAGAAGCTTTGTCGTTAGCCGTTGATAGAGATACTATTGCCACGCAACTTTATGGTATTACTGGGAAAACAACTCCTAATTTTATTGTGATGCCATCGGAATATAATTCGCCCAATACTAGCTATGAATTTAATCTAGAAAAGGCTAAGAAATTACTAGATGATGCGGGATGGAAAGATAGTAATGGTGATGGCACTAGGGATAAAAATGGGGTAGAAATGAAATTAGTTTTTCAAACCACTGTCAATCCTCTCCGTCAGAAAACCCAAGAAATTATCAAACAAAGTTTACAAGCGATCGGGGTAGGAGTAGAATTAAAAACTGTTGATGCCAGTATTTTCTTTTCTAGCGATCCTGCTAACGATGACACGGTAGAAAAGTTTTATGCTGACCTACAAATGTACACTACCGGTAATAATAGTCCCGATCCGAAAGCCTATTTTAAAACCTTTACCTGTAGCGAAATTCCCCAAAAAGCTGATGGTTGGGCCGGGGATAATTATGCTCGTTATTGCAATCCTGAATACGATAAATTATGGCAAGCTTTTAGTCAAGAATTAAACCCAGAAAAACGGCGAGAAATAGCGATTAAAATGAATGATATGTTAATTAATGATTTTGTGATTATTCCCCTAGTTCATCGTGCCGATGTGGTGGCAATTAGCAATAGTTTGTCGGGGTTTAAATTAACTCCCTGGGATAGAAATACTTGGAACATCAAGGACTGGAAGCGTAGTAAATAAATGCTGAAATATTTTCTGAGAAGATTATTATTTTCGATTCCCACTCTTTTAGCCATTAGTATGGTGGTTTTTGGCATTTTGGCCCTAGCACCGGGGGACCCGATGGGGGAATTTGCCGCTAATCCTGCTATTACGGAAGCGGTGCGAGAAAATATTCGCAAAAGTCTCGGATTAGATCAACCGCTTCCCGTGCGTTACGTCAAGTGGTTGTTAGCATTTCTTCAAGGAGATATGGGCTATTCTTTCACCAGTCGCAGCCCAGTTTTTACCCTCATTTGGCAGCGTTTACCCACAACCCTCTGGATTGTTGGTATTGCCTATATTTTCGGGGTTTTAATCGCTTTTCCTTTGGGCATAATTTCAGCAGTCAAGCGCTATTCTTGGTTAGACAAAATCATCTCTACTTTTTCGCTACTTGGCTTTTCTTTACCCACTTTTGTAACGGGATTATTATTAATTATTATCTTTAGTGTGCAGTTAAACTGGCTACCATCTTTTTATAACAGTACCCTAGAAATCAGTGATTTTAATAGTTTGATCGAGCAGGTTAAACAGTCAATTATGCCCGTAACTGTATTAAGCTTATATCAAGGGGCGATGTTGATGCGTTTTGTGCGTTCTTCCGTAACTGAAGAAATTCACCAAGAGTACGTTAAAACTGCCTTAGCCAAGGGACTAACTAATTTTTCTGTCCTAACTAAGCATATAGTTCGCAATGCTTTAATCCCCGTTGTCACCCTGATTGCTCTCGATATTCCCTCAATTTTTACCGGTGCTTTAGTCACAGAACAAGTGTTTCGTGTACCGGGTATCGGTGCTTTATTAATTGATTCTATTTCCCGCAGTGATACCCCCGTAGTGATGGCGATTACCTTTATCTATGGGATTTTAATTGTTATCTTTAACTTAATTGCCGATTTAACCTATAGTTGGCTCGATCCGCGAGTCAGATATTAACTATGAACATCATGCGATCCTTACACACGGCGATTTTAGTCACCGATCTAGAAAAAGCTGTTAACTTTTACGAAAATGTTCTAGGATTGACTAGAATTGATCGCCCTTTTCAATACGATGGGGTTTGGTATCAAGTGGGAGATTATCAAATTCATTTAATTGTCGATACCAATTATCAAAACTACCGTCCCAATCCCCAAAAATGGGGACGCAATCCTCATATTGCCTTCGCTATTGATGACGTGACAGCCATGGGTAACTATCTAGAAAGTCAAGGTTATACAATTCAAATGAGTGCCTCGGGTAGAAAGGCATTATTTGTCAGCGATCCCGATGGTAATATCCTAGAAATGAGCCAAATTTAGCCTGAAAAATTCCCCAATATGTTAGACCAATTACAGACTCAACTCTATCACCTTGAACAATACGCCGATCGCTTAGTGACTTCCCAACTAACTCACCTTAGTTTTGTCAGTATTGCCGTGATTTTTCTAGCCGGTTTACTTACCAGTCTTACCCCCTGTATGCTGTCGATGTTGCCGATTACCGTCGCTTATATCGGGGGTTACGAAAATAAAGGTCGTTTAGCGGCTTTTTGGCAGTCCACATGGTTTTCCCTGGGATTAGCTACCACCTTAGCGGGATTGGGACTAATTGCCGCTACTTTAGGGAAAGTCTATGGACAGGTGGGGATCGGTTTACCAATTATCGTCAGTGCGATCGCTATTTTGATGGGGTTAAACCTCTTGGAATTATTACCCCTGCGCTTCCCCTCCCTTGGCGCTACCGATTGGATTACCGGCGATTTTCCCCCGATTTTGCGGTCCTATCTTCTCGGTTTAACATTTGGTTTAATCGCCTCTCCATGTAGTACACCTGTTCTAGCAACTCTATTGGCATGGGTGGCAAATACGGGGGATTTAAGCTTAGGAGGGGGATTATTGTTATCCTACACTGCCGGCTATGTTTTACCGCTAATTATCGTCGGTTCTTTTACTGCCTCGCTGAAAAGCTTTCTTTCCCTGCGTCAATGGTCCGGGTGGATTAATCCTGTCAGTGGGGTTTTATTAATCGGTTTTGGAGTTTTTTCTTTATTATCCCGTCTGCTGTGATGGTGGAGAGTTATGATGGATAATTGGCTAGAATTGTAAAACTTTTAACTATGACTATATCGGAAACTTCCTCAAATTTAAAGAATACACCGCCTCAATGGGGACGGAAATTTATCCAGACTATTGCCGATCTACGATTGGCAATTATCCTCTTACTTTTAATCGCTATTTTTAGCATTTCTGGGACGGTAATAGAACAGGGACAATCTCTATCTTTCTACCAAGTTAATTATCCTGAGAAACCCGCTTTATTTGGCTTTCTGACTTGGAAAGTTTTATTACTATTGGGATTAAATCATGTTTATAGCACTTGGTGGTATCTATCATTATTAATTCTCTTCGGTTCTAGTTTAACCGCTTGTACCTTCCGACGACAATTACCCGCTTTAAAAGCGGCCAGAAAATGGCAATTTTATCAACAATCTCGCCAATTTCAAAAACTGGCTTTAAGTGCTGAATTAGAAACTGGTTCCTTAGAATCTCTCACCCCTCTATTAGAAAAAAAAGGCTACAAAGTTTTTCTAGAAAATAACAGTCTTTATGCTCGTAAAGGTCTGATCGGTAAAATCGGTCCGATTATCGTTCATGCAGCCATGTTAATTATTTTAGCAGGAGCAATCTGGGGAGCGTTAACGGGGTTTTTCGCTCAAGAAATGGTAGCTAGTGGCGATAGTTTTCAGGTTAAAAATATTATTGAAGCTGGACCCTTATCTAAAAATTCTCTCCCTAAAGATTGGGGGATTAAAGTTAATCGTTTTTGGATTGATTATAGTCCTAAAGGTGATATAGAACAATTTTATTCTGATTTGTCGGTGATCGATAATCAAGGACAGGAGATCGATCGCAAAACTATTCAAGTTAACCAACCTTTGCACCATAAAGGGGTGACTTTTTATCAAACCAGTTGGGGAATTGCTGGGGTAAAAGTACAGGTGAATAATAGTCCGATCCTACAGCTACCGATGGCTAGTTTAGACACCAAAGGTAATGGACAAATCTGGGGAACGTGGATTCCGACTAAAACCGATCTTAGTGAGGGAGTTTCTCTTTTAACCAGAGATTTACAAGGTACGGTAATCGTCTATGATGCTAAGGGAGATTTAACCTCTGCGGTACGAGAAGGAATGACGATTCCTATCAATGGAGTTAATCTAAAAATAGTCGAATTAGTGGGCAGTACAGGTTTACAAATTAAGGCAGATCCGGGAGTACCGATTGTCTATTTAGGTTTTGCTTTATTGATGATGGGAGTGGTAATGAGTTACTTTTCCCATTCGCAAATTTGGGCTTTACAATCGGGCGATCGCTTTTATATTGGTGGTAAAACTAATCGCGCTCAAGTCAGTTTTGAACGGGAAATAATTGATACTATCGAAATGTTAAAGTTAAAGTAGAATTGACGTTAATTTGGTGTCGTTTCCCGATCAAAAGTTATGTTTATCTATACTATTGCCTATTGCCTATTGCCTTTTTTGCCTATTGCCTACCCTAACCAAGAACTTAATTTTGTTCAATTACTTATATGCCAGAATTGCCAGAAGTAGAAACGGTGTGTCGCGGATTAAATCAAGTTACCCAGGGCAAAAAAATTATCGGTGGGGAGGTATTATTACAGCGTACCCTAGCCTATCCTAATTGCGAGGTAACTTTTCTGCAAGGAATTGCTCAGACTACGATTACCAATTGGCAGCGCCGAGGCAAATATCTCCTCGCCAATTTAGATAATGGTAGCAGTATCGGGGTTCATCTGCGTATGACCGGACAATTGCTCTGGGTAAAAGATACCACTCCCCTGCCGATTCATACGCGCTTACGCTTCTTTTTTGCCAATCAGCAAGAATTGCGCTTCGTCGATACCCGCACTTTCGGGAAAATTTGGTGGATTGCCGCCGATAAAACCCCAGAAAGCGTGATTACTGCTCTCAAAAAACTGGGATTGGAACCCTTTGATCGCAATTTTACCCCCGATTACCTCTATAGTCACTGTCAAAAAAGTCGTCGTCCGATTAAAACTTTTCTCCTCGATCAAAATGTGGTGGCAGGAATTGGTAATATCTACGCGGATGAAGTTCTTTTTAAAAGTGGTATCCATCCCCAAACTGCCGCTAATCTCTTAAAAATTGAGCAAATAGACTTATTGACAAAAAACATTATTTCTGTACTGGAAACAGCGATCGCTGAAGGCGGCACCAGTTTTAGCGATTTTCTCCACGTTACGGGAGTTAATGGCAATTATGGCGCAATGGCCTGGGTTTATGGTCGTACTGGCGAAAATTGTCGCCTTTGCGGTGCAACTATTGCCAGAATTAAATTAAGTGGACGCTCCTCTCATTTTTGTCCCCAATGTCAAGTCTCAACAGTAATCAGTAAACAGTTGTAAGCTGATAGCTAGATGGTCAGGTCACGGAAATCGATGCAAAGTTCACTGAAAAGGATTATCATCGGTGCGAGTTTTTTTCTCGCTACGGTAGTCGGAGCAACTATCGGTTATATGGCCTACGGTTGGAGTTTTCTAGATGCCGTTTATATGGTGATTATCACCATATTTGGGGTAGGTTTCGGGGAAGTTAAACCGATTAACACTCCCAGTCTGAGAGCTTTTACCATGTTAGTTATCATCTGTGGGACTACCTCGGCCGTTTATGTGGTGGGAGGGTTTTTTCAGATGCTCACCGAGGGAGAAATTAACAAAGCCTTTAGCGATCGCCGGATGAATAAAGAGATGGAATGCTTAGAAAATCACGTCATAATCTGTGGTTTTGGGCGCATAGGACGCATCCTAACGACTAAATTGGCAAAAACAGCCCAATCCTTTATTATCGTCGATAATAACCCCGATCGCATTAGATTAGCTCAGGAAAAAGGTTACATAACTCTTAATGGTAACGCCACCGATGAAAGTATTCTCCAAAAAGCCGGCATCGACAAAGCGCGAGTTTTAGCGACTGTGTTACCCGATGATGCCTTAAATGTCTTCATCACTTTAACCGCAAGAGAACTCAGTCCGCAACTATACATAATCGCTAGGGGAGAATATCCCAGCACCGAGAAAAAATTAAAACTAGCCGGGGCCGATCAAGTGGTTTTACCTGCTACCATTGGAGCAGAGAGAATGGCCCATTTAATCACCCATCCAGCCGCGATTGATTTTTTACAGGAAGATGAAGGTAGGCGCAATCTTAACGAATTATTAGCCGATATCGACCTACAATTTGAAGAATACTCGATTTTAAGCAATTCTCCTTTTTTGGGACAACCCATCAGTCAGATGGAAGTGCGGGGACAGGGTGCTTTTATTATCGTTGCTGTGCGTCAATTTGATGGTGGTGTCATCGCCCATCCCGACAATTCCACCATTCTACAGCAAGGCGATACGGTCATTTTATTAGGTCATCGGGGCGATGTTCCTAATTTTGCCCGTCGTTATGCTCTGCGTCGAGAAATGCGCTATCGTGGGTCTTCTTGGTAGGATATTTACCTACAAAAAAGTTGAGATTTTCTGGAATTAATTTCGCTACCGATGGAGATAAAACTAACTCACTAATTATCTCCAGGGACAGCTATGAAATTAACCTATCGCGGCATTCCTTACGAGAAAAACCCCACTGCCACCGTTGTTTCCAGTCCGATGATTTTAGGCTATCGTGGTGTTCCCTATTTAAAAAACCTTGGTGTCGTTCAAACCATTCAGAAACAGGTAGCCGTTACCTATCGCGGTCAAGCCTATCATATCACTCAATCTTTAGCTTCTTTGCCCATGGAAAGACCCTCTTTAAGTTTTTAACTTCTAGTTCTTTTTTCAATCAATCTCTTTTAAAGATTGTCAATTAATGATTTTATCAATTACCTTAAACGGGTTGTATCTCCCCTCTTGCTCCCTCGCTCCAAGGCGGATTTTTTACTCGTTTTTGCCAACAAGAAATAAGTACCTAAGCAAAATTAATTACACATATTTTTCCCTTCCGCAGTTCCGCAGTTCCAGCGTTCCCCCGAAAGGGGGTGTGAATTTAATTTTGTCGAACTGCTGATAGTTATCAGTTTTTTGTAGAATAGGGAGATTGAGAAAACGAATACCTGCCCCTATGACAAGATTCCCTTTGACTGGTCGCTATTCTGGTTTATGCGTCTTGCTCACTTTATTCTGGTTAAGCGGTCAATCTTTACCAGTGCGAGCGGAAAAAATCTATAATCCCGTCCCCCTCATCCTCAATAAAGAAATTAACGATACTCTCACCGACAAGGATATTCCCACGGGTGAGGGGGGGTTTGCTAGGGATTATACCGTAGATTTGGAAAAGGACGATCAGGTGGCCATCGATCTCAAATCGGAAAACTTTGATGGAGTTTTAATTCTCCTGGCCGACGATGGTTCCACTGTAGCGGAAAATGATGATGGTCCCGATGGTGGCACTAATGCTCTCCTTTTTGCACGGATTACCGAGTCGGGTAAATATATTATTCGGGTGAGAGCTTTCGGAGAAACCGGTGGGGGAAAATTTACCCTGAAATTAACCCGTTTACGGGCTGTGGAGGGCAAAAATTAGCTAATTATTGTTAAAAAAACCAAGAATAGAGCCTCTGTCCACTCTACCACCGCACCGTAGGTATCGCCAGTGTGACCGCGAAGACGACGATATAACCAGTAACCAGTAAGCAGAGCGAGGGCGATTCCAGCACTAATGGCGATTATTCCCCACCTTAGACCACCAAATAGGGCGATTAACCCCCAAATTACTCCCCCACAGTCCCAGGGCAGACAAAAAGCCACTTTATGAAAGGCTCCCTTGCCGGTGGGTTTGAGGTAGGGATAAAGAGCGATCGCCATTACTTGCCCCCAACGTCCCCAAATTGGTGCTAAAATTAGAGCTAAGGCTCGATTATCGCTTAAATCAGTCAAAGCGGCGATTTTTAGCAGCAAAACCATAGTCACGGCCATGACTCCAAAGGCCCCGGTAACACTATCGGCCATGACCGCTAAACGACGCTGGGGGTCGGTGACAGCTAAACCATCGGCCGTGTCACTAACTCCATCAAGGTGTAGTCCTCCCGTTAGATAAACCCAAACCCCCACAAGGACAACTGCACGAGTCAGGGGTGGCATTCCCAGGCCAGCTAGAGTTATATCGAGCAAAACCAGAATTAGACCCAAAAATAAGCCCACTAAGGGAATCCATCGGGCAATTCTACCAAAATCCGGCCAAGCAATCGGAACCGGAATAATCGTGTAAAAAGCGATCGCACCTAAAAATGAGCGAATTTCTTGACAAATGAAGTTAAATATGGTAATCAATCCCCCCAATTCGCTCCCGGTATGTCATCGTTTCTCATAAAGATGAAGTATAACCTAATTTTGTATCGGCCACCCTGTGGGATTTTCAAAACATCTGAGAACACCTATAATAATTCGGCATAACAGACTTACTTGTAATTTTATAGGAAGAGTTCTTGTGATCGCTCTATAGGAGAGTAATATGCGGAAAGATTTTTTAAAAAATGTGTATTTAGTGTGAGATACGGAAAGTTTCCGTATATTATGTAGTTAGGCTTGTCAGTACGTCCCTCTGATAAGTCTATCTATAATCTCAACAGGGACTGCAAATGGAGAGAACAGTTATGTCCAATACAGCAAATTTGTTTATTGATTGGCAACAACAATGGCATACACCGCCATGGCAAGCTTGTGACTATCTTCCAATAGTTCCCAACAAATCGACAGTAAAAACACTGTTAGATGAAGCAAAATCATGTAATCCAAGCGTTACCTACACATCAAAGGGATCTGGTGATAGCGAATATCTAACCTCAATTGATGGGGTGGAAAATAATCAAGGGAATAACGGTTATTATTGGGTATATTTCGTCAACGGACAGATGCCTTCAGTTGGCTTTGCTGCATATAAACTAGATTCAGGTGATAGTGTATCTTGGGATTACAAACATTATAGCTCTGGCCTGAGACAGATGAATCAACCCGATCATCCTGCGAATAAATAATTAAGCCTAACAAGGGGTTCCAGTGGACGTCAAAAAGCTGCGCTCGTTTCTCGCTTTACTTTTTGACGCCCCTGAACCTAGGCGTTAGACAGATAAAGTTTTGAGAATTTCAAAGTAGTCCATCGTACACTCTGAGTTCTGCTACAGTCTGGGCTAGACCTTGCCTTTCATAAGCTGCCAGTAACTCATCAACACTTTGCGGGGGATTTCTTAAACTCATTCGCTGTTGCTTAGCAGCTTCACAGACCACTGAAGGAGCTAAATCAATCAGATGAATAATAAACTCATCGGGATGCTGAGCCTCGATACCATATTGCTCAAGAGTTGTAGCCGGAAAATCTGACAGATTGTATGTAACAATCACATCGGCTCCTGCACAAATGGCAGCCGCTAGTACATGACGGTCATTGGCATCTGGTAAGTTTAGCGATGGAATTAGATCTTTATAACCCTGAACGAGACAGTCACGTACATTACTGTTCATCAGAGCTTTTGTACGGTGAAGACGCTCCTCCGTGAGATCAGGTCTATTCTTCAAAACATTCCGAATCCACTCATCATGAATTTCATCAGTCCATTTGGCACGGAACAAATCTGTTATCGCTAAACGCATCAAAAAATCCCGTAGAGGAGCTGGATATAAAACACACGCATCGAATAATGCAGTGAAGTTGCTCACAATCAATAGCCCATGTCCAACTCTTGTGCTTCGCGTGTAAGTTCTTCAAGAGTTTGTAATCTTTTCTGGTCTATGTCATGCTTATAGGTCATGAGGTCGTCAAATCGAATCCGGCGATGAGTTCCCACTTTTCGGTATGGAATCTTGCCATCATCAATCAGACTGATCAGGAATGGACGTGATACATTTAAGATATCTGCTGCTTGTTGTGTCGTTAACTCAGCATATACAGGCATCAAAGTAACTGCATTGCCACGAGCCATTTGCGTCAGAATATCAGTTAAAAGGCGAAATGCAGACATCGGAATAACAACCACTTCTTCTGGCTCATTATCCGCCTGCACACGCAGTCTGAAGTCAGGCAAGGGGTTTCCAACAGGGCGTTTGCCTAGAAATCTTGAAAGCTGACGGCTTGACTCACGCGCAAGCTCTGTATCTGCCGCAGTCGGTGCAATTGTCTCTTGAAAATCAGCGATTCCAGTAGCCATTGTCTTGTGCCGCTCATACTGTTGATTGAACTCTTGTCCAGAGTACCACGGCCTAGTGTAGCCCAGATACGAAATAAATGCAACAAACGCAACAAACGAAAAGTATGTTTTTGCCACAACTTGCTCACCAGCCGTAGGGTGCGTTCCCTAATGAGGCTCCCACCGCTCCGGCGATCGATTTTGGGGAACGCACCATGCAGATTGATTGCAGCTGTGGGTTTAAGTGCGATGGCGAAGGCACTGCGTAGCAGTACGCTGATCTTGTCGGTTGGGTTGACGGCTGTTACCCAACACCCTCAAAACCAAGATTAAATAAGGTAGGATAGAGAGCGAAAAGATATTCTAGGTTGCCGTGAATGGAAGCGTCTATATTGAAACAAGTATTTTTGGGCATTTAACCGCCAGACCCACTGACAATCTGATCGTTGCTGCTAATATCAAGATCACCCAAGATTGGTGGAACGAACATAGTAGCTCATTTACGCTTTACGCATCAGAGATCGTTGAAGATGAGGCAGCTAAGGGAGATCCGATAATCGCCGCTCAACGGTTAAACTTGTTACAATCCCTAATGCTTCTCGAACTTACGGAAGATGCGTTTGAACTTTCGCAAGCGTTTCTGACTCAAAGCAATCTGCCACTAAAGGCATCTAATGACGCTTTACATATGGCATTAGCAACCGTCTATAACTTAGATTATTTGCTAACATGGAACTGCAAGCACATGGCAAATGCCCAAATTCAGCGTAAGCTGGCTCAGATTAGTTCTGATCTCGGATATATATTGCCAGTTATTTGCACTCCTTATGAGCTTATTGGATATAACCTAGAGGTCTAGTCATGTATAAAAATGAAATTCTCGATGAAATTCACAAGTATAGAGAAGAATACGCTCAATCGTTTCAATATGACTTAAGAGCTATTTTTAATGACTTAAAGCAGAAGCAACTGGCTCATAAAGATAGATTAGTTAGGTTGCCAATTAAGCGAGAGTCTAACAAATCACTGCACCCGACCGCCAGCTAAAGTATTCAATGAAACCGCTAAATCTATAGTGCGATGGCGAAGGCACTGCGCAGCAGTACGCTGATCCTGTCGGTTGGGTTGACAGACATTGACATCTGGTAAGTTTAGCGATGGAATTAGATATTTATAACCCTGAACGAGACAGTCACGTACATTACTGTTCATCAGAGCTTTTGTGAGGTGAAGACGCTCCTCCGTGAGCTCAGGTCTATTCTTCAAAACATTCCGAATCCACTCATCATGAATTTCATCGAAAATTTGGGTCTGAAACCCCGTCGTTCTACGACGGCTTTACTGTTAAATATGAGCATCGTTTACGAAATATATGCTAAAATGTGAGACATGGAAAAAGCCTATTCTTACCGATTTTACCCAACACCCGAACAAGAGTCGCTATTGCGGCGCACTTTGGGCTGTGTAAGATTAGTTTACAACAAAGCTCTCCACGAACGAACACAAGCTTGGTATGAAAGACAAGAAAGAGTAGGATATACTGAAACTTCTTCAATGCTAACCGACTGGAAAAAGCAAGAAGAATTAGAGTTTTTAAACGAAGTTAGCTGTGTACCTTTACAACAAGGGTTAAGACACCTACAAACAGCTTTCACTAACTTCTTTGCTGGTCGTACTAAGTATCCTAGCTTTAAGAAAAAACATCAGGGAGGAAGTGCCGAATTTACCAAATCTGCTTTTAAATTTAAAGACAAACAAATCTATTTAGCTAAATGCACAGAACCTTTACCTATTCGATGGTCAAGACAAATACCAGAAAGCTGTGACCCAAGTACAGTAACAGTCAGATTACATCCTTCTGGACGTTGGCATATCTCAATTAGATTTGATGACCCAACGATTAAGCCTTTACCAGTAACAGATAAAGCCATTGGAATTGACTTAGGAATTAGTAGCATTGTGATTACCAGCGATGGCGATAAAGTATCTAATCCCAAGCATTTTAAAAAGCATTATCGGAGGTTGCGAAAAGCGCAAAAAAATCTTTCTAGAAAACAGAAAGGGTCAAAAAATAGTGAAAAAGCAAGAATCAAAGTAGCCAGAATTCACGCCCAAATTACTGATAACAGAAAAGACCATTTACACAAGCTAACCACTCAATTAGTTCATGAAAACCAAACGATTATGGTTGAGAATTTAGCCGTCAAGAATATGGTCAAAAACCCCAAGTTATCTCAGGCAATATCTGATGTAAGCTGGGGAGAAATCACTCGACAATTAGCCTATAAATGCCTTTGGTATGGGAGAAATTACATCGAAATAGATAGATGGTTTCCTAGCTCTAAAAGGTGTAGTAATTGTGGGTATATTGCTGAGAAAATGCCGTTAAATATTCGAGAATGGGACTGTCCAGACTGTGGGACTCACTATGACCGAGATATTAACGCCAGTAAAAACATTTTGGCCGCAGGGCTTGCGGTGTCAGTCTGTAGAGCGACCATAAGACCAGAACAGAGTAAATCTGTTAAGGCAGGTGCGAAAAACCTTCGGGACCCCAAGCAGAAACCTAAATCGTGAGGTTTGGGAATCACCGTCCGTTTCACGGCGGCGAGGATGTCAATGAAAGTGTTTTACCCAATGAAGTAAAACCACCTAAAACGTTTCTGGAAACTGCTCAGTCTCTGCAATTACAGGGTGAATCTGATTGGTCAGAAAAAATGGCGTTGTCAAATTGAAAGATGCTCCGAATCAGCACCGGAACTGAAATGACTTTGATAGCAAGGATTGCATGGCATCTTTCCTATTCTGATCTGACAACGCCCACTTTCTTATATTTTAAACAGCATTTAGTATCGTATCTTGATTCAGCAGGGACGAAAATCTTTTCAGGACTCGTAGCGTCGATAAAGCCGCTGCACCTTGTCATAAAAACGCTTGCGGACTTTTTCTGGGGAGATCAACAAGCAATCTTCCCCGTAGGGGAGAATCTCGCGGAAAAACCAGAAGCTACTCGTTATCTGTCGGGTGATCTGCCGGATGGGGGGATCGTTCGAGATCAATTCGTCGGCGATATCGATAGCGGTTTTAGTCCGGTACGATCGAGCTAATCCATCGAACAGGTGAAACTCGGCCGACACACTATCAAGCTGATTGCGCCATTTGCCCCTAGGGATCGGGGTAATTAAGGAATCGTTGGGGATTCGATCGATCCTTAAACTCCAATTATGGTGTAGTTCGGAAATATCTTGATTTCCCTCGGTTTCCTCGCACCAACAATCGAGATATAAGCGATCCTCGTGACGATTGATAGCGGCATGGTAAAGATGGAATTCCCAGATTCGATCGCCGGCATCCTGATAGGATAACTGAAACGGTTGTTGTCGGAGAATGGAGCGATCGAGTTCCAGTCGCCATGGTGGGGGAGGATTATCGAGGTGGCGTTCTAGTTCTTTGCGTAAGGGGTCTGACAGTTCGCTCCGTTCTAATAGTAGTTTAGTTAGTTCTAGGGCGATGGGGATTTGTCCAGCATCGATGAGAAAATCGATCGCCTGTTGGAGCATCTGCAAGCGATCGGGCTTCCAGTCGTGATTAGGGGCGATTTTAAGTTTATTACGGGCAATTTCTTTGATTAACTTCGATATATTCGGTTTATCTCCCCAAAATAGCCCGAATTCACTGGCAAGGATTTCTAGGGCCTGTTTTTCTTTTTCACTGACCGATAAAGTGATTGATTGTCCTATCCGGCTCATAGTTTATAAATATACGGACACTTTTTCTGTTAAGGTACTTGTCCATCCCTATTATCGTGGTTATTATGGAAGATAGCAAGGAGTTACGGACAGAAATTCATGGTAAATTATCAAGTAACGCTCAGGCCAGTCTATTCCTGTCCCGCAGACGAGATCCCGGACGGGATCAAGGTTCCGCAAGGATGGCGGTTATCGTGGCATCAGGTGGAGACGTGGAAAGCACTCAACGATCCCGATATCGATGTGATTTTCAATACGGCCATGACGGGGGACGGGAAAAGTCTAGCGGCCTACCTGCGAACTTTGCAAGGATATTTCCCGATTATGGGACTCTACCCAACCAACGAACTAGCGCGGGATCAGCGGGGTCAGATCGAGGCATATATTCAACGATTTCAACCAACGGATCAACCCCGGGTCAATCTTTTAACCGGGCCCGAGTTGGAATTGTACGCCGAACGGGATGGGAAAACGAAAGCGATCGCTCTAGAGACTCGATCGAAACAGTCGGAAATTCTCTTAACTAACCCCGATATTTTCCATTATCTGCATCGGGGGGCCTATTTAACTCCCTACGATAACCCCGATCAGCTATGGAACCGGATCGATAAACATTTCGATCTCTTCCTATTCGATGAATTTCACGTTTTCGGCACGCCACAGGTCGCCAGTATTATCAATACCATGCTTCTAATCCGACGGGCCAATCGTGGGAAACGATACCTGTTTTTGTCCGCAACTCCCGACGAGGGTTTACTAAAACGATTGGATAAAGCGGGGTTTCGCTATCGATCGATCGACCCGGTAAGAGAAGGAAAATACCGGTTTCCCGATACCCCAGAAGAGGCCAATTCCCTCGCTCAACAGGGATGGCGACAAGTAACCTCGGAAATCGAGCTATCTTTTATTCCCTTACCGTCGAGTTTTCAAACTTCGGAAAATTGGTTGAAGGAAAATAAAGAGCGAATTTTAGACTATTTTAAGCGATACCCCGGCAGCAAGGGCGCGATTATTCTCAATTCGATCGCTTCGGTTAAACGTCTGCTGCCGATTTTCCGAGAATTATTGGCGACTATCGGTTTAACAGTGGGGGAAAATACGGGTCTTTCGGGAACGCGGGAGAAGTTGGCATCGTTAAATCGTGATCTGGTGATCGGAACGAGTACCATCGATGTGGGGGTGGACTTCAAGATTAATTTCCTCATTTTCGAGTCGTCGGATGCGGGAAATTTTATTCAACGTTTCGGCCGTTTAGGCCGTCACAGCGGCTACGATCGAAAGGGAACAGCGGTAAAATTTGCTAACTTCACAGCGATCGCTCTGGTTCCAAAATTTTTCCTAGAACGGTTATTCGAGAAGAAAGACGCACCGTTACAAGTCGGGGAACGGTATGACCGAATTCAGCTACAGGAGGCCATCAAGAGTAATTACCGTCATATCAATAATTTCGAGGGTTATTACCAACGTTGGGGAGCGGTACAATCATTTCAACTCTGGTGGAATTTAGGGAGTCCGAAGATCAAATCCCAATACGGGGAAAGTCGCCAGAAGTTTCAACAGGAATGCGAGGAGGTTTTCGATACCAGTTTAAAACGGGTCGCCGGTCGGGTGAAAGGATGGGCCGACGAATGGAAGGAGTTATCGGGGAAAAGCGGTAATCCGATTTTCGAGGATGCGTCTAGTTTTCGCGGGTCAAGTCCGTTACTATGCGGGTTATACGATTCGACGGAACCGGAGGAATGCGATCGCTTTAAAACCTACGATTTACCCAGTATTCTCGGTAATCTAGAGGTGGAGGTGTGGAGAAAAGGCGAGTTTAAGCGCCAGATCGAGGCCACGAAAACACCGATCGCGCGCAGACGTTTCGATTATTGTCTTGCGTTTCTGAATTTAAAGGGATATCGAGAGGAACGGTTAAACTGGCGCTTTACCTACGACGGCGATTTAGGCGAGATCGCCTCTGCGTGGAAAGTACAGGTTTTGACGGGAATCGGTGTTTGGCAACCAGATAATCCTTGGCTCGATCGAATTAGTCGGGAGTTACGGGATCTGGCTCTGGTTAGCTTCGTTTTTGCCTATCCCGTCGCTGCAGTTCGCCAACGCTTACAACTGCCGATGCACTTCGGTATTTATCCGATTAGTGACGAGAGTAGTCTTCATTCTCCCGTGTCACCCTATTCTATAGCGATCGGTCAATCGGCTTTGTTGTTGGATACTCTCGCTCATCGGTTCAAAGGTAAAGGGGGTGAGGTGTGGATCTGTTGATGCCGTTTGAGGCTACCAAGAGATGAGGGAGTCAAAGTGTACGGACACTTTTTCTGGGATTTAGTTGCTCTTTGCTTCCTCCGCGTTTGATAATAGACATAGACAGACGCTAGGGACATCGATCGATATATCCATCGGATTCTTGCCAATTTTTTGATGGGAGCTAAATATGAATAGGCTAGTAGAAAAAATTACGGCTATTGTCGAAAAACTACCGAATTTAAAACTATTAATTCTCTTCGGTTCTAGAGCGCGTGGAGAGCATAAACCTGATAGCGATTGGGATTTCGCTGTTTTATACGAGGAAAGAAGTGATCAAAAGGATATTTCGAGTCTATTGAAAATTTATACACTACTCGAACAAGCTTTAGAGATTCCCGAGGACAAAATTGATGTGATTGATTTAAAAGAATGTTCGCCGATCCTTGCTCATTATGTCGCGCGGGATGGTCAACTTCTATACGAACGGGAAACGGGACTATTCGAGGGATTTAAAGAAAAATTTCTCATGAATCCTGAAGAATCGAAAGCGTTATACCGTCAATTACGGAATAATCTAGAGATTTCTCTACGAGAAAAAGGAGTGTAAATGCTATTCAACCTCTGATTGCGATAGACGAATTAAACCTCATGAATCAATACCTCGCCGAACTTAGCGAGTACGGTTCGATCACTTTAATTGAGAGAAAAAATTGATCCTGATATCATTCATTCCTCGATCGCTAATATTTTACGAGATTATCCCCGCTACCAACGCTCGATCGTTCAATATCTAGATTCTTTGGAGGCAGAAAATGGTTAGAAATACGAAAGAATTGAAAATTATCAATACAGTCAATAGAATAACTACGACTGTGGAAAAACTACCGAATTTAAAACTATTAATTCTCTTCGGTTCTAGAGCGCGCAGAGAGCATAAACCTGATAGCGATTGGGATTTGGCAATTTCATACGATGAAGCAAACAGACAAACACATATTAAGGAAATCAGTAATGATTACTTAACTTCTCTCTCTATCTTGAGTGAATTGTTTGAGATAAACCGTGATTTGATCGATCTAATTGAACTCGATCGCTGTTCTCCATTAATGAAGTATCAAGTCGCACGAGATGGAAAACTTATCTATGAAAAAAATACGGGAGACTTTTTAAAATTTCGTGTACGCGCTTGGAAAGAGTACGCCGATACCGCTAAATTCCGAAAGATTCAAAAAGACAGTATCGATCTTTGGCTCAAACAATGGGGAGTTTAAACGATGGAAAGGGAGATAGTCACCGTTAGAATTCGTTTGATGATCAAATATCTTAATCGATTACGGGGGGGCGAAATCATCAGGAATGCGAAATCGTTTAGTGCATCAATACGAGGCGATCGATAATGAACTTGTTTTTAAGGCGATTCCGATCGCTTTATCTCAATTTCCGCTTTATCTCAAACAAATTACCGACTATTTAGACTCTCTAGAGGTGAAAGATGCCTAAAAAACAAAAAAAATTAGAGGAAACGGGACAGTTAAATCTATTCGATAACACTACAGAAATTGACGATGAAGATCTGGATTTTGAGTTCGAGGATATTGATTTAGAATCTCTTTCTGGCGAAGATTTAGGAATTAGCGAATCGGTAAGCGATCGCCGAGTCGAAACTGTTCGCCAACTGCTAACCCTAAAACTCCTACGGGAGGCGATTCGAGCCGAAAACCCCGACGATCGAGTTATGGCAGATTTTGCCGAAATGGTATTACCCAATTTACTCCGATTAGCGATCGGATCAACAGCTAAAGGAGGAAATTTTATTGAGGCAGTTGATCGCGGTCGTGAATTGAGAAACAAACCTAAAGCTAAACGGGATAACGCTGGTGATCAATCTCTAAATACTCATTTACTTAATGGGTTATTTCCTGCCAATCTCATCGAGAAACGCTTACAAAAGCTTAATACTACGGTGCGGCGGATAATTAAAGAGTTCGAAAGAAGATTGGCCATAGCAGGATTTCTTGTTCATGATTTCGAGAAATTCTCTTACGATCGCTTCCCGTCCATGTCAGAGAGATATATACAAATTCAGCGAGATTTCATTCAAGATCCGTTTAAAAATCAAGACCCTCGTAAATTATCTAGGGAAGAACATCGGGAGATTCTACAGGTACTAATTCCCGAATTGGGATTAGATCGTTTCTTATTTCCAGATAATCCCGAACGATGGTTAGAATATCTCGATGATCTACTATATATTGCCAAAAACACCCAACGCCGTAATGACACCGACCTTAACACTTCTGAGGATGGGTTAAATGTTCGTTTAAACGATCGCGTTATAGAGAGTCTATGCGATCTTGCCTGTCTAGCCGATCGCCTCGCATCCATTATTAAACACCCCCACGATGCGGAAAAAGCCTCGTTACAAGATCTTTTATACAGCCTCAGCTATGGGGAACTAAAATTCACTTACCACAGCATCGCCGAAAACCGCGGGGTACTGACGAACGTACTTAATAACGCGGTGATGGAAGCACATCAAGAACTAGACTATCAGCCTTTACTTTACTTGCCTACGGGAGTTGTCTATATCGCCCCCAAAAACGCGCCAGAAGTGTCCCTAGAAACCTTACCGAATCGAGTGGTGGACACGATTAAATCCCTCTGTAGCGGTGAATTACAGCGTAAACAAACGGGATTCGGCAGAGATGGCAAGGGGATGAAATACGCAGATTACTACAGCCAATTTTTCGACGATGCTGGGTTAATGCGCGCTGCCCTCAACGCCACCCTTCGCATCCTCGGTGATAATAAAGCGTCCGTGGCCCGAAGTCGCGGCGAAAACCTGATTAAATTTCAACAACAGGGCGTTTTACCGACGGATTACGATTTTCATTGTGAAGATGATATCCGCATCGATCGCCTAGCGGAATTCGGGGACGTGGTGACGCGGAAAATCTGGGGCGATCGCCTAGAAAAAATCGAACAGGCGCGAAAATTGCAGAAAAACTTACCCGCACCGCCGGATTTAGATTTAATTAGCGAGATCGCACATTATTGGAATCTAGAAAATTATCTGCCACAAATTCGAGCGATCAAGCGTATTAATGAATCGTTAAAAGAACTCAAACTGAAAGGCAATACGGGAGGGGTTCCCTACGAATGGTATTATCTAGCGGCGCGATACCTGAAACAGCATCCCGGAATCGAGGATATTAGACCGGTTGCAGAAGATTTAATCGCTTTTCTCGCCGCAAAAATCGCCGCCATAGTTGCGGGATATAACTTACCCGATGGTTGGGAGGATTTGCGAGAGTGGGTTAATCAAGTGGTGCAGTTACCCGGTCGGGAATTGGCCCACTCGATCAAAACCTTCCAGAAAGAATTAAACCACTACAACGCCGCTAAAAAACAAGGTCGCGGCCGTCAACTTCTCTGTTCGATCTCCCATTCTCCCTATAGTGTCAGCGAACAGATGGAATCGGCGGTTCTTTTTACTCCCCAAGTCTATACTAATAAACAAATGCTGGCAGGCTCGAACGCCAAACGAAACATTTCCAGTATCGCGGGAACGGAAATGATGTTGCGTCAGATTCTTATGAATCAAACCCAAGCGGTAGGAAAACGTTTCGAGGACGGCAAATATCGCTATCTGTACTTTTACCCGACCTATTATTTTACTCCCGAAACCAATAGTTTTTTACAAAAAGCCTACGCTAACATAGCTCAAACTCGTTTTGATAGCTCGATAAAGTTGCACTTTGTCGATAAGAATCTAGTCGCTAACTTCGATCGAACCCGTTATCAGAGTGTCGATAGTTTCCTGATCGATGAAAAATTAAGGCAGAAAAAGGAAACAATTAACGAGGAGGAAGATGGCAAAAAAGACCGCACTTTTAAACTATCCTATCCCGAAGATAAACCCCTAACCTTTTATTTTATGGCCCTACCTCCGGGCCGCGATCCCACCGATACGGAATCCTGGGTTATGCCGGCATGGTTAGGATTAGCTTTCCCGATGATTTTAGATGTCAAAACGGTGGTTTCTGAGTCTCCTATTCCTCCCTATCGCGACGGTGCGGAATTTGAAGAGACGGTATTTCTCGACAGTGCGCCCCAAGCGATCCGGTCTTTAACTCGACGCGATCGATTCCGTCTCGATCGAGTCTTGAACCCATGGCAAGATAATGACGGAAAAAAATATCCTGCCCCTCTAAATACCCTAACCGCAGCCTATTCTATTCATTTGGACGTGAACTCGAAGCAGGGTAAGACGGGTTATGATCCCAATTGGGGCAAATTAACGGAACTCGCTATCAATTTAGAAACCAGTCCTCTCTATGTTTTTCATTACCTTAAACAGTGGAAACGGGGCAAAGATGCCGATATACCGAGCGCTAATCGAATCGCTCTGTATCTCTACGATTTTTATCCTTGTTTCGATCCCTATGTACAAGCCAACCGAACCAATTTAACTATCGATATGACAGCAGAATCGCCCTTAAATCACCCGAAAAACTTAACCGAATTGTATCGTCAATTCTATCGAGCTAATAAACGATATAATCCGAAAGCGAACGCAGTTTTAAAACCGATCGATGTGGCCGCCGATACGATTCTCAAAGGAGGAATGTATCAGGGAGAAGCCCTAGTTTCTGTAGTAGCGGCGGAAGTGGCCAGCTTAATGAATCGGGTTCATGCTTCTACAGCAGAAGGTCGCTGGATTCTATCCGATCGAGAACAGGAAAGACAGAAAATATTGTCTTTTGCTCGTTATTTTGTGATCGATGTGTTCGAGGGTTCTTTTAAGGGCGATCGAGCGCGTCTAGCCGGCAGACAATTAAACCTTATTCGCGATACCTGCGAATTTCTTTACCGTCTCGAACAGGACAGAGAAAATCAAGAGTTAAAAGTCCAGGGTCAAACTGTGGATGAAGATTCTGAAAACAATAATTAATTCAAGGAGTACCTACCATGTCTTTACTGAAAACCCTCAATTCTAAATTCTTTCATAGCGAGATTCCCTACAAACCGATGGGAAAATACGTTCACTTTTTGACGATTCGAGTCACAGAATCTTATCCTTTATTTCAAACAGATGGAGAGCTAAATAAAGCTCGTGTTCGTGCGGGAATTGATAGCAAAAAAACGATTAGTCGTTTATCGATGTTTAAACGAAAACAGTCAACTCCAGAACGTTTAGTCGGACGAGAATTACTCCGTAAATACAACATTGTAACTGCCGAAGAATGTGAGTACAATGTAAAATTTGCCATGAATAACGCCGACTGTATTATTTATGGTTTTGCCATCGGTGATTCGGGTTCAGAAAAATCGAAAGTAGTAGTAGATACGGCTTTTTCGATCACACCCTTTGATGAATCCCATGAAAGTTTTACTTTAAACGCTCCCTACGAGAACGGTACCATGGCATCAAAGGGAGAAAATAACACAAAAGTAGGAGAAGTGACTAGCAGGATTAGCCAGCAGGATCACATCCGTCCGCAGGTGTTTTTCCCTAGTATTGTCACTTTAAAAGATCCGACAGAAGCGAGTTTTCTCTATGTTTTTAATAATATCCTGCGTACCCGTCACTACGGCGCACAAACCACCCGGACGGGACGGGTAAGAAATGAGCTTATCGGTGTTATTTTTGCTGATGGGGAAATTGTTAGTAATTTGCGCTGGACACAGGCAATATATGATCGCCTTCCCGATGAGGTATTACAATCGATCGATCCCTTAGATGAGGATTTAGTTATGGAAAAAGCCACCGAAGCAATACAAGCATTAATGGCGGAAGAATTTATCGTTCATACCGATTTTATCGGGGAAAATTTTCAACCTTTATTAACTGAGGTGAAAACTCTCACGGGTACGGAAGCAGGAATTTTATCGGTTCTAGATCAAGCAAATAAGGAGTCAAAAAAATACTTTAAACAATATATCGAGAAAAAGAAAGCCGAGAAAAAATAGCTAATTTCGTCGGGTGGGTGTCGCCCACCCTATCATTATGGTACATATTTATTCCTGTCAATTAGAACTGCACGATAGTCTTTATTACGCAACCCGTGAAATCGGCAGACTCTACGAAAGCGAACCCGTAATTCATAATTACGCGCTCTGTTATGCTTTGGGATTGGTAAATAGCGATAGTTATCGTTACTTCTGTTCCGAACAGATTCCACAGTACCAAGAACATTTAAATCCTCTTAACGAAGAGAAAATTTATGTCACTCCCGCACGGGCGATCGCTCATACGGCGGTTCTCAATACTTGGAAATATGCCAATAATAACTATCATGTGGAGATGGAAAAAACCCAGAAAAATATTCCCAGTTTTGGCAGGGCAAAAGAAATCGCTCCCGAAAGTGTTTTTGAATGTTTTATTATTTCCCATCACCCCCTACAACTTCCTAAATGGATTCGTTTGGGAAAATGGATGAGTAAAGCGGAAGTAAAACTGACAGAACTTTCCCTATCAAAACAAAAAGAGGATTTATTTATTTATCCCTATCCTTTAAATCCTCTCGATGTTATGTTTACCCATCAGGTGATTGGCTACGATGTGATTAATATGCCTCCCGTTAGTTTGATTCGTAATGTGAGAATGCGCGGGGAATATTACCAAATAAGCGATCGCCCCGATCTCAAAATTCCCGCTCGATTGTCCTATCGCTTCGGTTGAAAATTGACCATGACTCTTATCTCTTCTAAACCCCTCACTTTACCGGAATTTTTCTCACTAACCGCTCCCGAGGGCGATATTACCGTCGCATCGCACACCTTACTCCTATTCGTACTGTTGACGAGATTTAAATAAAATTTGTTTGATCCGGTTGCGTAATGGCTCTGGTGTAAGTACAATACAGCGATCTCCGTAGGGTAAAATCTCCCGAATTAACCAAAAAGGACTAGAGACTTTACGGGTTATAATCCTTTTTCCGTTTACCTCTCGGTCGTCGATATCCCTTGTGTTCCTTTCATAGGCCTTCACGAGGTCTTTTTCTAATTGTAATTGTACTTCTATAAAATCGAGACTGTCTCGCCATGGTTCTTCGATCGGGATCAGGCTTTGAATACGGGAGAATTTAAGACAGCGATTGTGAACAAGTTCGGGAAAGTCTCGCTGATCTTCTTCTGACAGATCGACCGTTTCTTCACACCAGATCTCTAGATAGAATTCTTTTTCCCGAAACATGATCTCGGCAGAGCGAACGGTAAATTCTAGGGTCTGTCCCTGAGAATTTTTGTACATTACCCGAAAAGCTTGCCGGTCATGGATATAGCGCTCCACCGTGAGCCGCCAATCGCGATCGTACTGACTCACCTGTTCGGAAATCTCCCGACGCTCTTGAGGGGAGAGATTTCCTCTCTCTAAAAGAAAATTAGAAAGAGTCTGGGCCGGTTCGATGTTACCCGATCGCACCAGACGGTCGATCGCTTCCTTGATCGCTTCGACCCGCTTTGCCGAGAGGGTAAAAGGTTCACCGATCTCCAGTTCTCCTTCGGCGATGGCGGCGATTAGACCTGACGGACTAGGACTTTTCCCCCAAAAGATGTCAAAGCGTCGGGCGATCGCCTCTAGCTTCTCCTTCGTGCCGGGAGGAATTGACAGTGTAATTGTTTCTTTTTTGCGATTCACCTGAAAAATGTACTTGTAACTTTAGAATATTTGTGCTACGATGCCTATATTGTAATGATAAATGAGGACAAAGGACTATGAGCAAAGGACAGTTGAGAAGGATAAGGAAGTGATCGGGGTTATTGCCGATTCCGCTATTCGTTTTAGGAAATCCCGAATCGGGGATGAGTTGACCGTTATGTTTTGCGATGGGTCGGTCAAAGTAAACAAAATTTAATCAAGCCTAAAGCTGATTAAAGGAGGAAAGTGCGATTATCAAGCTATCCCTATTAGGGAATTCCTTAAAAAAGACTATTTACAGTCTTGATTGCGATATTTTTTCAATTCCTTAGAGGCTTTTATCGCTGGACTATCATTTTAGCGGACAGTTGGGTGCTGATCAACCTCTCGATCTGTAAATTTTCTCTTTATTGCCATATTAACCTTTTAAAGTGATATAGTAATAAACGAACCAGACCTTACGCCTAGTCCGTCTATGTTGATTGACTACTTCATAGGTTATGACAAGGCTAGTCCGAGAGTCAACATATTGAGGTGAAAACCTATGAGTGATAACTTATCCGATCGTTTACTGAGATTGATGTCCGATGGAGGCTGGCACTCTAGCCAAGAACTAGCGGAAAAAATTAGCCATCGCTTTTCGGCAACGATGCACGTTCTGAAAAAACGAGGTCATCAATTCGAGCAACGTCATATCGAAAGAAAGCGCTACGAGTGGCGACTAAAAGCGTAGCTTAGAGCGACCGCTCCGTGAATCCATGCCGTATGGGGGATTGTCTCCCCCTATACTGATCACCTCTTGTATTCGATTGGGAGATGAGCGAACAATATGATGTTCATAACAGACGAGTGCCAACCAACCTTAGAAGAAAGGTATTTTCTAAAAATCCGTCCCCAGCTTTACAAGCTACACGCGTGCCATTACCAATATGGGGTTAGAAAGGGAACAAGCCTAGCCGAGCATTTAGATTCTGTCTGTCAATTTCTTTTAACCATCACCCGTATCGCAGGAGTGCCAGAAGAAAAACGAGGGATAATTTTAGCCGTCGGAGTGACCCATGATTTAAATAAATTAGATGAATCAGGACGTAGTGTTAAGAAACTGGCGAGAGATCGGGCTTTTTTAGAGGAACAGTTGGAGTTAGCCGGTGTATCGGCTCTGGTGAAAACCGAAGAGGATTACGAGCTAGTCAGAAGATTAATCGAGCGTCATTCCGGTCATAGTGCCAGCGATGGAATGAGATTTTTTCCAGAAGATGGAAATATTAAAAAATGGGCGGCCATGTTGATCGGGGCTGATCTATTCGACTTGGGGATAGGGGAAGAAAAACGTCTTCGTAAGGTCGAGAACGAATTAACGATCGCTCTCGGCCGTCCCTGTCAATTATTTCGTGTTTGCTTATCGGAGGATAAAGGGTATTTAACCTCGCTTTTGTTGGGAGCCTGCGAAGAAGTGTTGATGAAATACAGCCTACAGTCTTTAGCGATCTATCCCGACGGACAACTATTTTTAGGTGAGAAATTCCCTGATCGAGATCTGACGAAAGAGATAGCGATCGCTTGGCAAAATAGAATCGATCGGGTGTTCGGTAACAATATCGAACAGCTTGTCCATCCGACGAAAGACGGGATTAAAATCGAGCTTCAAGCGATCCAACAAAATCCAGAGGAAACCCTCGGTTGTGTTATTGCATTGTTAGAAAAAAAGAAAGCGGGCATCAAGTCCGATAAAATTCAACAAGATGTTAGCAAATACGCGGGAATGGCGGGAGAGAAAGCGGTTCGAGAAGCCGAAGCGATTGGATTATTACCGATTGCCACTGCCGACGATTTCGCCATTTCTGAAGGTCTGAAGGCCGCTTACCTGAGTTATCGAGGGGCTGGTATAAATCCGCAGGAAGCTTGGGAGAGGATTGGCGAGCGCACCGGACTATCGAAAGAACAAAGGATCGCACTCGAACCTTTTAATTCTCAATACGGCCGTTGTCTGTTCGCAGCTAAATCCGCAGAGAGGGGAATGGAAGGGATTCAAGAGGCTTTAAGGGAATCTTTTCAACTACGTTTGGCAACAAACCTCCAGGACTCGGATTTGGAAGTATCCGAAGAAATGATAGCGGTAGTTTCTCAATGGCTGAATTTCCCTAATGCGAGAACTTGGCGGGCAAAAGACGAGCTTGATGCTTATATCGAAGCAAATCCCCGACAACGTTCCTCCCTCGGTAGCACATCGAAACAGATTGAAGAACTAATGTCGAATAATATGCCCCCAGAGACAAAAGTTCAATCTTTTTCCAATCGTCTCCCTGGGGGAATGAGTGCGGAACCGAAAAGACAAGCAGATACAATGGCTTCTCTCGCCTATAAATTAATGGCTGTCGGCGCATCTTTTCCCGCCGCTACTAAGCAAGAACCGCTTTATCTTCATTTTGCTTTACCGAAAGGGTCTAGTCCCGATCTATTGAGCTTTTGGAGACGATTTTTAGAGGAGAAAGCGGCGATAGGCGAGGGAGGAACGGTCACAATCGATGAACTCAAGTTCTATAAAGTCGATAACGAACAGTTAATTTACAAACCTCGATCGATCAATGAATTGGGTATCGAGTTCAAATTGAACAAAGTAGTCGGTTTGGCTTTTCCTAAACGTCCTGAGTTTATCCAATCGACCGTAATTATCCCAATTTTATGGGGTGATGCGAATAATTCAATAGCCTTATTGAAAACAATTCACTTGGCCTTAGATTTGTCTCTTGCGACGGATTTCGGGTTTCCTTTTGTAGTCAGTAGTAATTTGGAGGTGGAATCATGGAATAATTTTTATGGAAGAGTTGAGGGGATTCCCTCTACTTTGCAACCGTTACTAGGAAACGGTCAATATCGGCGGAGCGGTCAGAGTAAGCCAAAAACTTTAAGACCCGAAGAAATCGCTGAGGAAATTTTAACTCGATTAAGATGTTTGGGTAAATTAGCGATAACAATTGCTAGTCTTCAAAAGAAAGATGATTGCCTTTACGACCTCTCCCGATCGCTAAGAAGACCGATCGAACTTTACTATGTTATTCTTCGTTGGTTATTACGAGAACATGATGATCCGAATTTAGAGTATTTTTGGCACCAGATTTCTCAACCCTTGAATATTTTACTGGAGAGTTGCATGAAGGATGAACATGATCTATTAAGTCGCTATCTTAAAGAAGCGGCTAGTATTGCCGAAGAAGCGGTCTTACGGGGGAGTTCTTTCCGTCGAACCTCGCAAGCGGAACCGTTTACCGAGTTTATCAACGCGATTCGTTCTCGCAAAGCCCATCTGTCCTGGGATGTGGTTTTCGGTGCGTTAGTGCAGAATTATCACAACCGACTTGATCGCATCCGCGAACACGGTGTCGGTGCAACTAAATACGAACAGATCAAGCGGTATTACGAGGTATTGAGACAACTTTTCGAGGAAGTTTATCAATCCCGCCCAGAAAGACTTCTAGCCGATAAAAAAACACTAGAAGCCGCATATCTTTTCTTCCTACAGGAAGCCAGGCAACGGATCAAGGAAGAATCGAAAAATCAACCCCCAACTGCCGCAGAAACTAACGAGCAATAAATAATCCACGAATATTCAGGAAAACGATTCTATGACTATCGAAAAATTAACCCCCTTTCTTGCGCCCGCTTACGAGAACTTCCCCAAAGGCAGAACGATCGGGCTAGTTGTTTTAAGAACTACTCGCTCCGAAACGATCTTCCGCACCGAAGGGTCTGGAGAGCCGATGTGTGGTGAATTCGTACAAGCGGGAATCAACGATCCGACAATTATCCCCCGTTTGGTTATGACAAAACGTAAACAGATCGCCCCAGAAAGACGGCGGGGACGGGAATTTTTAAGAGCAAATAACCTACTGTATAACGCGCCCAAGGGCGGCACAGTTTGTTCTTTAAACACGAACGCGCCCTGTGAATGCTGTATCGATTGTTTCCTGTACGGTTTCGCTGCGGGGGGTGAAGGCGCTCAGAAAAGTCGGGTTTGGACAGAAGACGCGTTTAGTGTTTTATCGAGTACCGAATTAATCGGGGAGCGGACGATCAACGCTATTTTCGAGAATGGCACGATGCGTGATGAAAAAGGAACCGCTTCTACCGCTTTGAACACGAGCGAGTACATTAAACCGGGGGTTCATTTCCTCGATATCGTCACTCTAAAAGATGTTACGGCCGACGAGTTACGCTACACGGTCGGAAATATTCTTATGACGACCCGTTACGGCGCGGTTTCAAGTCGATTAGGACGGATGGATAATGAAATTATCGGGGTTTTCGGCGGAATGGCGGAATTACCCAGTTCTCTAGAATTGGTGCAGTCTGTTTACGACTTGCTGGGAGCGCCTGAAAAGCTATTGGAACATCCTTTTAACACCGAGGAGCTAACTACCGCCGTCAAATCCGCGATCGCTCCGTGGACAAATAAGCGAGGTATTTCTATGCGGTTATCAGAGGAAGAGTTAACTGAGTTGATCTTGGATGTTGATCGCCATTGGTCTTTGGACGATCAGGAAACCTTTTTAAAACGTCTCGATGAATCCTATGCTTCTTTCCGTAAACCTCGTTCTGAAGACGTTGGCAAAAAAGGAAAAGGCAAAAAGGATGCTTCGTCCGTTTCGCTGTAAATCTTTCACGGGTTAGAGGATCGAAAATTTTTCTAACCCTTCATCTCAAAATCGAATTTTATGCAACAACTTGAATTACCTCTCCCGTCCCTAGCGGAACCGAAAAAGACAATTTACGAAAGTGCGAGGCTGATCGAGCTTTGGTGTGCCGAACCCGTTTTTTTCGCCTCTAGAGAGTTATCCGACACCTACTATACCGAGGGAGCGATCGGTAACTACGCACTCGCTTATGCGTTTGGTTGGGCGCGTTCTCCCTACCGTCTGACGGGAACCGCAACCTGTAGACCGAGATACCGGGAAGACCTATCGCCTTTAGATAGTTACATTTTGCCCGCGTGGCCGAAAAATGATCGGACATCTTTTCGATTTGAACGTTTTAACGCACTGTCCGATAGTTACTGGTATGCGATGACGAATAATCGTGTGGCGATCGCCCGTGAAGACTTACCGATCAAACGCTCCGGGAAAAAGCCGAATACCTTTCGACCGAGCAATTTTCCTCAAACGGGACGACTACGGATAATAGAACGAGGAAGTCGTTTTCAAACTTTAGTGTTCGGAAATAGAGAATTGCCCGAATATATTCGCTTAGGCAAATTCACCAGTAAAGTGAAAGTAACCATCCTTTCCGAAAATAGAGTTATTCTATTACCCAACGGGGAATATCGTAGTCATATCTACCTCAATACTGCTGATATACCCGCTAGTGTAAATTTTTTATCGTTCGATCTAATTGCAATTCCGCCAGTCTCCCTTTTCAAAAATCTTCACTTTCAAGGAGAAGCTTGGCAGATAGGTGAATCGATTGTTCCCGCTTATTTAAAATTCTGCGGAGGGTGAAATTATGGATAATCAATTTTTAAATATATGGCTAGAGCCAAAAAGTATTGCGGTTTGTGATTCTCTTCCTGATAAACTCCATTTTATGAAACCAGCCCTACAACATCAGGTAGAAGTGTATGAAAAATCCCGCAATCACGATTTAATTCTCGATCTAGCACCAACTGGAACTGGAAAAACAAAAGCGGGTTTTACGGTTCTTTTACATAATCCCAATCAAACTGCGATTTATATCGCTCCGACTAACGCGCTTGTCACCCAACAAGCGGAAGCGGCCGAGGCTTTTGTGAGGGATGCTAAATTAACGCACGTTGTCAAGGCCGCATCGGCCAAGGAAATTCAGGGATGGTCAGATGATCGGGTAGGCAAACGATCGGGAGAAAAGCTCTATAATCTCCTTCAGAATCCCGCTACGATTTTTCCCGAAGTAGGAGCAAATAGACCACTTTTCTTAGTTACAAACCCTGATATTTTTTATTATGCTACGTTTTGGGCTTATAATAGCTTAGATAAATCTAACATAGCTAGTGAGTTTTATAGCAGATTTTCTACAATTATATTTGATGAATTTCATCTGTATAGTGCTAAACAGTTAGTTAGTTTGCTATTTTTTATCGCTTATTCTAAGGTTTTAGACTATTTTCAGAACAATCGGAAAATTGTTATTCTGACGGCAACTCCTGAGAAAGCTTGTGATGAAGCTTTTAACACTTTAGAAAGAGCGGGAATCAGAATCGCGCGAATTGATGGGGAGGATAATAATAGCGATCAAGTTCCTTCGCAGACCAAAGTGGCTCTAGAAATTCGTTCGAAAATTGAACGAGACGAATATCTAGTACAAATCGCGGATGAAGTCAAGGAAAAATATCTAGCGAATCCCAATGACAATGGTGCAGTTATTCTCGACTCTAAAGATCACATTAATCGGTTGGCCGATTTGCTGACGGAACGAGGATTAAAAGAGGGTTACGGAAGAATACACGGATCGACACCTCAAAAGGATAGACTTTTAGCAGTTCAAAAACCGATTATTCTCGCAACCAGCACTGTAGATGTGGGTTTTAACTTCGAGAAAAATCCAGTCCCAACCCGACAAACTTTAGATTGGTTAATTTTTTCTGCGAAGGATCGTCATTCTTTCTGGCAAAGATTAGGAAGAGTTGGCAGAGTATTAGGGCGCAAGATTACAGATATCCCGTCGGAAGCGATCGCCTATATAGATCCGAAAGCTTGGGAAGAGGGAATTCTCGAACTAGATCGATCAGGTGGTCGAGAGTCATTGAGAAAGATGCTAGAAAGTTTATCTTGCTTAGATCGTCCTTTTTTAAGTATTTACTGGCGTTCCGAAGCTTCTTTAGAGATAGCTCGTCCTTTATCCGAGTTAGAAGATCTTTTGACAGATTTACCCCAAATTAGCGTTATTGAAGAGTTATATCAAACAATGCGGTGTATCTTAGGAGGCACAAAAGACTGGAGTTACTATCGGTCTCGAATGCGTGTTTTTACTGGTGCGGAGAAGATTAAAGATATTTCTATTAAAAAACTAAAAAGTGATTGGAAATTTACCAAGGGAGGTCAAGCGCTGATTAAAACTTTCTTTAAATGTTATTATCCTGAATATTTGAAAGAAATAGAAGCCGATCAGAATAAAATTAAACATTATGAAGATATGTTTAAAAAATACCCAGAAAATTTCGAGAGTTTGAAGGGTTTCGCTAGGATGTGGTATGCCACCTATCAGCCTATCTTTCAATTCCGAGATAGTCTTTTTGACAACATTAAGGTTGTTGATCGCTTTAATCTTTTGCTCGATGAATCCGAAGAAACTATTATCGATCCTATTCATTTACTTAGGTATTATGATTTCGCTACCGACGGAGAGAAAATTGAACTTAAGAGACGAGTAGATAAACCTTATGAGCTTAAATTTATTCTATATAATCAAGATTCATTGGAGAAATTTAAACAAAATAAGCTGAATCGATTAATGGCTTTTGAGGACTGTAACCTTGAAAGATGGCTAAGAGGCGCAAAAATTCCAACTCCCTCATTACAACAACTAAGGCAACAATTCGTATCGGGAGTAATTGTATCTACGCAAGAAAATCAGGGTACGATTATTCAGCTTAGAAAACAAGGGCTAACAATATTTCCGATGTACGTTCATTTTGCTGAACAACCTAGACCGAAGGAGTTTACTTTTTTTCCGAGTTTATCTGGTATATTAGCGATCGCTTCCAGTGGAAGAAGATTAAAACTACCAGATGGCGAGGACTTTTACATAGCTTAAAAATAGCGTAAAACTTACAGCAGGCTGGAGAATATTTGTTATGACTAGCGTTACATCTAAACCCCTCACTTTACCGGAATTTTTCTCACTAACCGCTCCCGAGGGCGATATTACCTATGAATTAGTCGATGGAGAAGCTATCCCAAAAATGTCACCGAAATTCTTTCATTCTCGTTTAACTCTGGCTTTATCTTCTATACTCGATCGCTGGAATCAAGGACGGGGAGAAGTGGGAATCGAATGGGCAATTATTCTAAGCAAAAACGATCGAGATTGGTGTCCCGTTCCCGATCTTCTCTACATTTCCCTGGAAAGGTTAGGAGATATTCCCCTCACCGATGAAGCTTGTCCCGTTCCCCCGGAATTAGTCATCGAAATTATCTCTCCGGAACAATCCTTCAGCAGCCTGAGCGAAAAAGCCGTGGACTACCTAAAAGCGGGAGTCAGTCGCGTCTGGATCGTCGATCCCCGGGCCAAGCAGATCACAATTTTCTATCCCGATGCACCCCCGGCGATTAAAAAAGGCGATGACGAGATTAGCGATATTCTCCTCCCCGATTTAACCCTAACCCCCAGACAAATTTTTGCCAAGGCCCGATTAAGTTAATGCCCTACAGTCTCGTTATAAGCGATCGCCCCGATCTGAAAATTCCCGCTCGATTGTCCTATCACTTCGGTTGAAAATTGACCATGACTCTTATATCTTCTAAATCCCTCACTTTACCGGAATTTTTCTCACTAACCGCTCCCGAGGGCGATATTACCTATGAATTAGTCGATGGAGAAGCTATCCAGAAAATGTCACCGAAATTCTTTCATTCTCGTTTAACTGGTGCTTTATTTCTCGTACTCGATCGCTGGAATCAAGGACGGGGAGAAGTGGGAATCGAATGGGCAATTATTCTAAGCAAAAACGATCGGGATTGGTGTCCCGTTCCCGATCTTCTCTACATTTCCCCGGAAAGGTTAGGAGATATTCCCCTCACCGATGAAGCTTGTCCCGTTCCCCCGGAATTAGTCATCGAAATTATTTCTCCGGAACAATCCTTCAGCAGCCTGAGCGAAAAAGCCGTGGACTACCTAAAAGCAGGAGTCAGTCGCGTCTGGATCGTCGATCCCCGGGCCAAGCAGATCACAATTTTCTATCCCGATGCACCCCCGGCGATTAAAAAAGGCGATGACGAAATTAGCGATATTCTCCTCCCCGATTTAACCCTAACCCCCAGACAAATTTTCGCCAAGGCCCGATTAAGTTAATGCCCTACAGTCTCGTTCTCAATCTCACACCTCGATCGCCGATCTATCCGAATTTTCTCACCGGACGACACCTTCACGCGCTATTCCTTACCCTTGTCAGTAGTGTCGATCAGGAATTAGGGAACATTCTACACGCAGCCGAGGCAGATAAAGCTTTTACCTTATCGCCACTACAGATGCAATCCGGTGGAAAAACGATAAATTCCCCGCAGTGGCGACACGAACGGCCAATCGCCCCCGAAACTCCCTGCTGGTGGCGGATTTCTCTGCTCGATGACCGATTATTCGGTAAATTAACCTCCCTCTGGTTGAATCTCAATCCAAAACACCCCTGGCATCTCGGTTCCGCCGATCTGGTTATCACTAGCGTCCTCGCCACCCCGCAATCGGTTCAACCCTGGGCGAACTCTTGTACTTATCAATACCTGTATGAAAACGCCTCGGAAACGAATCGGGAATTTGATTTCCTTTTCGCTACCCCCGTCACCTTCCGGCAGGGAAAATTCGATAGTGCCTTACCGACGCGGGAACTGGTGTTTAATAGCCTTCTCAATCGTTGGAATCGCTATAGCGCTATCCCCTTCGATTCTATTGCCCTAGAGTCGATTTTCCCTAGTTTCTTCGATATTCAAACGAAATTAGCCGACGAAGCCTATAAAAACCAGTCGTTCGGTTGTGTAGGCGAGATTCACTATCGTCTTTTGGGAGAGGTGGAACCCGCAAAGATTAAAGCGATTAATGTACTGGCGGATTTTGCCCTCTACGCGGGAGTGGGACGGAAAACCACCATGGGGATGGGGATGACTCGCAGAATTGCTAAGGAGAAAAGATAGCCATGGATGAATCTGATTACATACCGATCGCCGCTCTCAACCATTACGCCTACTGTCCCCACCGTTGTTGGAGAATGTTCGTCGCCGGGGAATTTCTCGATAATAGCTATACGATCGAGGGAACAAATTTACACGAGCGAGTTCACACCGTCGGGGCGGCAAACCGCGAGGAAATATGGCAAATTCGGGCGATCTGGCTTAAATCAGACAATTACCGTCTCATCGGTAAGGCCGATCTGATCGAGTCCCAGGATGGCGAATTTATCCCCGTGGAATACAAACGGGGCAGTAAAGGCGAATGGGATAACGACGAGTTGCAGGTGTGCGCTCAAGCTCTGTGTTTGGAAGAAATGACGGGAAAAAGGCTAGATACTGGCTATATCTACTATGCCAGTTCTCACCAGCGTCAACCGGTGGCGATCGATCTTGCTCTACGGCAACGGGCGATCGCTACGATCCGAGCAGTTGAAACCCTGATCCAGACGGGAAAAATGCCCCCGGCGGTCTATTCACCCCGCTGCAAGGGATGCAGTTTGTTCGATCGCTGTTTGCCCCGATTAACCGAAAAAGTCCAACGATATCGAGAGGAAGAATAAAAAATATGGGAACGGTATATGTGACAAGAGAAGACGCATTTCTCGGCAAAAATGACGAGCGTTTAACGGTCAAAGCATCCAAGGAAACGATACTCGATGTACCTCTATTGAACGTGGAAGGAGTGGTGATTTTCGGACGGGGTTCAGTTTCTCCCGCATTGGTGATCGAATTGTTGGAACGTCATATTCCCCTGAGTTTCGTCACATCCACCGGACGCTATCTCGGTAGATTGGAACCGGAGATGACCAAAAATATTTTCGTTCGTCGAGCGCAATGGCAGGCCGCCGGCGATTCTCCGAAAGCCATTCATTTAGTGCGGGGATTCGTCCGCGGCAAGCTGAAGAATTACCGCAACATTCTACTCCGTCGTCAACGCGATCGAAAGGAGTTGGATTTACAAACTGCGATCGCTTGTCTGGAAGCAGCGATCGGCTCGATCGAAACAATCTCGGCGATCGATTCTCTCCGGGGGTTAGAGGGAGCCGGAAGCGCAGCCTATTTCAGTTGTTTTGATTCCCTAATTCTCGGCGATACTTTTACCTTTACCTCGCGTAACCGTCGCCCCCCGCGAGATCCGGTCAATTCTCTTTTGAGTCTGGGTTATGCGTTATTGCGCCATGACGTGCAGAGTGCGATCAATTTGGTCGGTTTTGACCCCTATCTCGGTTATCTTCACTATCAACGCTACGGTCGCCCCTCGCTGGCACTGGATCTGATGGAAGAATTTAGAGCGATCGTCGTTGATGCCGTGGTTCTCAATGGGGTCAATCATCCTTATCTTACCCCCGAACATTTCACCACCGAACCCTTAAGCGGTGCGGTTTCCTTGACGAGAGAGGGATTACAGATTTTCCTGCGCTTGTACGAACAGAAGAAACAATCCAAGTTTAAGCATCCGGTAATGGGTAAACAGTGTACTTATCAAGAAGCTTTCGAGATTCAGGCCCGACTAATGGCGAAATATCTGATGGACGAGACGGATAAGTATCCACCTTTGATTTTAAAGTAGGTAGAGGCGGTCATGTATTTTGTTGTCAGTTACGATATTTCCGACGATAAGCGACGAACCAAAATTCACAATACGTTAAAGTCCTACGGCCAACGGGTGCAGTATAGTGTTTTTGAGTGCGATCTAACCGATACCCAGTACGCTAAGCTGCGCGGGCGCTTGAGTAAGTTGATCAAACCCGATACCGATAGCATCCGCTTTTATTTTCTCTGCGCCTGTTGTCGGGGTAAAGTGGAACGTATCGGTGGTGAGTTACCCCGGGATAATACAATTTTTTTTGTTTAGCTCGGTTGCGCTTCCGGGTAGCTGTAAAAATCCTTAACTATTATCTGGTGGCTGAAAAGCTTATGGAATATAGATTCGAGATGATTTTCCTTTCCAACGCGGGGCGCACCTTATCCCGTAAGGTTTTGCGGGGTCTTGAAGAACTGGGTCACTTGCTGTATGATTGGTTTATTGCGGGTGCGGCGCATACGAACCTTGAAAATCCCATAGCGTATAGCTTTTACCACTGGGCGGTTCCAATTAATCTTAAACCCTACTAGGGATTGAAACAAAATCACTATAAATGACCATAAGTAACCATAAACGGTTCCAATTAATCTTAAACCCTACTAGGGATTGAAACATTGATGTAAAATCCACGGTTGTTACTGCTAATCAAGTTCCAATTAATCTTAAACCCTACTAGGGATTGAAACCTGGGATTTTTTGACTTGTATGCAGAGTGCATACAGTTCCAATTAATCTTAAACCCTACTAGGGATTGAAACAGCATTGATTAAATCTTCTGGTTCATCTTCACTCGTTCCAATTAATCTTAAACCCTACTAGGGATTGAAACACTTCAATACACTTGATCCACCCTAGAGCAGGAAAGGTTCCAATTAATCTTAAACCCTACTAGGGATTGAAACATCCTGTAATAGCAAATGCAGCTTTTCAGACACCTGTTCCAATTAATCTTAAACCCTACTAGGGATTGAAACCTCGACTAAAAACAGTTTGCATACCACAGCGAATGCAGGTTCCAATTAATCTTAAACCCTACTAGGGATTGAAACTCTTATTGAGGCTTTGCTAGAGGTGTATTTAGAGGTGTTCCAATTAATCTTAAACCCTACTAGGGATTGAAACCCTCTCTTGTAGAGGGGTTTTTTTAGTACAAACAGTTCCAATTAATCTTAAACCCTACTAGGGATTGAAACTTTCAACCAATCGGCCACATCAAAACCTTTTTTGTTCCAATTAATCTTAAACCCTACTAGGGATTGAAACTAGAGGATTGGTTGCTGGGGATGGCGATGTTTATTGTTCCAATTAATCTTAAACCCTACTAGGGATTGAAACAAAGTTAGTCGCGCATTCGCGATCACGTGCTTGAGTTCCAATTAATCTTAAACCCTACTAGGGATTGAAACTTTCTCTTTAGCCCAGGAGCTTATTGAATCATTGCGTTCCAATTAATCTTAAACCCTACTAGGGATTGAAACCTGACTGTTTTAGACGGCAAAACGGGGCGAAGAAAAGTTCCAATTAATCTTAAACCCTACTAGGGATTGAAACATAAAAAAAGCGGCGGAGGAAACCGCCTAATGAACCAGGTTCCAATTAATCTTAAACCCTACTAGGGATTGAAACGATTGGGCGGGCTGGGGGCCGGGCTGGTGGCTGGTTCGTTCCAATTAATCTTAAACCCTACTAGGGATTGAAACTTTGAAAAATATTTTTAGAAATTTTTTCAAAACCCCTTGTTCCAATTAATCTTAAACCCTACTAGGGATTGAAACTCCTCGGTAAATTCTTGGATTCGCGCCGCTCGCTCAGGTTCCAATTAATCTTAAACCCTACTAGGGATTGAAACATTCGCTTAAAACCCGCCGCCGCACCCGTATTAAGGTTCCAATTAATCTTAAACCCTACTAGGGATTGAAACTTTATTGTGGCTGTAGGATTAGTGAGGCCTTGTGTTCCAATTAATCTTAAACCCTACTAGGGATTGAAACCTATACTCGATACCGTACCTAGTAAATTTAGTGAGGTTCCAATTAATCTTAAACCCTACTAGGGATTGAAACACTATTTATTATACTGCTCCGCCCGTTAATAGAATTGTTCCAATTAATCTTAAACCCTACTAGGGATTGAAACGGGGACAAGCCATGAAGCGATCGATAGATCACTCGTTCCAATTAATCTTAAACCCTACTAGGGATTGAAACCAAAAGTCGGGCATTCAGGTTAATAATCGGTGGTACGTTCCAATTAATCTTAAACCCTACTAGGGATTGAAACTTACTCCTAATTGTTTTGATTTCTTGACTGACAACGTTCCAATTAATCTTAAACCCTACTAGGGATTGAAACGAAAATATGGGATTTAGCCCTAGCCTTGTTTGCGTTCCAATTAATCTTAAACCCTACTAGGGATTGAAACTCAGAAATATTACTGCAACGGCCACTATAAAGCGAGTTCCAATTAATCTTAAACCCTACTAGGGATTGAAACGATCTTCCTGCTTCGTTTCCCCGGTGAGCAGTTGTTCCAATTAATCTTAAACCCTACTAGGGATTGAAACAAAACCGGCATTTTCCTAAAAATGTCCAAAATTGAGCTGTTCCAATTAATCTTAAACCCTACTAGGGATTGAAACTTAGTCTTGCCATTTTTGTCACACCTTGTCACACTCTTGTTCCAATTAATCTTAAACCCTACTAGGGATTGAAACTTATGTCTCGCCCCGCGAGGAGTGCCGGGAAGCGAGTTCCAATTAATCTTAAACCCTACTAGGGATTGAAACTCCCTTGTAGGATAAGAGCGTTGTCGAATTTAGCACCCGTTCCAATTAATCTTAAACCCTACTAGGGATTGAAACGTTGGACGAACTCTTTTAATTCCTTACTGACCTGTAGTTCCAATTAATCTTAAACCCTACTAGGGATTGAAACTCTATTGAATTATGGCTAATTGTGTATTTCGAGGTCCAAGTTCCAATTAATCTTAAACCCTACTAGGGATTGAAACGATAAATGCTCAATTATTGCTAATGTGAACATGATTTGTTCCAATTAATCTTAAACCCTACTAGGGATTGAAACCCAAACCGGCAAGATCGGCAATCTTGCAGTAAGCTAAGGTTCCAATTAATCTTAAACCCTACTAGGGATTGAAACAAGGCCATGAGCCTAAAAAAATACCTCAACAATTGGTTCCAATTAATCTTAAACCCTACTAGGGATTGAAACTCAATAGTTGAATTTTTGCCGATAAAAGAGATCGAGTTCCAATTAATCTTAAACCCTACTAGGGATTGAAACTTTTGGGCGGCCCCGATGGACTCTATCGCATTCTCAGGTTCCAATTAATCTTAAACCCTACTAGGGATTGAAACGTCTATATGAAGGCTATAGCGAGATTTTCATTGATGTTCCAATTAATCTTAAACCCTACTAGGGATTGAAACTTTTCGGTGGCCTCTGGGCGCTTTGGCTCCGGGCGTTCCAATTAATCTTAAACCCTACTAGGGATTGAAACATAAAAATAGTGTACATTTTTCAATCGATCAACTAGTTCCAATTAATCTTAAACCCTACTAGGGATTGAAACCTTTTGTACTATGCTCGGCTTTTTCTGCCGGGCATTGTTCCAATTAATCTTAAACCCTACTAGGGATTGAAACGTAGTCCAGAACCCAGTCCCAGCAAGGGCGACAGTTCCAATTAATCTTAAACCCTACTAGGGATTGAAACATTCGATTTTCTGATAAGCAAGAAATTTCCCCGAGTTCCAATTAATCTTAAACCCTACTAGGGATTGAAACATGCTTTGGGTGGGAAGGGTCTGCTAGGGGAATATGTTCCAATTAATCTTAAACCCTACTAGGGATTGAAACCAAGATGCCCAAAAACAGGCAGAAGAAACAGTTAAGGTTCCAATTAATCTTAAACCCTACTAGGGATTGAAACTTTCTGCGTGACCAGTTGGGAGCAGTGAACGAACTGTTCCAATTAATCTTAAACCCTACTAGGGATTGAAACAGAGGAGTGGATAGCTAGAGTGGGGCCCACCCCATGTTCCAATTAATCTTAAACCCTACTAGGGATTGAAACAAAGATTTTTGGTGTAAATATGGCTGGCAAAGGAGGTTCCAATTAATCTTAAACCCTACTAGGGATTGAAACGATATTCCAGGACAAGCAACGGCGGCGACTTCTTGTTCCAATTAATCTTAAACCCTACTAGGGATTGAAACCCAAGGGTAAGCATAGCCAAAGTTTCAGCGAGAAATAGTTCCAATTAATCTTAAACCCTACTAGGGATTGAAACTAAGTGTCGATTAGGTATGAGCGATTTTCGGGATACGTTCCAATTAATCTTAAACCCTACTAGGGATTGAAACAAAATTCTCCCAATCCCAGCGAAATTATCAGAGCGTTCCAATTAATCTTAAACCCTACTAGGGATTGAAACGCGCTATAGCGATCTGATATTCGTATTCTCTCTGGTTCCAATTAATCTTAAACCCTACTAGGGATTGAAACACTTATCATTTACCGATAAAATTTGCAGATTTAGTGTTCCAATTAATCTTAAACCCTACTAGGGATTGAAACGAAAAAATCTTAAAGATAGAAGCCGCTATCGAAAAGTTCCAATTAATCTTAAACCCTACTAGGGATTGAAACCAACTTTACGCGGCAAACTAAAAAGTAATTCAAGTTCCAATTAATCTTAAACCCTACTAGGGATTGAAACTTTCTTTTTTTTCCTCTATAGTCCATCGACATTATCGTTCCAATTAATCTTAAACCCTACTAGGGATTGAAACTTGGCTATTATCCATCCTTGATCATCACCATCATCGTTCCAATTAATCTTAAACCCTACTAGGGATTGAAACGCTTCCAAGTTTCTATTTCTGAAAGAAATAGATCAGGTTCCAATTAATCTTAAACCCTACTAGGGATTGAAACTTCCATTGCTACGATGAAGCAACTACTCAAAGAACCGTTCCAATTAATCTTAAACCCTACTAGGGATTGAAACATTTAACCCTGATGGTGGTGGTGTACCAGTTAAGAATTCTGTGTTCCAATTAATCTTAAACCCTACTAGGGATTGAAACAAAAGCTGGCGCGGGCGCAGTAGCGGTAACGGGAGTTCCAATTAATCTTAAACCCTACTAGGGATTGAAACTTCCCCTACAACGAACCTACATCGGAGGTAAAGGTTCCAATTAATCTTAAACCCTACTAGGGATTGAAACAGAGAATCAGTGGCAAAATTTTGCCACACGAGGAGTTCCAATTAATCTTAAACCCTACTAGGGATTGAAACTATGATTGAACTTCCAAGTCTTTAGGAGTAACTTGTTCCAATTAATCTTAAACCCTACTAGGGATTGAAACAAGCGAGTTAGAGACCGTAAACATAAGAGTAAACAGGTTCCAATTAATCTTAAACCCTACTAGGGATTGAAACTTGTCACGCCTAACTCGGCTGCTACATCATCCTGGTTCCAATTAATCTTAAACCCTACTAGGGATTGAAACCAGCTTTTGAATCAGCTCCCCTTTTGATTCCGATAGTTCCAATTAATCTTAAACCCTACTAGGGATTGAAACTAGTCTCGTTTCGTTTCTTCAAGATAAAGAGCGATCGTTCCAATTAATCTTAAACCCTACTAGGGATTGAAACAACGCATAAGTAGTATTAATAATATTAGGGTAAGGGTTCCAATTAATCTTAAACCCTACTAGGGATTGAAACTGATGATAGCTTTGGCTCTAATCTAGAGTCTGCAAAGTTCCAATTAATCTTAAACCCTACTAGGGATTGAAACAACCAGACTGGACTACGCGGCAAAATTTGGGAGAACGGCAAAGTTCCAATTAATCTTAAACCCTACTAGGGATTGAAACTTGCCCTCGGACTCGGCCTTTGCGCGGATTCGCGTTCCAATTAATCTTAAACCCTACTAGGGATTGAAACTTGCGTTTTCCTTTTAGCACCAATTCAATTCGATGTTCCAATTAATCTTAAACCCTACTAGGGATTGAAACGCTTTTGTAGCAAGGGGTAGAGCCACTCCTGCTCGTTCCAATTAATCTTAAACCCTACTAGGGATTGAAACGATCACATTGCCACTAATAGTTAGTGTGATATTCGTTCGTTCCAATTAATCTTAAACCCTACTAGGGATTGAAACTTAGACTTTGTAGATATTGTCAATGCCTTATAGAGTTCCAATTAATCTTAAACCCTACTAGGGATTGAAACACAACGCCATTATTATGCGATTAAACCGGCTATTGTTCCAATTAATCTTAAACCCTACTAGGGATTGAAACGGATGTTCCGCCGATGGTAAAGCTGAAATCGCTCGTTCCAATTAATCTTAAACCCTACTAGGGATTGAAACATGGTTGATGCCCTTGACGGGGTAAAATCTGACAGTTCCAATTAATCTTAAACCCTACTAGGGATTGAAACAAAGCCGCAGAGCAAAAAGGTGCGCGAATTTATCGTTCCAATTAATCTTAAACCCTACTAGGGATTGAAACCAATACAGGGTACAGGCTATCGAACGATCCGACTCATGTTCCAATTAATCTTAAACCCTACTAGGGATTGAAACGAATTTGATCGGATAGCCCGCTTTATCAAGCCGAGTTCCAATTAATCTTAAACCCTACTAGGGATTGAAACACTACCGCAAGCTTCTAAGGATTGCATCCATGCAATAAAAAGTTCCAATTAATCTTAAACCCTACTAGGGATTGAAACCTTTTTATTTGATAAAAATTGCTCCTAGCTATTGTGAAGTTCCAATTAATCTTAAACCCTACTAGGGATTGAAACTTTGTGTGCCACATCTCGCAGTGGCAATGGGATTGTTCCAATTAATCTTAAACCCTACTAGGGATTGAAACTTCGATCGCTTCCCCCCTTCCCCCTTCCCCTTCCCTTGTTCCAATTAATCTTAAACCCTACTAGGGATTGAAACTTAAAACCCTTGCTATATCTTGATTACAGGCATTCAGGTTCCAATTAATCTTAAACCCTACTAGGGATTGAAACTTGAGTATCGGACGGCCTCCACTTCTTAGATCCGCGTTCCAATTAATCTTAAACCCTACTAGGGATTGAAACACTACACACAGCCGAACTGCAAGTGATAATTTATCTGATCTGTTCCAATTAATCTTAAACCCTACTAGGGATTGAAACTTTCAAGGACCAAAAGGCGATCCCGGTCAGCCCGGGTTCCAATTAATCTTAAACCCTACTAGGGATTGAAACTTTTCTGTGTTCCGCCCCAAAGGATTTACAAAAGGGTTCCAATTAATCTTAAACCCTACTAGGGATTGAAACAAATCACGAACTACTAGGGGATGCTTGACTAAGTAGTTCCAATTAATCTTAAACCCTACTAGGGATTGAAACTCAATCCTTACCCCATGATAACACATAAAAAGGTGTTCCAATTAATCTTAAACCCTACTAGGGATTGAAACAATAGTTTAATTTTGGCTATCAGTTATCAGCAATAATTAGTTCCAATTAATCTTAAACCCTACTAGGGATTGAAACCCGTATCTTTCTTTATAATCACCCTCTACTACAAAGTTCCAATTAATCTTAAACCCTACTAGGGATTGAAACTGACTCGTTCTTTCCCTATCCCTAATTCTTCGGTAGTGTTCCAATTAATCTTAAACCCTACTAGGGATTGAAACAGAATCGCAATTATTCCCCGCAATTACTGAGGAGAGTTCCAATTAATCTTAAACCCTACTAGGGATTGAAACATGCCAATAGTTAATGGTACTAGCAGGAATATCCGTGTTCCAATTAATCTTAAACCCTACTAGGGATTGAAACAACTTCGGTGACTGGCAGTGCCGAAGCCGGAGCTAGTTCCAATTAATCTTAAACCCTACTAGGGATTGAAACATGTTGGCGACTCGAATCTCATTATTAGAATCGGAGTTCCAATTAATCTTAAACCCTACTAGGGATTGAAACAGGGGATTGGAGCCAACCAGACGAGATTATATTTAGTTCCAATTAATCTTAAACCCTACTAGGGATTGAAACTTCCGGGGAAATTGATCTGGCTACTTATGAATACGTTCCAATTAATCTTAAACCCTACTAGGGATTGAAACTACAAGAACTGGGGGAATTTATACCCCTGAAGAGATGCTCCAATTAATCTTAAACCCTATTAGGGATTGAAACATAAGTTTTACTCCTATTGAGTTTCATGCTTTTATTGCTCCAATTAATCTTAAACCCTATTAGGGATTGAAACTTTGACCAATCCCGACAAAGCAGGGGAATCCCTCGCTCCAATTAATCTTAAACCCTATTAGGGATTGAAACAAAGGATTAGCGATTAAGGGGCTATCTTTATTTAGCTCCAATTAATCTTAAACCCTATTAGGGATTGAAACCAATCATCGAAGCGATTTTCTATTTTTTCTATTCGCTCCAATTAATCTTAAACCCTATTAGGGATTGAAACCTGGCGATCCTACTGTCGCCAAGGCGATCCTAGGGCTCCAATTAATCTTAAACCCTATTAGGGATTGAAACAAGCTCTTCAATTCTTTGGATTCCTCCGAGTTTGCAGCACTAGCTCCAATTAATCTTAAACCCTATTAGGGATTGAAACAAGCTCTTCTGTATTTTTTCGGTATCTAAAGCTTGCTCCAATTAATCTTAAACCCTATTAGGGATTGAAACCGGATACCAGATAAGGTTAGAGAATGTCAGCGATTGCTCCAATTAATCTTAAACCCTATTAGGGATTGAAACACCCTTGAGTCACCCCAAGACTCCGATCACCCAGGCTCCAATTAATCTTAAACCCTATTAGGGATTGAAACCGGTTGAATCTTTATAGAATACTTCTAAGTATTTTGCTCCAATTAATCTTAAACCCTATTAGGGATTGAAACAGGAAAATACTCTATATGGATTAAAGGAAAAGTGCTCCAATTAATCTTAAACCCTATTAGGGATTGAAACAAAAAGTTTGGAATCTAGATAATTAGCAAATGGGGCTCCAATTAATCTTAAACCCTATTAGGGATTGAAACAAGGCAAAGCTTGTAATTAAAGAAGTTGAGTCTCGCTCCAATTAATCTTAAACCCTATTAGGGATTGAAACCTTCTAACTCACGAATACGGATGGATAGTCGAGTTGCTCCAATTAATCTTAAACCCTATTAGGGATTGAAACATATTACCGATGGATTTAATCGGGCTATCGCTCCTGCTCCAATTAATCTTAAACCCTATTAGGGATTGAAACTATTTACTTGATCTTATCTTATGACATTCTCCCATAGCTCCAATTAATCTTAAACCCTATTAGGGATTGAAACGAGTCTCTTTACTTAAGACTGGATGAACTCCAAAAAATGGCTCCAATTAATCTTAAACCCTATTAGGGATTGAAACGTGGATGATAGTCCCTTGAGATGCTAAAAGTAACCAAGCTCCAATTAATCTTAAACCCTATTAGGGATTGAAACTTTTGTAAAGTAGTGTAAGATAAGAGTATCTTATCAGGCTCCAATTAATCTTAAACCCTATTAGGGATTGAAACTTCAGCAAATTGAGGATTCTTTTTTATAAAATCAGGCTCCAATTAATCTTAAACCCTATTAGGGATTGAAACATTCTTATATACCAGTCTAAAACCCTTGCTATATCGTTCCAATTAATCTTAAACCCTATTAGGGATTGAAACGTCAATGCTTGACGATTTATACCTCGATATCTCAGGTTCCAATTAATCTTAAACCCTATTAGGGATTGAAACGATTTTAGACTCATAGCAGTAACTCGTTAACAGGTTCCAATTAATCTTAAACCCTATTAGGGATTGAAACCAATTAGGCGCGATCGATGAGGCGATCGATACCCGTTCCAATTAATCTTAAACCCTATTAGGGATTGAAACTGCTTTTGTCCCTCCCCCCCCACCATTAGCTCCCGTTCCAATTAATCTTAAACCCTATTAGGGATTGAAACTACCGATACAGCTTCTGCAATTAAGGAAGTAGAAGGTTCCAATTAATCTTAAACCCTATTAGGGATTGAAACAATTACTTGCATACTAACTTAGCAAGACTTTTCGTTCCAATTAATCTTAAACCCTATTAGGGATTGAAACAGGATTGCCATTCAGCCATAAATCTTTGAGTTTGTTCCAATTAATCTTAAACCCTATTAGGGATTGAAACAAAGATGATATTGCCTTAATCACACCATTAAAAATAGTTCCAATTAATCTTAAACCCTATTAGGGATTGAAACAATAATATTTGTATTAATTACATCAATCTTAGGAGTTCCAATTAATCTTAAACCCTATTAGGGATTGAAACAGAAAATTTTCATTTTTCAAATTTTAAGGGCGAAAGTTCCAATTAATCTTAAACCCTATTAGGGATTGAAACAACTGATAAACCAGTTTTCGCAATTCGTCAACTGTTCCAATTAATCTTAAACCCTATTAGGGATTGAAACCGATTTCCTCAGTAATTGCGGGGAATAATTGCGAGTTCCAATTAATCTTAAACCCTATTAGGGATTGAAACTGTACCAAGAGGTAACAATAATTGCCGAATCCCAGTTCCAATTAATCTTAAACCCTATTAGGGATTGAAACGCTAGGCTAATTCGATTTGGCCACTCCTGGCAAGAGTTCCAATTAATCTTAAACCCTATTAGGGATTGAAACACGCAGAAAAACTATCCTTGCCTCTAAGGTATTTGTTCCAATTAATCTTAAACCCTATTAGGGATTGAAACAACATTAACTGGCTAAATCCCAGCCAATCAGGATTGTTCCAATTGTTCCAATTAATCTTAAACCCTATTAGGGATTGAAACAGCTACGCTTAGTTTTGAGCCAATAATTTTGGCTGATAGTTCCAATTAATCTTAAACCCTATTAGGGATTGAAACAAAATTTGCTAAATACCTAGCAGTTTTGGTGACTGTTCCAATTAATCTTAAACCCTATTAGGGATTGAAACTCCCGATAAAACAATAACCATTCTCTCCATCATCACGTTCCAATTAATCTTAAACCCTATTAGGGATTGAAACAGTACCCTGTACTATTCATGACTGGTACAAAAATGTTCCAATTAATCTTAAACCCTATTAGGGATTGAAACAGATTTACCCCCCGTGGCTCGATTGAATTTCGAGCAGTTCCAATTAATCTTAAACCCTATTAGGGATTGAAACTTCCTGATTCTCCATTGTGGAATCACTTGCCAGAATGTTCCAATTAATCTTAAACCCTATTAGGGATTGAAACAAAACCCTTACCCTGATTGGGTTAGGGGAAAAGAGTTCCAATTAATCTTAAACCCTATTAGGGATTGAAACTAAAGGAATCAGTACCCACAGCTTCCGGCGAACTGTTCCAATTAATCTTAAACCCTATTAGGGATTGAAACGTGATTTTTGGGAACTTCACAAAAGTTTAACATAAGTTCCAATTAATCTTAAACCCTATTAGGGATTGAAACCTAATTCGCGCTTTAGATATAGATATTCTGATTCATTGTTCCAATTAATCTTAAACCCTATTAGGGATTGAAACAATTAATCGATTAGCTAATGAATCGGAATATAGTGGTTCCAATTAATCTTAAACCCTATTAGGGATTGAAACAACCAAAGTTCCTGTGATCACCAAAAAAGGGCGTGTTCCAATTAATCTTAAACCCTATTAGGGATTGAAACAAGGGGAATTTAACTATGCGATTTAATTTTGATGGCGTTCCAATTAATCTTAAACCCTATTAGGGATTGAAACCAAATAATCAATCTATCTCCTTGATTCCTTCGAGTTCCAATTAATCTTAAACCCTATTAGGGATTGAAACTTTTTCGGGGATTACTGATATAAATAAAAGAGAGGGTTCCAATTAATCTTAAACCCTATTAGGGATTGAAACAACCCCGTTGATTTTAAGAGAGAAATAACCTGCTTATGTTCCAATTAATCTTAAACCCTATTAGGGATTGAAACAGGTTTTAGAGAGAGGCGATCGCACTAAGTGGTATTGTTCCAATTAATCTTAAACCCTATTAGGGATTGAAACGGATAGCCAACAGCTAGACAGTATAGACACAGATGTTCCAATTAATCTTAAACCCTATTAGGGATTGAAACTTTCCATCTTTTTTTCCTCCTATTTAGGAGGGGAGTTCCAATTAATCTTAAACCCTATTAGGGATTGAAACGATGTAATCATTGAGAATTATTTCAAGTCTAGGGGTTCCAATTAATCTTAAACCCTATTAGGGATTGAAACATCGATCCCGCGCCATATAGGAAAAGTCTCACCGGTGTTCCAATTAATCTTAAACCCTATTAGGGATTGAAACACTGCAAAGATGAAGGGGATGAGACAAGCCTATGCGTTCCAATTAATCTTAAACCCTATTAGGGATTGAAACAATCGGCGGGATTGGCCCGAAAGCTGCCGACAAAGTTCCAATTAATCTTAAACCCTATTAGGGATTGAAACAATCCAGCGCAATTAAGTGAAATGATGAGCGATGGTTCCAATTAATCTTAAACCCTATTAGGGATTGAAACATGGGCAAGGTTAGCTATTCTGATGGACAGTTTGTTCCAATTAATCTTAAACCCTATTAGGGATTGAAACAAAGTGGCATTCTGAAAGTCTAGAATTTCTGAACGTTCCAATTAATCTTAAACCCTATTAGGGATTGAAACAGCACCCATAGCTTCCGGCGAACTGCTCTAACCCGTTCCAATTAATCTTAAACCCTATTAGGGATTGAAACTTTGCTCTTTCCTTTCTTCTTTTTTGCCAAACGGCCACCACGGTTCCAATTAATCTTAAACCCTATTAGGGATTGAAACCGGCGTTCGATGGGGAAGGCCAGGCGATCGGATACGTTCCAATTAATCTTAAACCCTATTAGGGATTGAAACAGAATTTTATCATTTACAGTCTGAAAAGGAATTATCGTTCCAATTAATCTTAAACCCTATTAGGGATTGAAACACCCGTCTAATCATCGATGGTTTACCATGCCCTAGTTCCAATTAATCTTAAACCCTATTAGGGATTGAAACGAGCTAAAATGTTGAAAGTAAAGTACGAAGGATTGTTCCAATTAATCTTAAACCCTATTAGGGATTGAAACTAATATGGGTGTACCACCGAATTTTTTAGGAGCCAAGTTCCAATTAATCTTAAACCCTATTAGGGATTGAAACAGCCTTGGCTTTTTTGCCCCTTAAAATTCTGGCAAGTTCCAATTAATCTTAAACCCTATTAGGGATTGAAACTAGATGACAGTTTAGATTATAAACTGCGAATAATAGTTCCAATTAATCTTAAACCCTATTAGGGATTGAAACACTTTATAATCGGATCTATTAACAACTGGCATATTTGTTCCAATTAATCTTAAACCCTATTAGGGATTGAAACCCCTCAGTTGCCTCGCTATCCCACTTGTAGAAATGTTCCAATTAATCTTAAACCCTATTAGGGATTGAAACTGTGGAGTACGCGGCTTATGTTCACGAAGGTTATGTGTTCCAATTAATCTTAAACCCTATTAGGGATTGAAACCTTTTTCTCCTCTGGATTTTTTGACTTTTTAGCGTTCCAATTAATCTTAAACCCTATTAGGGATTGAAACCGCAATCTGAAATTAGGATTATTGCCGTAGATCGCCCGTGTTCCAATTAATCTTAAACCCTATTAGGGATTGAAACACAAGCAGGCTTTTTTGAGGGCTGGTCGCTGGGTTGCCACGTTCCAATTAATCTTAAACCCTATTAGGGATTGAAACCAGCATAAGCTCGCCCGCTTTCTGTGATTTTAAAAGTGTTCCAATTAATCTTAAACCCTATTAGGGATTGAAACATCAGAAAAAATCAATATAGGGAATTAAAAATGCACACAGTTCCAATTAATCTTAAACCCTATTAGGGATTGAAACATCTGCCAAATACTCAAACTAGAAGCAAAAATCAAGTTCCAATTAATCTTAAACCCTATTAGGGATTGAAACTGATCGCTGATTCTGAGTTGGCAGATTCAGTCAATGTTCCAATTAATCTTAAACCCTATTAGGGATTGAAACTTCATTGTTTTTACCTCCTAATTAAAATTCACCTTGTTCCAATTAATCTTAAACCCTATTAGGGATTGAAACGTGTAAAGGCTTTTTAGCCCTAAATTTATCTCTTTGTTCCAATTAATCTTAAACCCTATTAGGGATTGAAACAGAATTGGAGCTTATTCAGGCACTTAAGGGGCTTGTTCCAATTAATCTTAAACCCTATTAGGGATTGAAACTTTCGCCTTGGGCGATCGCTTGCTCTAGTTGGTCGTTCCAATTAATCTTAAACCCTATTAGGGATTGAAACAGAACGGCAATTCAATCAATCATGACCAACGGGCGTTCCAATTAATCTTAAACCCTATTAGGGATTGAAACCCGCCATCAGCAAAACCAGGAATCGGCAACTTCAACGTTCCAATTAATCTTAAACCCTATTAGGGATTGAAACTTAGTTTAGCGGCAGCGGCTGCCACTAAACCAGAAAGTTCCAATTAATCTTAAACCCTATTAGGGATTGAAACAGACACAATAACGACATTTTTAAACGCTATAATTCGCCAATTCAAAAATGAAACGCATCAACCTCAAGAGTTGACAAAGAAAGGCTCATCAGGTACTGTCTGATCATTAACAAAAACAAATCAGACCCAAAATGAGCCACCAACATCTTAACATAGAACAAAGAAACTTGCTCTACCAACTTAGTCAGGAGGGAAATTTATCTCAACGGCAAATGGCCGTCTGGCTCGGATGTCATCAAAGCACAATATCACGGGAATTAAAAAGGAATCAAAGTTCCCTTGGCTGCTATCTACCTGACACAGCACAAGCTGAAAGCGAGACAAGGCGAAAAAATGCCAAACAACCCTTTAAAAATGTCAGCGAGTCAGCCTTAGAGTTGGTCAAAGAAGGATTGAAAGATTATCATAGTCCCGAACAAATAGCAGGTCGTCTGAAAAGAGCCAGTCAAGAATCTCTCAGTCACGAAACCATCTATCAAATGATCTATCAGAACTATCACGGATGTGGAGAGTACCAGAAATATTTACGCCGGGGGCTTTGTCAAAGAAAGAGTCGAGGCGGAGCAAAAAGTAAGCGTGGAGGGATTCCAGGGCGTGTAGATATCAGCGAGCGACCAGTAATTGCTGACCAGAAAACTGAAATCGGTCATTGGGAAAGTGACACAATGATTGGAGGCAATCATCTAGGAGTTCTCGTTACTCATGTAGATAAAGCCTCGAAATTTTTAGTAGCAGGATT
>NZ_JACJSV010000138.1 GCF_014698335.1 Microcystis viridis FACHB-1342 | reverse complement strand
GGGGAAGTTAGATACATTGGTAAATGCGCGGTTGAAGCAAAGCGAAAGCGAAGCGAAACAAACGACGCTGGAACCTAGACAAAACAATAGTTTGAAAGCCAAGCAAAAAAAGCCTCGTTTAGAAGCAATTCTATAACAAAAAAGTCAAACCCGCAAGGGGGAGACGAAAAAAAGTCAAAAGAATCAAACGATTCATCATGGAGAGTTTGATCCTGGCTCAGGATGAACGCTGGCGGCGTGCCTAACACATGCAAGTCGAACGGGAATCTTCGGATTCTAGTGGCGGACGGGTGAGTAACGCGTAAGAATCTAACTTCAGGACGGGGACAACAGTTGGAAACGACTGCTAATACCCGATGTGCCGCGAGGTGAAACCTAATTGGCCTGGAGAAGAGCTTGCGTCTGATTAGCTAGTTGGTGGGGTAAGGGCCTACCAAGGCGACGATCAGTAGCTGGTCTGAGAGGATGAGCAGCCACACTGGGACTGAGACACGGCCCAGACTCCTACGGGAGGCAGCAGTGGGGAATTTTCCGCAATGGGCGAAAGCCTGACGGAGCAACGCCGCGTGAGGGAGGAAGGTCTTTGGATTGTAAACCTCTTTTCTCAAGGAAGAAGTTCTGACGGTACTTGAGGAATCAGCCTCGGCTAACTCCGTGCCAGCAGCCGCGGTAATACGGGGGAGGCAAGCGTTATCCGGAATTATTGGGCGTAAAGCGTCCGCAGGTGGTCAGCCAAGTCTGCCGTCAAATCAGGTTGCTTAACGACCTAAAGGCGGTGGAAACTGGCAGACTAGAGAGCAGTAGGGGTAGCAGGAATTCCCAGTGTAGCGGTGAAATGCGTAGAGATTGGGAAGAACATCGGTGGCGAAAGCGTGCTACTGGGCTGTATCTGACACTCAGGGACGAAAGCTAGGGGAGCGAAAGGGATTAGATACCCCTGTAGTCCTAGCCGTAAACGATGGATACTAGGCGTGGCTTGTATCGACCCGAGCCGTGCCGAAGCTAACGCGTTAAGTATCCCGCCTGGGGAGTACGCACGCAAGTGTGAAACTCAAAGGAATTGACGGGGGCCCGCACAAGCGGTGGAGTATGTGGTTTAATTCGATGCAACGCGAAGAACCTTACCAAGACTTGACATGTCGCGAACCCTGGTGAAAGCTGGGGGTGCCTTCGGGAGCGCGAACACAGGTGGTGCATGGCTGTCGTCAGCTCGTGTCGTGAGATGTTGGGTTAAGTCCCGCAACGAGCGCAACCCTCGTTCTTAGTTGCCAGCATTAAGTTGGGGACTCTAAGGAGACTGCCGGTGACAAACCGGAGGAAGGTGGGGATGACGTCAAGTCAGCATGCCCCTTACGTCTTGGGCGACACACGTACTACAATGGTCGGGACAAAGGGCAGCGAACTCGCGAGAGCCAGCGAATCCCAGCAAACCCGGCCTCAGTTCAGATTGCAGGCTGCAACTCGCCTGCATGAAGGAGGAATCGCTAGTAATCGCCGGTCAGCATACGGCGGTGAATTCGTTCCCGGGCCTTGTACACACCGCCCGTCACACCATGGAAGCTGGTCACGCCCGAAGTCATTACCTCAACCGCAAGGAGGGGGATGCCTAAGGCAGGGCTAGTGACTGGGGTGAAGTCGTAACAAGGTAGCCGTACCGGAAGGTGTGGCTGGATCACCTCCTTAAAGGGAGACCTAATTCAGGTAAAAGACGAAAAAAAAGTAGTCGCTACCAAGAATCAATCCCAAAAGGTCGGAGCGAGGCGAAATTGGCTTTCAAACTAGGTTCTGGGTTCACACAAGACCTGAATCAGGAACAAGGGCTATTAGCTCAGGTGGTTAGAGCGCACCCCTGATAAGGGTGAGGTCCCTGGTTCGAGTCCAGGATGGCCCACCTGTACAGGTGGCAAAAAGAAAGAAAAGAAGCGAGGAATCAGCACCTTATCTTACTGACATAGTAAGAGAGAATGCTGGCTCTGAGTAAAGAGTCCAGAGGAACCTTGAAAACTGCATAGAGCTAGGTGAAAAAGCCAAAAAAGAAGACCGCAAGGTCAAGCTAATAAGGGCTAACGGTGGATACCTAGGCACACGGAAGCGAAGAAGGACGTAGTTACCGACGAAACGCTTCGGGGAGCGGGAAGCAAGCATTGATCCGAAGATATCCGAATGGGGCAACCCTAAACACGACCACCTGAATACATAGGGTGGAGCGAGCAAACCTGGTGAACTGAAACATCTTAGTAGCCAGAGGAAAAGAAAGCAACAGCGATTCCCCCAGTAGCGGCGAGCGAAAAGGGAACAGCCTAAACCAAGTTCTTCGGAACTTGGGGTCGTGGGACAGTAACAAAAGACTGGGAAATTTAGACGAAGCGGCTGAAAACCGCACCAGAGAAGGTGAAAGTCCTGTAGTCGAAAAAGGAACCAGCTTAACTGCATCCCGAGTAGCATGGGGCACGTGAAATCCCGTGTGAATCTGCCTCGACCACGAGGTAAGGCTAAATATTCCCGTGTGACCGATAGAGAAACAGTACCGCGAGGGAAAGGTGAAAAGAACCCCGGAAGGGGAGTGAAATAGAACATGAAACCGTTAGCCTACAAGCAATGGGAGGACGATTGAACGTCTGACCGTGTGCCTGTTGAAGAATGAGCCGGCGACTTACAGGTTATGGCAGGTGAAGGGGGAAGACCCCACAGCCCCAGCGAAAGCGAGTCTGAATAGGGCGAAACGTCATAATTTGTAGACCCGAACCCGGGTGATCTAACCATGGCCAGGATGAAGCTTGGGTAAAACCAAGTGGAGGTCCGAACCGACTAATGTTGAAAAATTAGCGGATGAGCTGTGGTTAGGGGTGAAATGCCAATCGAACTCGGAGCTAGCTGGTTCTCCCCGAAATGTGTTGAGGCGCAGCGGTAGTGGAAGTTTAGTCGGGGTAAAGCACTGTTTCGCCGCGGGCTGGGAGACCGGTACCAAGGCGAGGCAAACTCTGAATACGGCTAAAAAAACTACCAGTGAGACGGTGGGGGATAAGCTTCATCGTCAAGAGGGAAACAGCCCAGACCACCAGCTAAGGTCCCCAAATGATAACTAAGTGAGAAAGGAGGTGGGAGTGCATTGACAACCAGGAGGTTTGCCTAGAAGCAGCAATCCTTAAAAGAGTGCGTAATAGCTCACTGGTCAAGCGCTCCTGCGCCGAAAATGAACGGGGCTAAGTTATCTACCGAAGCTGTGGACTACATTGTAGTGGTAGGGGAGCGTTCTATAGGGGGTGAAGCAGTAGCGGCAAGCAGCTGTGGACTCTATAGAAGTGAGAATGTCGGCTTAAGTAGCGAAAATGTGGGTGAGAATCCCACACCCCGAAACCCCAAGGTTTCCTCCGCAAGGCTCGTCCGCGGAGGGTCAGTCAGGACCTAAGGCGAGGCTGAAAAGCGTAGTCGATGGACAACGGGTTAACATTCCCGTACCGATTAATGATTGTGCCGGAGAACGGAGAAGGTCAACGTCAGCTGGATGTTGGTTACCAGTGCAAGCAGTCGAGGCGATGAGAGGTGGTGAAAACACCAGGAGCTAAGACGCGAGTCCCACCTCCCACGGGAGGGAAGTGGCGCTGATCAAGCTTCCTAGAAAAGCCCGAACCACGTTAATCATTAATTGCCTGTACCCGAAACCGACACAGGTGGGGAAGTAGAGAATACTAAGGGGCGCGAGATAACTCTCTCTAAGGAACTCGGCAAAATGACCCCGTAACTTCGGGAGAAGGGGTACCCTCGCAAGAGGGTCGCAGTGAATAGGCCCAGGCGACTGTTTACCAAAAACACAGGTCTCCGCCAAGTCGTAAGACGCAGTATGGAGGCTGACGCCTGCCCAGTGCCGGAAGGTTAAGGAAGTTGGTCAGGAGTAATCTGAAGCTGACGACCGAAGCCCCGGTGAACGGCGGCCGTAACTATAACGGTCCTAAGGTAGCGAAATTCCTTGTCGGGTAAGTTCCGACCCGCACGAAAGGCGTAACGATCTGGGCACTGTCTCGGAGAGAGACTCGGCGAAATAGGATTGTCTGTGAAGATACGGACTACCTGCACCTGGACAGAAAGACCCTATGAAGCTTTACTGTAGCCTGGAATTGGCTTCGGGCTTCGCTTGCGCAGGATAGGTGGGAAGCTTTGAAACTCTCCTCGTGGGGAGGGTGGAGCTAACGGTGAGATACCACTCTGGCGAGGCTAGAATTCTAACCCTGACCCCTAATCGGGGCGGGAGACAGTTTCAGGTGGGCAGTTTGACTGGGGCGGTCGCCTCCTAAAAGGTAACGGAGGCGCGCAAAGGTTCCCTCGGTCCCGTTGGAAATGGGACGATAGAGTGCAAAAGCAGAAGGGAGCTTGACTGTGAGACCCACAAGTCGAACAGGGACGAAAGTCGGCTTTAGTGATCCGACGGCACCGCGTGGAAGGGCCGTCGCTCAACGGATAAAAGTTACTCTAGGGATAACAGGCTGATCTCCCCCAAGAGTTCACATCGACGGGGAGGTTTGGCACCTCGATGTCGGCTCATCGCAACCTGGGGCTGAAGTCGGTCCCAAGGGTTGGGCTGTTCGCCCATTAAAGCGGTACGTGAGCTGGGTTCAGAACGTCGTGAGACAGTTCGGTCCATATCCGGTGTAGGCGTAAGAGCATTGCGAGGAGCCTTCCTTAGTACGAGAGGACCGGGAAGGACGCACCGCTGGTGTACCTGTTATCGTGCCAACGGTAAACGCAGGGTAGCCATGTGCGGAGCGGATAACCGCTGAAAGCATCTAAGTGGGAAGCCCACCTCCAGATGATTGCTCTCATGGCATTAAGCCAGTAAGGTCTCGGGTAGACTACCCGTTGATAGGCTCTAGATGGAAGCTCGGTAACGAGTGCAGTCGAGGAGTACTAACCGACCGAGGGCTTGACCTGATTCTTCTTTCACCACTTTTTCCCCTAGCTTTTGCAGTCTTGAGGGTTCTACCCTTCCTGGTGTCTTTAACGTGATGGCACCACTCCGATTCCATCCCGAACTCGGTTGTGAAACTTCACCGTGGCCAAGATACTTGTCGGGTTGCCGACCGGGACAATAGCTCGATGCCAGGATTATTCTTTCCTACCCCTCAATCC
>NZ_JACJSV010000137.1 GCF_014698335.1 Microcystis viridis FACHB-1342 | reverse complement strand
GAAACTATCTCATCAAATTAGTCCCCCCATAGAACCCCCTTGAGCCATCTTGCACACTTTTCTCTTTTTGTCAAATTTTATGTTAAGAAAGATGTGACTAATGGATAGGACTCTGAGGGAGGAAATAGACAATACTTTGGAACCGGACACGGAAGAATTCGCGCCCCACGCCCAAATTACGGGAGATAGTTTGATCAGGGAATTACTCGCCAGGACGATCGATTCTGGCGACACATCGAGATTAAATTGTAGGGAGGCGAATCCCGGCCAATTCTCGAAGGAAAAATGGATTGGGTGTTGATCGACGATTTTATCCCATAACCGATAATGACCTTTCGCCGCCACGTACTTAGCGCGCGGCGTTTCCGTTTTCGGTTGACAGCCGTATCCTAAAATATGCAACTCTTCCTCGGCCAACACCGGCAATAACACACCGTCCATAAACCGATTCCACGCCGTTTGCACGGAGAAGAAACCGTCTTCGGGGGGAAAGGCGACTTCTAGGGTACAGAATCCGTAGTCCGTACCCACATCTATCCACCCCGTTTCCTGTCGTTTTCTAACCCCGATTAATTGGGTAGTGAAGCTATCGAAGTACGGTTCAAAATCGTGGTGCTCCGCCAACTTTTTAAAGAGGTTCCGGACTGACTCGTAGCTGGCCGCGTTCCCCTCGCGATCGACAACGGGCAATTCTATCTCGATACCGATGTTCATATTAGATAGGCTTCCTCGCTTGAAAAATATAACGATTTAAACTGAAAAAATAGCGATTCTCCCGGTCGAGCGCTTGTAATTCCTCGACCCAGGCTCGCACTTCCTCGCTATCGATATCCGATCGCCCTTCCAGAAACGATCGAATAAATCCGATTAACCAGTAACTATAGGTTCCTTCATGACAATCGCGGTTGAGAAAAGGCAGGATTTTCAGCGATGCCTCTTCAAATCCGGTTTCCCGTAGTAAATAAGTCAACCTTTCGGGTAATCTGGGATCGGCCAGATGCTCGTCCCAGAGATCGAGAATCTTCCGGATTCTAGAGCGATCGCCCACGTTCCAAACTAAAGAATCCCAATCGGTATCGAGAATGACGGCGCGCCCCCCCGGTTTTAACACCCGGAATAACTCTTCGAGCGCCCGATCGATATCGGTAACGTACTCGTAAACTTGAACGGCCACCGCCGCGTCAAAAGTATGATCGGCAAAGGGTAATTCTTCGGCCCTTCCCAACTGTAAAGCGATCATATTTTTCGCCGCGCGACGTTTTTCGGCCAGACCGAGCATGGTTTCACTAATATCGATGCCCCAGATCCCACCCGACAGGCCCACCTCGTCGGCCATTTCGCCGGCTAAAATCCCCGGCCCGCAACCGATATCGAGAACCCGATCGCCCGTCTGCAGGGCCAACAACGCCCGAACTTCCTCGCGTTGCCAGATCATTTCCGGACTTTGGTATTGAATCTCCGCTTGATACGCGTGTTGATCGTCAAATTTCAAAAATGAACTCATAAATCAATTCCTTTCGCCGTAGTCAGGCTAAATTTTTACGGTCATTTCTATTCCGTCTCCGATCGGGAGTAGGGTACTACGCGCATCCGTACAAGCGCGAACTCGATCGAGATACGCCGAGATGACCGCCGCGTTTTTCTGGGGTCGTAAAATATTATCGGCGACGATACAACCCCCCGTTTTAAGCTTCGGCCAACAGACCTCGAAATCCCGAACGTACAATTCCTTCCAGTGATCGAGTAAAACCAGATCGATATCGGTTTCTATCTCCAGAATCAGGGACTTCCAGAGAATAAAATACCCAACAAAAAAATAGAAAAGTGTTTTTTTGAAAAAGTAATTATTTTTGTCTAGGAAAACAAAGAGTCTCCCATTACAA
>NZ_JACJSV010000136.1 GCF_014698335.1 Microcystis viridis FACHB-1342 | reverse complement strand
CCCTAGCTGGTGCCGAGAAAACCTTCACCAGCTAAGTATTTTTACTCAAGTCTCTGGAGGGGGATAGCTTATGTGACAGTTGAGGGTGCGGAATGTGGGATAAATATTTTACACAATTCATACCGGGTAAGCAACAGAGCTACGCCACTACTACCGAATCATTACCGAAAAACTTTTTCAGCAGACCCTAAGTGGTCGTGCCAAATTAATTTCCTAAACCTTGACCAGAAATTCTGTAAACTTCGATCAAAAGCTGCGTAAATTCTGTATTTTCTCTGGAAGTCTTAGATATAGCCTTTAGAATTGTAGTCGTAGCGCTAGGCTAATTCAGATCAATTAAACTTTTTCCTCACTCCCGACTTTGTTAGTATCATGAAACCTAACTCTGGCCGTAAACGTTTATTATCCCTGATATCTGCTGTTTCCTGTAGTTCCCTCTTGATTTTATCCCCTCTAGCCCAGAGAGCGCAAGCAGACGATATTACGGATGCCCTAGAAGCGGTAATTGAATATACGGCTCAATTACACCAGATCAATTTTAAGTATTTGTTAAGTGATGGCCCGATAACCACTCCCTGCGGTGTAATTTCCCTAGCGGCTTTCTGCACTGTAGATAATACAGTTTACGTCAATCTCGAGCAAGTCACTCGCATTAGTGATAATCCCCTATTTCCCCTTTACGCCGTCGCTCACGAGGCTGCTCACGCTGTTCAGTGGAATCGGGGTATCGGTGGCATCGATGAAGGTGGAATGAGCATCGGCATTGAATTACAGGCCGATTGTCTAGCGGGAGATACCCTTTCCTGGTTATTTACCGAAGCAAGAAGTTTATCCAAACAGGATTATATAATAGCAGGAAAACTTCTAGCGGAAGCGGCCTCGGAAGTGGGCGATTTTGAAGCTCCCAATAACTCCCACGGCACACCACAACAGCGAGGTGATTCGGTCTTACAAGGATTCTACGGGGAAAATCATCAAGCCTGTATGCGTTAACTAACACTCAAGGCTCTATTTCCCCTAGAATGCTTAAAAAAGTTTAAAAAACTACTGTAACCCTAACCAAGATAGCAGACCTTGGCCAGTTAGATACTCGATCAACAGGGTGATCACAAAACCAATCATAGCAGCCCTACCGTTGAGGCGCTCGGCATAGTCATTAAAACCAAATTTGGGGTCTTCTAATTTGGGAGTTTGAGTCGGTTGTGGTTCAGTCATGATCTTTACAGGCCGTTTACATTTCTTTACTATTCTAGCGGAGTTAGAAGTTAGGTTGTAACTAATTTCTAACTCCTCCCTATTTGCCCTAATCCCGACCGTTAAGAGCGATTAAAAGGCGCAGAATAAAGATAAATAGGTTGATATAGGTCAAATACATCGATAAAGCAGCACTGAGATACTGTTCATCTCTGTAGGTACGAGGCAAGATGTAAAAGTCCACCACTGCGGAGCCGGCAAACAAGAAAACCCCGATGCCAGAAATAGCGATTTCTAACCAGGTGGGAGTACCGCCACCAAAGATAGAGAAAATTAGCTGACCAATGAGAACAATAAAAAGAGCGAGAATACCGATGCTAACGGTTTGAGTCAGCGCCAAACCATCTTTTTCCGACAGATTCGAGCCGATATTGCGTCCCAACACAAAAGCGAGGCCGCAACCGAGGGCAGCAATTGCCACTCCTCGCAAACCAACACCGGAAGTACCTAGGGCCACATAGACGATTCCACTGAGAGTATAGCCAGAAAGAAGACTATAGAGAGTCAGCAGGGGCAGAGCAGTGCTTTTATTGCCGCTTTCCGCACTACTACGCGCGACAAAAAATAAAATAATCTCGGCAACCAGGGCGACAAAGAAAGTCGGGAAGAAAATCTGGGGATAGGATTGGATCACACCTAAACCGCCATAGGTTCCCACCGCAGTTAAAATTAGACCACCACCGAGATAGGGCAGGGCCTTGAGGATAACATTGGGGCCGATAAGTGCTTGGCTTTTAGCCTCGCGTAAAGCTTGGCGAAAATTACTGGTATTACTCATGGTGATAGGGTGCGAGATACTTGTCTCAATCAATCTTGTTAAACAGGAACTATTCTTGATTAGTTCGTCAAGAATGGCGAATCGGAGGGAAGAAAAAAAGGTAAATTTTTCCCCCGGCATCGATTCCCTCTTAATTGTAACGAAAAGACTAGGGATCGAGCTAAGTAGGTAGGTATTAAAAATTGTCAGCTACCCCCCTTGATAAGCTATCCATTAGTCAGATCTTTCTTAACAAAAAGAGAAGAAACTTAAAAAAAGGGGAAACGATTGATAGGTATAGTTTTGAAAGAAGGAATTAAGGTGGAGGTAAGCAAAAAAATGGAGAAATGGGCAGCCCAAGAATTACAGTATGCAGACCTAGGGGACACCAGAAGAAAGAAAAGGTTAATCAGTATCGTAGAAAACTTGGCCAGCCAACCTAGTACAAGTGTGCCACAAGCTTCGGGAAATCTAGCCGCAGCGAGTGCCACCTACGACTTTTGGAATTCCCCCTATTTTCACCCCTCAGATATAATTGCCGCCCAAGCCAAAAG
>NZ_JACJSV010000135.1 GCF_014698335.1 Microcystis viridis FACHB-1342 | reverse complement strand
GAAACTATCTCATCAAATTAGTCCCCCCATAGAACCCCCTTGAGCCATCTTGCACACTTTTCTCTTTTTGTCAAATTTTATGTTAAGAAAGATGTGACTAATGGATAGCTTATCAAGGGGGGTTGGGGGGATCGAACCCAAAATCCATTTTTAATTTAATTAAAACCAGCTACTTACCATTTTAAAAAAATCAATTAATAAATTCAATTTCAGTTAGGGGAACCAGAAATGTTGCTTTTTTATCCCGATGGACAAGCTTTCACTAGCTATAATCAGGAAAACAACGAGCGGAACGATTAGCGAATAAACTGCGGGAATTAGGCATTAATCCTGACGATATCTAAGTTTACCCCTTGATCTCACTTTTATTACCAAGTATTTCAATTAAAGTTAACTCTATTATTGGAAAGGATTCAATAAAAATACTTTCACCTCGATAATATTTCTGAATAGCTTGATAACTACCCTGCAGCGGATGGCGATAAACTTCTAAACATTCTTCCTTGAGATTAACGATCCAAACTTCTTGAATATTTGCCTCTGCATAAAGAGGGATTTTAGTATAGCGATCATAATCGATGGTAGAATCAGAAACTTCAATAATTAAATAGATATCTTGAGGACAAGGATAGGCAGCAACATAAAAATCCGATCGAGGTATTAGTAAACTTAAATCTGGTTCTGGTTGAGAATTATTATTTAATCTAATCGGATTTTGCACCCTGAGAATAATTTTCTGTCCTAATTTTTGATAGAATAATTGTATTAATCTATCTACACTAGAAGCATGACGGGTTCCCATCGGTGACATTTTGATAATTTCTCCTCGAATTAATTCCACTTTTTCATCGGGTTTGATTATTCCCTCGGTTGCCATTTTTTCGTATTCTTCCACCGTAAACTTACGCGTAATCAGTGATAAAGACATTTTAACTAAACTCCTACTTTCTCTTTATTCTATCTGGACAGCCTTCCAACGGGTGAATTATCGGTATTTAAACCATTAATCGGGAGGAATAAACTAACTTTTTGGGGACTTGTACTGATTTTTCGGGAAAAAACAGCACTTGCCATGGCGACAAAACCGCTAGAGCTAACGTCTAGAAAGCTGGGGTCGGATCGAAACTGCCCCAAAAAAGCTACTATAGGTCAGTTGTCGATGTTAAAAAAAATAGCCGTTCCCATCTGGAACATTAAGTCGAGAAATTTTATGGTTAAGCGAAAACAGCCTTATAGTTTAATTTATCTGTTCAGTCTGGCGATCGGTTTAGTGATTGCGATCGCACCTGACGGACAAGCACAAACCCCCGACTCTAACACTCCTGCCAGCGATCCTAACGAATTAAAACCCTTAAATCAAGCCGATAGTGTTCTGAGTCTTCAGGGGGGACAACGTTTAGTGGAAGAAGCGAACACTGCTATTAATGCCGCTAAATACGATGTCGCTGTGGATAAACTCAATCAAGCGCGTCGGATTTTTAACCAACTATCTAACTATCATCTGCAATTAGCTAATAGTTTCTCAGGAATTGACCCGAAAGTATTCGATTCTCAGCGTCAAAGTGCTTTAAACACCGGACAACTGCGGGATGAAGCCACCTATCAGCTTGCTTTAGTTCATAGGGCGCAAAATCAGCCAGAATTGGCGGTTCCTTTGTTAATTCAGGTGATTCAATCCCAAAACCCCACCAGTGAATTAGGACAAAAAAGCTATCAACAACTCTACGAGATGGGATTTGTCAGTACACCCATCTCTGCACCGACTCCCACCTCCGCAACTCCTAGCAATCCCCCCCCACAGCAGTAAATTTTATCCCCATTGACGAGCTTTCGGTAACAATGGGATCAGAGTATCTTTAATTGTTTTGAGGAGTTAAGATGGTTGACTTTCGCCAAGTAGAAGCGATGATTCAAGAACAAATCCCCGATGCACAAGTGATGATTCGGGATTTGACGGGAGGTGGCGATCATTTGGAAGCGGTGGTTATTTCTGGCGAATTTGCTGGCAAAACCCGCGTTAAACAGCATCAAATGGTTTATGGCGCTTTACAATCGGCACTGGCTACCGAAGCCATCCATGCTTTGGCATTAAAAACCTACACTCCCGACAGTTGGGCAGCAGAAAAATAACAGTTATCAGTTATCAGTTATCAGTTATCAGTTATTAGTTAGTTTTTTTCTGGTTTTCTTTGTGGCTAATTATCTTCACAACACACAGTCTAATTTAATTACTCATGGTTAGTCCTTTACTAGAACCCTTTCGAGAAGCCTATCGCAATTTGGAACTTTTACCCCTGCGATCGGATAAAGAATTACAGCGTTTTGCTGTTAAATACGGCACAGAAATTATCGAAGAATTAGAACAATTGATAGAAGATAGTCCTTCGGAAGACGGAAAAATTATTCTAGCAGGACATCGGGGTTGTGGTAAGTCAACCCTACTCTATGAATTTAAAAGAAAGTTAGATGATCGCTGTTTTGTTGTTTTCTTCTCGATCTCAGACATGATCGAAATGTCAGACGTAAATCATGTTAATATTTTTGGCTCTTCGTTACTCTTTATGCTAAATCAACAGACAAGATGCCAAGATAACATACTTCTAACCCAAAAATTCCGAAAGTTTCTAAAGCCATAGCCTCTCCGTTTTATTAGTTTAAGTTTATTGTTGATTCCCTC
>NZ_JACJSV010000134.1 GCF_014698335.1 Microcystis viridis FACHB-1342 | reverse complement strand
TTGTAATGGGAGACTCTTTGTTTTCCTAGACAAAAATAATTACTTTTTCAAAAAAACACTTTTCTATTTTTTTGTTGGGTATTTTATTCTCTGGAAGTCCCTAAACAATCACGACTAGGGCTAATAGGGAACCAAAACCGTGAATTGTGCCTAGCCATCGCTGCCACGGACTCGGATGCAGCAGGTTGACGAAGGGCAGAAATAAAAATAGGCCCGCCGAGAGGATTCCTAGCCCATAGACGCAAACGGTGGCTATATCTAGGGTTTTCGGAAAATCAATTTTTTCTGATTCTGTGGTATAAGATGACATCGGTTTCTCCTTAACGGTCTAGAGAAGCTAAGTGGGATTATTTCTCATTTAGCCCGGAATCTTGTTAGAACAAGTCCAGAGAGCATATTTGTCCAACCATCAGAGTATTTTTGGACTGAAGGTGACAATAAATAGAGTCAAGACTTGAATTTCGCCAATTCAAGTCTGAATTGCATCCCTGTCTGCTCTACAGCGTTTCTCGGATATATGAGGTATGTTTTCGCAACTGAGAATTCTTACTTCGGCAAGGTTTAACTTACAATTCACCTTGACGAGAAACGCTACATCTTTATATGATCCCTGATTCGGGGTGCGATAGTCAAGAGATTTTCAAGGAAGATTGTTAATAAAGTTTACGGATATTTTTACCTAGTTCTTCGTTACTTGGTATGGTTTGATCGGGTGGCATAAATGGACTACATCCTTATTAGATGAGCTTACCCTGAGAATCTGGCAAAGAAGGTTAGAAACTCAGTAAATCAAAGCTTTTAGCTTAACTAATTAGGTTACCGAGTTAAATCCCAAAATTAGGCGTTTTTATCGACAAAATTGTCGAATCGAATTTTAAACAAAAACACGATGCTGCAGGGACGGCATTTGTCGTCGCACCTGTTGCAGACGTTGGGGATTAATTTCGGCAATTGCCACCCCCGCTTCTTCCCCTGCGTCGGCTAAAACCACACCCCAAGGATCGATAATCATAGCGTGACCGTGGGTGTAACGGCGTTCATAATTATTGCCCGTTTGAGCAGGAGCTATTATATAACAAGTATTCTCGATCGCTCGCGCTTGTAACAAAACTTTCCAATGATCTTTCCCTGTAAAAGCTGTAAACGCCGCAGGTACAAATAAAACATCGGCTCCTTGCTGCGATAAATAGCGATAGAGTTCGGGAAAACGCACATCATAGCAAATCGAGAGGCCAATTTTGCCCAAGCTATCGGAGCCATAAATCGGCGGTAAATCGATTCCTGCCATGACTGTACTCGATTCCTGATAGGTGTTACCATCCGGGACATTGACATCAAAGAGATGGACCTTTTGATAACGGGCTAATTCCGCACCGTTGCCATCGACTAAAATAGCCGTATTATAAGCCTTATCGGGAATACCCATCACCGGCACGGGAAAACCACCCCCTAAAATAGTCACTTGAAACCGTTGGGCCATGGTGCGGAGGAATTTATCGGCTTTTCGGGCAATAGTCTCGGCCTGGGCGATTTTATCGGTTTCTGCCCCCATAAAAGCGAAATTTTCTGGTAAACCGATTAATTCCGCCCCTTTACCCACGGCAAGTTCGATCAATTCTTCAGCGGCAGCGAGATTTTTCTCTAAATCCGGCTGACTGGTCATTTGAATGGCGGCGGCGAGATAGGATTTCATGGGGGTTGAAGCTCTAGAGTCGGATAATCTCTGTAAAATTAATCATAACCTTCGATTATATCCAATTTCAGATATTTTGTCACCCCATGAGTAAAATTGTTTTCTGTGACTTTGATGGCACTATCACCGCCGTGGAAACTTTTGCGGGTATGCTCAAAGAATTCGCCCCCGATTTATCGGCCCAAATTATGCCCCAAATGTACGCCCGTACTCTGACTCTGCGCCGGGGTGTCCGTCAACTGCTAGAGTCGATACCGAGCCAAAAATACGCCGATATTCTCGCCTATGCCGAAAGCAAGCCAATTCGCCCCGGATTAGCCGAATTACTCGCTTTTTTACAGGAGCAATCCATCCCTTTTATTATTATCTCCGGTGGTATCCAAGGCATGATTGAAACGGTCTTAAAACGGGAGGGACTATTAGATAAGGTAACGGCAATTTATGGGGTCAATCTTCATACGCAAGGGGAATATCTGCAAGTTCACTCCGATTGGGAAAATGAGACGGAATTAGTGGCTAAAGCCTTGATTATGTCCAAATATTCAGGAGTAGAAACTATTGCGATCGGTGATTCTGTTACCGATATTACCATGGCTAGAAGGGCCGATCTAGTTTTTGCTAGGGATCGTTTAATCGATTATCTGCAATCGGAAAATCAACCCTATATTCCTTGGAATAACTTTTTTGAGATTCGCGAATATCTGTTATTGAGAGATTAGGGATTGGCTGTTAATTAGGTAGGGGTTAAAAATTGTCAGATACCCTCCTTGGATTAAGCTATCCATTAGTCAGATTTTTCTTAACAAAAAGAGAAGAAACTTAAAAAAAGGGGAAACGATTGATAGGTATAGTTTTGAAAGAAGGAATTAAGGTGGAGGTAAGCAAAAAAATGGAGAAATGGGCAGCCCAAGAATTACAGTATGCAGACCTAGGGGACACCAGAAGAAAGAAAAGGTTAATCAGTATCGTAGAAAACTTGGCCAGCCAACCTAGTACAAGTGTGCCACAAGCTTCGGGAAATCTAGCCGCAGCGAGTGCCACCTACGACTTTTGGAATTCCCCCTATTTTCACCCCTCAGATATAATTGCCGCCCAAGCCAAAAG
>NZ_JACJSV010000133.1 GCF_014698335.1 Microcystis viridis FACHB-1342 | reverse complement strand
TCTGATAAGTTTTGATAATCCATAATTTTGCTAATAAACATAGCAAAATTATAGATGATTTCCTGACCTAAGATCACATTTTATTCTTTTTTCCACTTCAATCTAAGAATTGAGAAAAAAGCAAAACCTTATATTATACCATAAAAAAATTATGCAAGAGGTCTATTAAAAAGTACGGTAAAAGGTTGATGAACCCCTATATCATCCTCAATGTAGATGGATTTGATGTTATGTTCATTGGTATTGTCACCGAAGAGGTTCTTAGTGCCTTAAAGCTGGACAAAAGCATTGGTACATTTGTTGGACTAGAAGATGCAGCGGCTGAAGTTGGTAAGATCTGTAATACCTACAAAAATGAAGATATTGATTTGACAATTCTCCTAACTCACATTGGTTTTGAAGAGGATCAAAAGTTAGCGGCTATGTTAGACCCTGAGTGGGGGGTGGACATGATCATTGGTGGACATTCTCATACACTTTTAGAACAGCCTGCCCAAGTAAACAACATTTTAATCACCCAGGCCGCCGTTGGGACTGATCAGATCGGACGTTTCGATATTACAGTAGACGACGATACGAACAGCATTGTCGAATGGAAATGGGAACTTATTCCTATTAATGATCAGGTAGCTAGTCCTGACGTAGATTTGCAAAATTTTATCAATACCTACAAAGAACAAGTAGATCGCAAGTACAATCGTATTGTTAGCCGTTTAAATCGTCAATTGACTCATCCCGTGCGCGAACAAGAAACTGAGTTAGGTAATTTAATCGCTGATATCTTCTTAGAAATAGATACGATTGATGTCGTGCTTGTCGGTAGTGGTTCCATACGAGGTAAAGAATTAGGGCCTGTGGTCACTCTTGAAGATCTTAAGAAGGTTTATCCCTATGATGGTTCTCTTTATAAAATTAAAGTTACCGGAGCGCAACTGACAAAGGTATTTACCCATTTTCTGCGCCCAGAAAACAGAAAGCCTGGGGAAAGTCAATGTTATCAAATCAGCAAAGGTGTTCGAGTAGTTTATAACAATACTAAGAAAGCAATTGAATCTTTCAGTATTAATGAACAACCTGTAGAGGCTGATCGTTTATATGTAATCTGCGTGCAAGATTATCATTATCAAAATTCACTGAAGAGTTTGAATCTCACGCCTGAAGAAATAGCTAACGCTAAAGTTGTTACTACTTCAAGCCAAGGTGTTCTTGAAGAATATTTAAGTACTCATCAACTTCTTGACGGTCAAGTGGAAGGACGCTGGACTTTTGTTAACTAGAGTTTATGACTCTAGCAAATTCGTGAAGCGTCTGAATGGAAACGATGTGTAGGGTTAATTCATGAATTAACCCTACAATTTTTTTACTTCTAATTAGTTAAGCGTCTGGTACTAAATTCGGTTATTAAAGACTGATTATCTATTCCCATTTTGCTGTTCGGCTATCCTGATATGTAGCCTATACTCAACGGATTTAGTATTAAACATCCGAAGTAACCGTGAGCGGCGATGCTGTATGCTTTTTTATGTTAATGGATTCTTTAAATCCTTTTATAATCCCTATTATTCGAGTTCTTGAGGTTCAATAACCAACTTAATTCCCTGAATAATTAATTTGATTTTTTTCCTTGTGGTTCTCCTAAATCAATCCAATAAATATCACCTTGAAAAATCGTCATATTTACTCAGATAATTGGCGTTGATGATGGCGTATTCCCTCTAACATCAAAGTTTCTGATTCATCCGATCTATCACTATAAGCTTCATTCCAACTATCCATTAATACCTGTTTAGTTATTTTTTGATTATTCAATCCTAATTATTGATGTAACTTCTCCAATAACCATTGTTTATCTTCATCTCCCCTGATTCAACGCCTAAGACAACTAAAAATAAAACAGAAACAGCAAGTAGTATTTATAAAGGAATATGAGTAATCCGGTCTTGATAATCTTGGGCATCGCCTAATAAAGCAATGAGAATTAAATTCTCAATAATCTCTTTGATTGTTGCTTTAGGACGCAAGACAAAAATCCCTGGACTATGACGACTTTGTGCCAGATGATCAGCTAAATGAACAGGCATAGAAGTCCGATTATTTGTGACTAAAATAAAGTGATTTGCTTCGCACCAAATTAAAATTTCTGGGTCTAAGGTGCTTTTCGACGGAACACCAGGTTCGCCAATCATCCAAACCGTTAAATCAGAGTGACGGCGCAATAATTGCTCCCGATACAGCGGCGGTAAATTTTCATCAATTAGATACTGAATACTCATTGATATTTTCTGATGCTATTTCCGCCTTGAATTTCCGCATTTTCTCCACAAAAGCGGGAGGGTTCAAATCCTGTTCTTGTTCTCCTTTTTGACAATGTTCTAGCCATTCTGCCAGATATTGACTAACTCGGTCTTTTTCGTGCAGGTAATAGAGAATAGTGGCATGGATTTGTTCTAGGGTAAGGGTAGGATAAATTTGCCCAATCTCTTCAGGGGTACGGGCGCGGTAAATGTATTCATATAAGATAGTTTCAATGCCAATGCGGGAGTTTTTTAAGCGAATGTCATTGGGAGTCAAAAAATTAAAGTAGTCTTCGAGTTGCATCGGTTAATACTCCTATTGATAAATTCGTACTTTTTTGTATCATCAATCAAGCCAATAAATCTCTCCTTGAATATTATGATTCTAACAACAAAAAAGCACCCCCTCGCGGGAGTGCCTTTTCGTTCAGACTAGAACTTAACCATTGATAGCAGGAGCAGTCAGAGCTACAGGAGCCTGTTCACCACTAGCTAAGTCTAAGGGGAAGTTGTGAGCATTACGCTCGTGCATTACTTCCATCCCGATACCAGCGCGGTTCAGCACATCGGCCCAGGTACCGATTACACGACCTTGAGAATCGAGAATCGACTGGTTGAAGTTGAAACCGTTGAGGTTAAACGCCATGGTGCTAACACCCATTGCCGTAAACCAGATACCGATTACCGGCCATGCACCTAAGAAGAAGTGCAGAGAGCGGCTATTATTGAAAGAAGCGTATTGGAAGATTAAACGTCCGAAGTAACCGTGAGCGGCAACGATATTGTAGGTTTCTTCCTCTTGACCGAATTTGTAACCGTAGTTCTG
>NZ_JACJSV010000132.1 GCF_014698335.1 Microcystis viridis FACHB-1342 | reverse complement strand
ATTTGACAGCGTAATTTAACCTGTTCTAAACCTTCAACGGCATTGCAAACCCGTTCAACATACTGGATCGCCCCTTGGGAATAATCCGTTGCCCAATATTCCAGACAATGCTTTGCTACCCTGGAGAGTAACAAACCTGTACCACAACCAATTTCTAAACTGCGCTCTGGTTGGAAAGCCAAGATGCGACTAACAGTATTTTCGACCCACTCTCGCATCTCTGAAGCAGGAAGCGGTTGACGAGTATAACTGCTATTCCAACCCGTGATATTAAAAGTGAGATCAGCTAGGCTGTCTTGCCCTTGACTATAGGTTCTTTCATAGAGACTTTGCCAATCACTGATGTATTCACTTTGCCATTGGGCTAATTGCTCTGGTAGGGCCTCATTTTGCAGGGCAGGAACCAGGTAAGCAACGAGACGTTTATTCCCAGCATTATCTTCCCTGGCAACGACTACACTTTCAGCTAAGAGGAAATATTGACTTAAAACAGCCTCTATTTCCCCCGTTTCAATGCGAAAACCCCGAATTTTTACCTGATTGTCAATACGTCCCAAAAATTCTACATTGCCATCGGGTAAATAACGGGCTAAGTCTCCCGTTTTATAGAGTTTTGAGGGTTCTTCTCCCCCCTTATCAAGGGGGGTTAGGGGGGGATCAAAAGGATTAGCAATAAATTTTTCTTGGGTTAATTCAGGACGATTTAGATAACCCCTCGCAACTCCGACTCCACCAATGTATAATTCCCCTGGTACTCCGATGGGTACTGGTTGTAAAAAGGCATCCAAAATATAAATCTGTACATTAGCGATCGCCTTACCAATCGTGACCTTTAAATCATCTTGATAACATTGTCCAATCGTGGCACAAACACTTGCTTCCGTTGGCCCATAGGCATTAAAAAAGTTTCTACCGACTGACCATTGTTTCACCAAATCAAGAGGACAAGCTTCACCCGCCACAATTAAGGTTTGTAAGTTGGGTAATGATTCCTTGGGTAAAACCACTAAAGCTGAAGGCGGCAAAGTCACATGAGTAATTCCATTCTTTACTAACCGTTCAATTAATGGCTGACCTGGCAACAAAGCATCTTTTTGAGCAAGATAAAGCGTCGCTCCAGAACCAAAGGTCATCAAAATTTCTGAAATACAAGCATCAAAACTAAAAGAAGCAAATTGCAGCACACGACTGTTATGGTTGACTGCAAAAGATTGAATTTGAGAACTCGCTAAGTTAACTAAGCCCCGATGTTCAACCATCACCCCTTTAGGTTTACCCGTAGAGCCAGAGGTGTAAATAACGTTAGCCAAATTGGAAGAAGTTAACTCACTTTGAAGATTATCGGGAGAATATTGAGAAATCTGCTCTTGGATATGATCTAAACAAATTAGAGTCGCTTGAGAGGGAGGCAATTTTGCTAATAAAGAACTGTGGGTAATCAAAAAAAGAACTTGACTGTCTTCTAACATGAACTGAAGACGCTCGGTAGGATAGTCAGGATCAAGAGGGAGATAAGCACCACCGGCCTTGAGAATGGCTAATAAGCCAATAATCATTTCCAAAGAACGTTCTAGGGAAATACCGACTAAGACCTCTGGCCGGACTCCTAAAGTTTGTAAATAATGGGCTAACTGATTAGCGCGACAATTTAATTCACTGTAGGTTAATGATTGCTCCTCAAAGACTACGGCGATCGCATCGGGAGTTCGTTCAACTTGCGCTTCAAATAACTGATGAATGCACTGATCTTGGGGATAATCGGCTTGGGTTTGATTCCAATCAACTAAAAGTTGCTTTTGTTCCTGTTCTGATAATAAAGGTAACGAGCTTACCGATTCTTGAGGGTTGGCAATAATCGCCCTGAGAATATTCTGAAAATGTTCCAATAGACGGGCGATCGTTGCGCCATCAAATAAATCCCTGTTATAAGAGCAAAAACCCCCCAGTCCTTCGGGTGTATCCCACAAGTGAATTTCTAGATCAAGCCGTACCGAATCCCGTCCTGCTGGGATATCCTCAATTTTTACCCCAGGCAAGTCCCAGGGAGAACTAGGAGCATTCTGAAGGGCAAAAACTATCTGTATTAAAGGATTACGATCTAAATGCCGCTCAATTTGTAATTTTTCGACTAACATCTCGAAGGGTAAATCTTGATGGTCGTAGGCGTTTTGGGTAACTTCTCGTACCTGGAACAGAAAATCCTCAAAAGAGGGTTCCTGGGACAGATCGAGCCTCAATACCAAATTATTCACAAAAAAGCCGATTAAACCCTCAATTTCCGTGCGGTTACGATTGGCAATGGGTGAACCAATTACCACATCTGTTTGTTGACTATAACGAGATAGTAACACAGTAAAACCCGCTAGTAATGTCATAAAAAGAGTGCTACCAGACTCTTGACTGAGTTTTTTCAATTGTTGTGTTAGTTGATTATCTAGTCGCAGTAGCTCCGTCCCACCATGAAAACTTTGGATTGCTGGCCGGGGATGGTCTGTGGGAAGTTGGTGTAGTAGGGGAACTCCGGTTAATTGTTGCTTCCAGTAGCTCAATTGACGGTCTAATACTTCATTAGTTAACCATTGACGTTGCCACACGGCAAAGTCAGCATACTGTATTGATAAATCAGGTAAATCTGCTTTTGTCCCGGTGCAGAAACTTCGATAATAGACCGATAATTCGTCAATTAAAACACCTATTGACCAACCATCCGCCGCAATATGGTGAATAGCCAATAATAGTACATATTCGTCTGTCTTCAATTGCCATAATTTGACTCGTAATACCGAACCTGATTCAAGATCAAAGGGTTCGGATGCTGATTCTACTAACAGGTGTTTTACCTGTGACTCAGGATGACTCAGGTTTTGCAAATTGACAACTGGTAAGGTGAAAGTTACATTAGGCGCGATTACCTGGATCGGCTTATTATCCTTGAGCTTAAACTGAGTTCGTAAAGGTTCATGGCGTTGCACAATTGCCTGAAAAGCTTGCTCTAGGGCTTTAACGTTGAGATTGCCTAGTAAACGCATAGTAAAATCAATGGTATATGCCCCACTTTCTCCTTCCAATTGATTGACAAACCACAGACGTTCCTGCGCCCAGGATAGGGGGATGTCCCCATCACGGTTAACTGGTACAATCCCTGGCAGCTTTAGCCCTGAGCCAGTTTGTAGTTCCCTTAAAATCACTGCACTTAACTGAGCAATAGTTGGTGATTCAAACAGATAACGTAGGAGTAAAGAAATTTCAAAGGCTTGTTGGCAGCGAGAGATAACTTGAGTGGCTAACAGGGAATGCCCCCCCAATTCAAAAAAGTTATCCTTTACACCGATGCGTTCCAGTCCCAAAACTTCACTCCAAATTTGAGTAAGTTGAGCTTCAATCGGATTGCGGGGTAAGACAAAACTGTTAGCCAAATTACGAGTCGTCGCATCAGGAGAAGGCAATGCTTTACGATCCACCTTGCCATTGGGAGT
>NZ_JACJSV010000131.1 GCF_014698335.1 Microcystis viridis FACHB-1342 | reverse complement strand
CCCTCAAAGGGCAGCTCGAAGTTTTCTGGTGGGGTTGAGGGTAACTCGCTTTTACGGTACATTAGCACTAATTAGAGAAGATGCAAGGGTGATGCAAGGGTGATGCAAGGGTTTTAAGAGATTCTAGCAGATTTAAGTGCATTTGGGAAGCTCTCAATCAAGCTAAAAGCCCTTTCCTGTAAGGTTTTTAGATTTATTCAGCAAACCCTGCTTAGAGAAACTTATCAAAAGTTATCAAGAAAAGCAAGAAATATTAAAAGAAATCGAGGAACATATTAGGAGAGAGGAAACCGATATAGTCCATGATATTCTGGCCTACTTAGCAGAACAGATGATCGAGATAAATCGGGAAAAACAAAAAGAAATCAAAAGCTTTTTGAGATATTTAGAGAGAATAATCGGCAGTGCGATCGATAATTTAACCAACAAATCAAAAATCCAAAACTATCTCGGTGACTACCAAAAAAGCGAACCTCATCTTAGCTTGGATCAGCTGTGGGAGATACTGAAAAAGAACAAAAAGAAAATTACCGTTAACTTACTCGATCGTCAAATACAGGAAACCATAGAAAAAGAATATCAAACCAGTCTAGATAAACTTTTGCCCCTAAAACAACAATTAAGCACGACCGATGAATTGATCGATCTAATTGTTTATAAACTCTATGGATTAAGCGAGGAAGAAATTAAAATTATTGAAGGGAGAGAGTAAAAAAAAGAATCAGCTGCCCGCGTATTTAAATTACTTGTTGAGATACAGATACCCGTTGAGGCGGTATAACCGTTAAATTTACGACCAATCCTGACTGGTATCGCAGAGGAAATGGTCGGTCAGGATGTCCTCGAAGGTGAAAAGACAGTGAGAGGGAAAAGTCCGTATCGGTAAATCCGTGTCCCGCAAAGCCAAATCCACTCCGGCCTCGAAAGCATCGGATAAAGCCGTCGGTATCTGGGATTTTAAACTAGGATTGCCCTCTAGATGCCGTCTGATCCCTCGTCTCTGTTCTCTAATTGTCAAAAACCAGCTGCGAGAACGTTTATCCGGCTGATATTCCCATTTGAGAAGATGTCCTACCAAAACGGTTAGACGGCCCACCAGTTCTCGATATTCTTGTTTACCCAAGGAAATGATTTCCTCCCGTAAGTTTTGCCAGTCCAGAGCTTCTACCTGTCGGTTGGCCAGAGCTTTCGCTTGTAGCTCTGTCCACCCATAGAAGTCCGATTCATACAGGGAATTGGCTTGATCTTTCATATTGGAACTTTACCTAAAATGTCGGCTGGAAGGAACCCTAGAGATGACAGGTTCCGCCAGTATAGAACAGCGAAGCACGATCAAAACGACAGCAGTTTGGCGATATTTGAATAGGCGTACTGACTCCGCACCGGATAGTGAACACCTACCGTAGCCGTGATGTTGACGTTGGACTGACGCTCGAATACCATCACGATGTCGGAGCCGCCGAAGAGGAAAGTCGAGATCATCTCGCCCTTCGACACCGTTTTTCCCACCACCTCCTGGCGCACCTTCTCGTTGATCAGTGCCACCTGCTCATCATAAGATCGCCCCTTCTTTTCCTGTTGGGTAAGACGGATAAGTTCCTGCGTCCCTGGTTTGACGAACACAACGGACGATACTTGTGCCATTCCAATGGGCAGCACGGCGATCTTGCCGATAGCGGTTTCCAGGACAAAAAGCCCACGGCACTGCACAAACTGATAGTCTGTGGCATCCTGTGCATCCAGATAACGGTGCGGCATGGCCACGTTGGCCAAGGATGAGTTTTCATCGGCACGTCCCTCAGCATCGAGTAGATCAAGTTGGACATCCAGGTAAACCTGTCCTGGGATAAATTTGGCCTCAATTATCCTGCCCGCTGCCGGGGCGTGCTGCCGGTGATAGTCAAAGACATTGAGAAAGCTGTGGACGAAAATGCCGCCCTCGAAATCCTGGGCATACTTGGAACCCTTTAACAGTTCCGGGATAGGCCATTCGACGTGCTTGACCACGATTGAGGACTGTGCGGGCATCGGCTCGCCCACCCGAGTGGTGATAGTCCATTGGCCGACGAAAGTGGACTCGGCTGGGAAGACAATAATCCGAGGATCGTCTGGCTGGGCGACTGGGCGCTGTCGATTGATATCCTTGAAAGTCCTGGAAAACCACTCGTTGAATGTCTTGTAGTTCTCGATCCCGTTTTCGCCCCCATTGTAGTCCTGGTAGGTATATTCCGGCCCGAACTTATAGGTTACGAGATGGTTGGCCGATTCGGGTGTGTCGAGAAATTCGCCCCATTCGACCGCAAATTCCCGAAGCCAGAGGGATAGCGGTGTGAGAGCCTCGCCGGTAAAGGGAGCGATCGGGCTTTGCAGGGAGACGAGTTCGGGCTGGTTGAAGTAGTAATAGAACTGCGTCAGGTGCAGATAATCTGTGCGTTCGTGGTAAATGTCGCCCTGCCATTCCCAGACCCGCAACCCGGGGATCCACGTTACCAGGGCATCGATGTAATAGTAAAATTGGTGGAGGTTGTGTATCCGATCGAGTTCGGGGATGCGCTGTTGTCTTATCTTCAAGATCGCGCTCTGGAAGGCTCCCCCATAGGCGTAATCGTCGATGAGCTTTTTAAGTTTCTTTGTGATCGGCTGCTTCGGCTCGTACACTGCGCTATCGGGGGGTAGCTCTTTAAGGAATTTCGGCCCCTGCGGGATTGACGATGAAACTCCCTGTTCGTTCAGGTGCTGGGCCTCCCGCGCCGACACCGCTTTCCATTTCAACCGGCCATAACTCTGGTTGTGATTTGTGTTCATGCCATTTTCCCCTTGTTGAATATCAAACTATCTATCTAAAATCTCCACAGACAGGGCCGACATTCCGCACATCTTCATATACTTTTATATATTTTTACATTCCCCAAGATGTTTTGACAAAAAACCTTCATTATATAAACTACTATTAAGAACATTTTCAATAATTGACTTTTTCTGAGAAAAAAATTTACAATTCTTCACCTTAATAAAAAATCCATCATTGTAGCTATAATCCTGATTGGCAAAGGTTTGTCAGCAATAGATTAGTAAAAATTATCAATTGAATGTTAAGAAGTGCAGAAAGTGGGTCTAATTGCCTGAGATAATATTAGGTCGATGTCTATACCTAATACTAAATCCGTTGAGTATAGGCTACATATCAGGATAGGCACTCATGCAAAAGGAAGAATAAATAATCAGTTTTTAATAACCAAATTTAGGAAGTAGGTAGGTGTTAAAAGTTGTCAGACACCCCCCTTAATAAGCTATCCATTAGTCAGATCTTTCTTAACAAAAAGAGAAGAAACTTAAAAAAAGGGGAAACGATTGATAGGTATAGTTTTGAAAGAAGGAATTAAGGTGGAGGTAAGCAAAAAAATGGAGAAATGGGCAGCCCAAGAATTACAGTATGCAGACCTAGGGGACACCAGAAGAAAGAAAAGGTTAATCAGTATCTACTTTAGACGTTCATAATCTGAGATTTATTAAACTTCTGAAATCGTAGAGTCAGCAAGGAATCCAGTTCTTTTTTATGTTTCAGATGGGCATCATTCAGA
>NZ_JACJSV010000130.1 GCF_014698335.1 Microcystis viridis FACHB-1342 | reverse complement strand
GAAACTATCTCATCAAATTAGTCCCCCCATAGAACCCCCTTGAGCCATCTTGCACACTTTTCTCTTTTTGTCAAATTTTATGTTAAGAAAGATGTGACTAATGGATAGGGATTAAGGGGGGATCAAAGAGGGCGAATGCAATTCGCCCCTACAATAATATTATTGCGCCAATGGTAGGAGCGCACTGTGGTCAGTGAGTTTATCGAACTGCGTGCGCCCTGTAATATAGATATTTCGACCAAATTGAGATTTACTACCCTACTCTCAAGAGTAACAATAATTATAAATTTTTGTAAATTTGTGTTGGTTTACACTTGACAAAATCGGGGGGGGTAAAATCCCGTTGTTGCTCTGTCTTGTCATTGAGGAACTAACTTAAAATTTAGTGATTGGCAATTTTGAAAAAACCAATTTTTCTCCCTTGCCAATGTCGCTTAATTCGAGATTTTCTCCTTTAAAGGTCAGTCAGAACATTTGTTTGTTTGTTTATTTGTTTTGAGGAAATTTTCTGAGTATGAAAACTTCGACTGTGCTTAAAAATTGCTCCAGAGTAGCAGCCGGTACTGTCTTTGTAACTTTGGGGATACTGACTACGGGAACCGCCCATGCCGCTGAATTGATTACCAACGGCGGCTTTGAAACAGGTTTTACGGGTTGGAATGTCTCAATACAACCTGGGAGTAGCTCGACGAATGGTTTCTTTATTGATGATGCTGACGGCTCCACGCCTTTCAATGGTCAAGCAACTGTTGGTCCAGCCAGTGGCTCTTTCTAAGCAGTGTCTGACCAAGACGGTCCGGGAGCCTATGCGCTAACCCAGACTTTTATCGTTCCTGGAGCTGCCTCATCGGTAATTTTGTCTTACGATATGTTCGTCAATGATTGGAGTGGACTTGGACCTATCGTCAATCCATCTGGACTAGACTACACCAGTGATCCCAACCAACACGCACGGGTGGATATCCTAGTTGCTGGGGCCAACCCCTTCTCAACCAATCCTGCGGATATCGTCGGTAATTTCTATTTGGGAAACGATCCCTTTGCTTCCAATCCTAACCCTTATACTTCTTATAGTTTTGACATTACCAGCTTGGTAGGAGCAGGCGGGAGCTACATTCTCCGATTTGCGGAAGTTGACAACCAGTTTTTTTTTAATCAAGGAGTCGATAATGTCAGTATTGATTTTACTCCTCTAGCTACTCCTGTTCCCGAACCTTCTTCAGTCTTGGGTTTACTCGCCATTGGTGCTTTAGGTGCGGGTGCAGCCTGGAAGCGCAAATTAAAATAAAAAACTGGCAAATCTAGCCTTAAATTAGCAGCGATCGCGCTATATTGATAAAGTGCGATCGCTTTTTTGGGGAGACATTCCAGATTTTTATTAATCTTTGTTAGAATGATGACATGGGTAATGGCTTTGAGTTGATTGGAGAACTAACAGAAATAGAGATTATCGCCGTCAACCTCTCTATTCGTGAACTCAGAAGGCTAAAAGCGCAGTTTGGGGGTCGTCGATGGCGAAAGCTAAAAGGAGTCGGCTTAGTTCAATTTCCTAATGGAGAAATCCGCAAAGCTGAACTACACTGGTATGAGTCTCATTAGTGCAAGGGAAGTGACGCAAACCGAACGAGAAGCTTATGAAGAGGGATGAGCCAGAAATGGAAGATGATTTACGGACAGAGTATGACTTGAAGCACCTCCGAGTTAGAAAGTTAGGCTCTGGAAGAAAAAGCTTTGGTGGAGTCACTGTGCGCTTGGAGCCTGATGTCGCAGAAATGTTTCCCACTGCTGATGCGGTTAACGAAGCATTAAGATTGTTGATCAGAGTAACGCGAGATAACAAAACTCTTGCTTCTACAGTACAGGCTAACCTAAAGGCTGAGTCCTGACAAAATGCAGGGCGGGATTGAGTATTTATAAGAAAGCGAAGGGAATGGCGAATAAAGCTATAGTCTCGAATTAGATGCGATCACGCTATATTTGTAGAGGGCGATCGCTTTTTTGTTATGGTGGTAGGAGTGTGGATGAATGAAGCAAAATTGAAAATCTATTTCGACGCTTGAATTGAGGCTCTTCTCGACTTTGTGTGATAATTTTTGCTTATGGAATTGTGAAATGCTTATCGGGCAAGACTTTTATGGCTGTTTTGCCGAAGAAACCATCAGTATAGACCTCGTTTCCACACAGAAACTAGAAGAGCCGAATTGAGGAAAATTACTATGAAAGTTCCAACAGATTTGACGATTCCTGAGATTGAGGAAATTAGAAAAGAGGGAGTTAAAGCTCTTGTAGAAAGATTGGGAATTGCTAAAGCGGCCTTCTTTCTAAGAGAAACATCATCCCAACCTCTAAATTATTTAGAAATTAAAGATCAGTTATTTGGCGAAATGACAGCGACGGATATTTACGGCTCTTCCGGTTTCTGTGTGGAAACGAAGCCTATACTGATAGTTTCTTCGGCAAAATAGTCGTAAAAGTCTTTCTCCGTCAACATTTCACGATTCCATAAGCAAAAATTATCACACAAAGTCGAGAAGAGCCTATTTACGCTCAAAGTAAAGGCGGCTATCACTGAAATGATTGAGGAAATTCGTCAAAAAGTTAGACAAAACCAATTGAAATTTTCTCAACACGCTGTCAATCAAAGTATCCTGCATCAGATCAGTGTTCAAGAATTACGGGAGGCGATAGAACAAAGCGAAATTATTGAAGATTATCCGGCTGATAAGTATGGTGCAAGCTGTTTACTTTTGGGATTTACTCTAATTAATAGAGCCTTACACATTCATTGTAGCTATCCCTCTCGCCCTTTGCTCAAAATTATTACCCTATATGAACCCGACCCAAATTTATGGATTGATTTTAAATCAAGGAGAACACCAGATGTCAACTAATTCTAGACAAGAAACCTTAATTGAACAAGAAGTTACCTATACTCTTGAAATCAATGGCAATTTTTTCATTATAGAAAATGTCCCCGCTAGAGTCTGTGTAGAAACGGGAGAGCGTTTTTTTGCACCAGAAACTGTCGAACGCTTGCAGGAAATTGTCTGGGAAAATAAGCGACCAAAACGGGTAATTGAAACACCAGTATTTGACTTTGCTAGTTAGTGTTTAATAGAAAACTGGCAAATCGAGCAACAATTGAAGTCTTAAATTAGGGGCGATTGCGCTATATTTGTAGAGGGCGATCGCTTTTTTGTTTATAATAGTTAAAGACACGATAAATTGATTCAAGTCAAGCCCATGCCACTAACTCTTAATTTAACATCGGAAATCGAACAATATCTCAGCCAAAAAGCGAGGGAGAAAGGTCTTTCTCTAGAAGCTTATGTCCTAAAGTTGCTCAAGGATACTATTTTAGAACAAGAAAAACAGACCAAACTGGTTAATTTACTTCAATCTTGGATTGATGAAGAAGATGAACAGGAACAACAAGAAACAGGTGAATATTTAATCGAAGCACTCAATCAAGATCGTTTATCTGAGCGTCCTTTATTTCCGGCTCACTTAAAGGGAGTAACTTGGTGAATAGAGTAGTTTTATTAGATACGGGAATTATCGGTTTAATTACTAATCCTAAGCGAGCGCCTGAAAGTCTAGCTTGTAATTGTTGGCTACAAACACTAATTAAAGCAGGTATTAGGGTTATTCTTCCAGAAATTGCTGATTATGAGGTGCGTCGAGAGTTGTTACGCGCTAACAAGATTAAAGCAATTAAGCGACTGGATGAGTTAGCTAACTCAATAGAATACGGGACTTCCAAAAAATAAACTATTCATTCTCAAGAATAATAATCATTCTCGGAGTGTGGGAGGTAGGGATCGATGGTTGCCCCCTCCTTCCAATTTTGTAG
>NZ_JACJSV010000013.1 GCF_014698335.1 Microcystis viridis FACHB-1342 | reverse complement strand
TAACAAGGGAACAGTCAAACTAGGAGCCGTGTGAGGTGAAAGTCTCACGCACGGTTCTGAATGGGAGGGGAGGTCGGTGACGACCTTCTCGACCCCTAATATTATAATTTCGTCGTCAATCCTATGATTTTGCCAGGTAGTACCGTTCGAGTCACCAATCCCGATGATACCTACTATAAATTTGAAGGTTTAGCCCAGCGTTTAAGCGATGGGAAAGTGGCCGTTCTTTTTGAGGGGGGCAACTGGGATAAGTTAGTCACCTTTAATCTCTCGGAATTAGAAGAACTAATTATTGCCCCGGCTAAAGGCAAAAAATAACCATGCGTCCACCCTTACCGCAATTAGCCACGGATAACCGCCATCCCGATCATATCGCCGAAGTTATCGAGACGACGACGACCGAGTTCTTAGCGCAATGTTTGGAACCAGAGGAGTTAAACTTTCCTTTTATGCCCGCTTTTGGTAGTTGGGTAAAAGCCTACGATGAAGAAACGGGTAATAAGATTTTTGGGATTGTCACCTTTGCCACCACTGCCCCCATCGATTCGGTACATCGTGCTAGAGCTTTGGGGTTATCTTTGGCTGAATTGCGGGAACAACAGCCGCAGATTTTCGCTATGTTAAAAACGGAATTTCGGGCAACTATTGTCGGTTTTGAAACCCTGCCAGGACAATTTAATGGCAATGGTTCCGGGCGAGGTTATATCTATCAATATATTCCTCCCCGCCCCCCACAAATTCACCAGGCAGTTTATCAATGTGAGTCGTTAGAAGTGGTTTATTTTAGTGAACAATTAGACTTTTTAAGAATTTTATTACAGGTCAAAAATACTCCCGTGGAAGCTTTGGCAGCCGCTTCTATCCGTCAGATGTATCAATTGCGTCAAGCCGATCGACAATGGTTAGTGAATGTGGGCAGACAGTTAAGTGTTTTACTTAAAGATGATTATGATCGCTTGCGTTATATTCTCAGTCAAATTCATATTAGTCCTTAGATGATTCGGCGTTGCTGATTTTAATTATGAATTGTCTTCTGAGCAATTCTTCAAACTCCAAACCAAGTTAACTTGTGGATACTTTGTACAATTAGCATTCATATCTGGATTGCTGCAAAACTGATACCTGATAAATGGACAACTCTTATTCTCAATTAACCGAAGACTTGCTGAAATTGGTGCAACATTTGCCCCACTTAAAAGATGGCAAATGGATTCAAAGATCTCTGGAAGCAATAGTCAGAATTGCCGAGGAGGAAATCGATCGCCTCGATTGGAAAATTCTAACCTATGCGATCGAAGATTTAGAAAAGGGATTTCAGGTATTTTACCCCTACCGTCACATTCGTAAACTGACCATTTTTGGCTCGGCACGCATCAAACCCGATAGCAGTGAATACCGTCTGGCAGTAGAGTTCGCACGCTGTATCAGTCAATACGGTTTTATGGTGTTAACCGGTGCTGGCGGCGGTATCATGCAGGCAGGGAATGAAGGCGCCGGACGGGAAAATTCCTTCGGATTAAATATTCAGCTACCCTTTGAACAGGGGGCTAATCCCTATATCATAAATGATGCCAAATTAATCGATTTTAAATATTTCTTTACCAGAAAACTATTTTTTCTGCGGGAAAGTGACGCAGTAGCTTTATTCCCCGGCGGTTTCGGCACCCAAGATGAAGCCTTTGAGACGCTTACCCTCTGTCAAACCGGTAAATACGGACCTGCACCCCTAGTATTAATTGATGAGCCTGATGGGGATTACTGGCAAACTTGGCAAGAACAAATTAGTGAAAATCTGCAAAAAAGAGGACTGATATCCGCCGAAGATCGGAATTTTTATACTATTACCAACGATCTAAACCACGCTTGTCAAACAATTCGCCACTTCTATCGGGTCTATCACTCCAGCCGTTTTGTGGGAGAATCCTTTGTTATTCGTCTTAATCACGAACTAAGCGAGGAACAGATCGAACAAATTAACCAAAACTTCGGCGATATCCTAGTTAAAGGGAAAATCGAACCCAGTCAAATTCTAGAACGAGAGAATCGGGATTCCAGCCACCATTTACCTCGTCTAGTTTTTTACTTCAACGGCAAGAGTTACGGACGCTTGTATCAATTAATTGATCACATCAACGATTTAAGTCCTGTAGTTGCCCTTGAAGAGCATCCCGAGAGAAAATAAATACTAGGCCAGAGTTTCTGGACAGTATCCTAAACCCTTAGTAAATTGTTGCCGAAAAGCCTCTATATCTTGCTGATCCGGGGTACCATGGGAGACGATCGCCACTTGGTAACGACGCATGACATCAATGGGGGATTGTCCCGTTTCCAAACTCCAAAAAACCATCTGGAGACGCATTTCCGGTTGATAGGGAATCCCTAACTCATTCATGTAGGCGCGAAAATCCCCGTGTTGGCAAGGAGTAAGCATTTGATTAAACTTTACCTTGACCACCCAACCGTTAATCTGATGAATAACCGTCATGACGGAGGAGGGTAGATGAGTCATCGATCGCAGGTACTCGGTGACTCGTAGCGTTAAACTAGCGTTAGCAAGAAAATAGAGATAGTCCATATTGGCCGCTGGGATGTTGGCTAACAGTCACGATTAGTGTTATATCTCTAGTCTGACGATAAACCGTTCCAGATACCAAGGGGAGAAATCCCCGATTTAGTGAAGTTCGCTTGGGTAGAATTACCCGACTTTTGCGAAGATCTTTATGATGATAACGACGATGATCCCTGACCAATCACTCTCCAGCTACGATTATCACCTTCCTCCGGAGTTAATTGCCCAAAATCCCGCAGAACCCCGAGACAGTTCCCGTCTTTTGGTGGTAGATTCTCCTAATAGTCATAATTTGGCTATTTTTCGGGATTTACCTACTTGGTTAGAGCCGGGGGATTTGTTGGTTCTCAACGATACCCGCGTGATTCCGGCCCGTTTATTTGGTCGTAAAACCACCGGCGCACCCATAGAAATATTACTATTGGAAGAACAAGATGACCATCGTTGGTTATCTCTAGTGAAACCAGGAAAACGCTTTAAAGTCGGTTCAGAAGTCCTTTTTTATCCGAAAACAGGGCGAACGGAAAACAAAGAAAAATTATGGTTAGCGAAAGTAATCGATCGAGATCTGAACACCAGTGGTCGTCTGCTGGAATTTCAACGTCATCCCGGACGCAGTTTTTGGGATATGTTGGAGGAGTACGGTCATATTCCTTTCCCCCCCTACGTCACCGAATCAGAGGCAGAAGAAGACCGTTATCAAACAGTTTACGGTTATAAACAGGGTTCTGTAGCCGCTCCCACGGCTGGATTACATTTTACTCCCGAATTATTCCATAAGCTCGCCCAGAAGGGTATAGATACCACCTATATCACCCTTCATGTGGGAGTGGGAACCTTTCGCCCCGTGGAAGTGGAAAATATTACAGAACACCTAATGCACCGGGAATTTTTAGAGATTTCCGCCGAAACTGCCGAAAAAATTGCCCAAACAAAGGCTAGAGGTGGCCGGGTTATCGCCGGAGGAACTACGGTAGCTCGCGCCTTGGAAGGGGCAATTAAAGAAACTAAGAGCGATAAAGTAACCGCTTTTCAGGGAAAAACGAATTTATTTGTCTATCCGGGTTATCAATGGCGAGTTATCGACGGCATGATCACTAATTTTCACCTACCCAAGTCCAGTTTGATGATGTTAGTCAGTGCCTTAGTCGGACGGGAAAGACTATTGGCATTGTATCAAGCAGCTATCCAAGAGCGTTTCCGTTTCTATTCCTTCGGTGACGCTATGTTAATCCTACCCAGCGCTTGCAGCAGTAATCGGTAAGTAGGGTTTGCGGCAAAAAGCTTTTCCTGGTGGCAGGGTGTGGGGTGTGGGGTGTGGGGTTTTACCGATTTTGAGGTAGTCAGTTACCTAATTTTCAGGGAAAAAGTCCCAGAATTTTCCCCCCGATCCCCGCAATGGCTGGCACTTTTTGAGGGAAAAAAAGTCTAAAAGTTTTGTCCAACAAGGTTTTTAGATTTATTCAGCAAACCCTAAGTAGTTGGACAAAATTACATCCACACCCCAGAAAGAAGGAGGGCTAGAACTGCGGAAAGGGCAACAGGAAAGGGGAAAAATATGTATAAGCGGCCCGCGCATCTAAATTGGTCTAGGTCGATTATCGAACCACCTCTAGCCTGTTGTCTATCCTAACCAAGAAATGAAAAGAAAAGACATTAAAATCGGTCGCCGCTATTCTAGCAAACCCCTGCAAATATTTTTAATTATTGCCTTCATCGTCGCCGCTCCCTTTGCTATTTTTTATCTTATTGCCTTGGCCTATCTCTGGCAAGGCGATCGACTTTTGGCCGCGGGGGAGAAGGAATCGGCTCTGTCTGCTTACCGAACAGTTTTATCTTTTGACGAAAATTCAGTCCAAGCCCATATAAAAATCGCTCAGGTCTTGCAAAGTCAAAAACGCTATTCTGAAGCCTTACAAGCCTATGATCGTGGCTTTATCGTTAATCATAAACCACCGATGGAACCCTCCCAAAGTAATTATTTAGTGGCTTTGGGGGATATCTTCGCGCAGGAGGAAAAATGGTCAGAGGCGATCGATGCTTACCAAAAAGCAATGATCATTAAACCAACTTTTAAAGCGCAATTTCAGCTAGGAAAAGCCCTCTATAGTTTACAACGTTGGGATGAGGCGGCGAAAGCTCTGCAAGCAGCGGTTTTTCTCGATCCTAGTCAGGGAAAAGCCTATTTTTATCTGGGAAAGGCCTACAGTGAACAGCAACTCTGGCCAGAGGCCAGTTATGCCTATCAGCAAGCTCTAGAATTGATACCTAATCAGGGTGAAACCTACAAAAAATTAGGAGAAACCCTAGCAAAACAGGGGAAATGGGAGGAAGCAGAGCAAATATATCGACAGGCTTTAATTTACGCTCCTAAAGATGGGGATATTTATAATTATCTGGGCAAAGCTTTAGCGGAACAGGGAAAACTAGAGGAAGCCATGGCAGTTTTTCAACAGGCGCGGCAAATTAGCCCTAAAAATGCTAAGATTTACCAAAATCTCTGTTATATCTATATCAACAACGGTCAGATCGATGAGGGTCTAAATTGGTGTCGGCAGGCCGTAGAAATTGATCCCAATTTATCAGAAGCTAGATTTATTTTACAGGAAATCCAACGGGGGCGATTAATTCACGACAATCCCGAATTATTAAAAATGCCAGAGATAATTCCCAGTGTTAAGAGTGATCCTCTGGTGAATTTAAAACGCTCAATTGTTAAAATTGTCATTCGCGGCAAAAATAAAAATGGTATCGGCACTGGTTGGTTATTAAAACGAAATCAAGACACAGCTTGGATCTTGACTAACCGCCATGTGGTGACGAATTCCCGTCAAGAAATCGATGCAGGATCCCGCATTTTTGTGGAGTATTATAGCCAACCACCCCAAGGAAAAATCCGCAAGCGTTCAAAAGCTAAAATTCTCCACGCTACCCCCCCTAACGATTGGCTCGATTTAGCAGTATTAGAGGTAAAAAATCCCCCACCAGATTTAAAACCTTTAGCTTTAGCACCCCTACCAATTGCCCCTAATCAACCGGTAATCTCGATCGGTAATCCTTTTAATCAAAAAGATTGGACTGTCAGCAAAGGCACGGTTAATGATAATAACGAAAAATCCTTAAGTTTGTCCATGTTTGTCGTTTCTGGACAGTCGGGAAGTCCAGTTTTAAACGATAAAAATCAAGTGGTGGGAGTGATTTCCCAAGCGGGTTTATTTTGTCCCAATCCCTCTACTCCTAAACCCCTAGAAAATGCCGTTAAATTAGGCTGCGGTTTAGCAATTCCCATTGACAGAGTGCGAGAAAGGTTAAGGGAGTGGCAAGTTATTGTCAAGTAAAAATATGACAAATTTAATGATTAAGTAGGGATCATCTTATATTTAATTTCACCTCGCTTGCCCTGAACTAACTACATCCTTGCCAACTTGTTCGGCTAAAACTTCCCCAGTAAACTCGGCAATGGCAGCATCATAGTTTTTCACTTGATCGCACCATTGGAATTGAGAAGATAACTCATATAGCCTTTTTTCAGATCCTCCGGCTTTTCCCACTGATTTCTTGGCAAGCTTGCTGATTTAGCGATCGCCACCCAAAAGGCAATAACTAAGAAAAATTTGATAATCTTTTTCTGATTCATTAGACAGCTTTGGGGGTAGATTTATGGCTGTCATTGGGGAAAATAGATTTTATTTCAATTAAATAATAGCCTAAAATACAGGTAGCGACCACATTTTTTCTAACCGTTATCAGTCTGATATTTAGAGTGATATAAGCTATCGGTTCCGATCTATACAATCTGTCAGTATTTGCATTTCGTAGGGAGTGATTGCGTGTTTTGGATCATTTTCTGGAATACCCGCCTCAGATGCACAATTTTTTACAAGCTTTGTCGCTGGATCATCCGCTTGTTGATATTCATCCCATTCTGAAGATGAGGGGGAATATGTTTCCTTTTGAGTTTCTGAAGATGAGGGGGAATATGTTTCCTTTTGAGTTTCTGAAGATGAGGGGGAATATGTTTCCTTTTGAGTCGGAAAATAACTATCGTTTATCCAAGCTAATGCGAACCCACCCAAAATAGTAAAAAAAATTATCCTCTTTATTGTTAGCGACATAACTCTATCCTGTTTTTTACAATAGCGTTACTATCCTACTTTAGTCAAGATAAGGGTTTAAAGGTATAGTGGTTAAATAAGAAAATAACCAATCTCCCCATTTTTCCCTCTCTCCAAGAAAAATTAATAAGAGTTAGACATAAGCGGGAATAGAATACATCCAATCTTATCATTATTTTTGACAAGAAAAACATAAAGAGTAACGAAGATCCTTATTAACCGCGAAAACGAGAGATGGTTTTCACCTGTCCTGGTGTTGCCTGATAACTGATAACTGATAACTGATAACTGGTCACTGATAACTGATAACTGCTATGCTACTCTAGGCAGAAAACCATTCGATCGAGAACACCGTGGCTAACCAAGAAGCAACTTCCCCCGCTATTCGTACCCCCTTATACAACTTAATTGCCCAACAAACCAGCAAATTTACCCCTTTTGCGGGTTGGGAGATGCCGATACAGTTTAGCGGCCTAAAAATCGAACATAATGCTGTCCGCAACGGTGTCGGGATGTTTGACATTTCCCACATGGGCAAATTTATCTTAACTGGAGATAATCTGGTTCAATCTCTCCAAACCCTAGTTCCTTCTAATTTAGCCCGTTTAAGGGCAGGAAAGGCACAGTATAGCGTTTTACTTAACCCAGACGGTGGCATAATCGATGATATTATCTTTTACTACCAAAGCGAAAGCCAAGGCGTATTAATTGTTAATGCCTCAACCACCGATAAAGATCGAGAATGGATTTTAGGCAATTTAGAGGGTTCGGGGGTCAAATTAAAGGATTTATCCCGAGAAAGGGTCTTAATTGCCCTGCAAGGACCAAAGGCAGCGACAATTTTACAGCCCTTGATCGGGGAAAAATTAAGCGATTTTGGCCTGTTTAATCACTGGGAAAGCCAGCTTTTCGGGGAAAAAGTTTTTATCGCTAGGACCGGTTACACGGGAGAAGATGGGTTTGAAATTATGGCCCCCCCTGAAATCGGGCAGCAACTTTGGACAGAATTCTTAAATTTAGGGGTGACTCCCTGCGGTTTGGGAGCCCGGGATACCCTGCGTTTAGAGGCAGCTTTAGCCCTTTATGGACAGGATATCGACGATAGCACGAGTCCCCTAGAGGCTGGCTTAAATTGGTTGGTTCATCTGCCAGAAAAAGGCGATTTTATCGGTCGCAATGTCCTCGAAGACCAAAAACTTAATGGTGTCAATCGGCGCTTGGTGGGATTGCAGATGTCTGGCAAACATATCGCCCGTCACGATTATCCAGTAGTATTCGCTGGGGAAGTGGTGGGTAAAGTCACCAGTGGCACTTTATCACCAACTTTAAACACAGCGATCGCTTTAGCCTATCTTCCCACACCTTTCGCCTCGATCGGACAGGCGATCGAAGTGGAAATCCGCGGCAGCACCCACCCCGCTACCGTAGTCAAAAAACCCTTTTATAAAAGTAAAAAGTAACGTAACTACCGAGGTCTTGACAAATTAGGAAAAAACCAGAACTTCCCCCTTGAGAACTTGAGTAAGAACTTGTTTGTTCTTTGTTCCTTCTTAAGTCCGTCTGTTGAGGAGGCTGAGAACTATTCTGAGTATTTAATCCCAGTCTCCTCTCCAGCTCGGCTATCTTTTCCCGCAGAGCTTGATTTTCCTTGTCTAATGCATAAATGAGATGCTCCCGAATTGACTCTTCAAAGCCTTGCCGTCGCCAAGACTCCTACGAATGATCAGCACTGATGATCACACAAAGTCGAGAAGAGCAGCTTATCTTCTTGCTTAACATCCTAAACTTCCAGAAGAGCCGCTTATCTTCTCCCTTAACATCCCAAACTTCGATTGTCACTGCCGAAACTTACCCATATACTTGTGAACAAGTTACAACTATAGAGTAAATGCTAAAGTTTTCCCTTTAACATTTCTCTGGAAAATACTTTGAATAATTGAATACCTTGGCTTATATACCGTGATTTTATCAAGGTTATTTTGAGTGCAAATAAGATAGTTGTAATTGCTAAATGACAATAAATCATAAGCTTTCGGGAAATACCGAAAAAAGACCTGGCTGGGTTCCCCCGCTCCTAGGATAACCAGATAGTTATCAAACACAATTATTGTCCTCAAAACAAGGAAAAAAATGCCGAAAACTCAAAGCGATAAAATCGCCAATCCTATAGCCGTTGTCGGAATGGGTTGCCATTACCCTGGTGCCAAACAATTAAGCGAACTTTGGGAGAATATTTTAGCGCGTCGTTGTCAATTTCGCCAGTTTCCCGATCAACGTTTACCACTCTCGGAATATTATGATCCCGATCCCGCCACTCCCGATAAAACCTACGGAACACGCGGGGCCTTCATTGATGGCTTTCAATTTTTTTCATAATTAGGGGTTTCAAGACCCCCCTAGCTGGTGCCGAGAAAACCTTCACCAGCTAAGTATTTTTACTCAAGTCTCTGGAGGGGTACAGCTTATGTGACAGTTGAGGGTGCGGAATGTGGGATTTTATACAAAAGAACGTGCGATTACCCTGTAAATTGGCTCATATACCAGGGTGAGAGCATCTCAAACGCCATTAACAATTGGCCAATTTTGTGACAAACTCGCTGTGTATGCATTTCAATTGATACCAATCAATCAGAATAGTTACGAACTCGACCCATTTGTCCGAGTTTGGCTTAACACTTGAGATGGCAAATTCTACTCAAATATTGTCCTCAAAACAAGGAAAAAAATGCCGAAAACTCAAAGCGATAAAATCGCTCATCCTATAGCCGTTGTCGGAATGGGTTGCCATTACCCTGGTGCCAACCAATTAAGCGAACTTTGGGAGAATATTTTGGCGCGTCGTTGTCAATTTCGCCAGTTTCCCGATCAACGTTTACCACTCTCGGAATATTATGATCCCGATCCCGCCACTCCCGATAAAACCTACGGAACACGCGGGGCCTTCATTGATGGCTTTCAATTCGACTGGATTAATCGTCGAGTTCCCAAAAAAACGGTCGATGGAACCGACATCGTGCATTGGTTAGCCTTAGAAGTGGCCAACAAAGCGATCGAAGATGCTGGGTATCGTCGAGATACCGTTCCCACCCAGAAAACTGGAGTCATTCTCGGCAATTCCTTAACTGGAGAACATACTCGCTCGAATGTGATGCGGTTACGTTGGCCCTACGTACGAAGAGCCTTGCGGGCTGCTGCCGAAGTCAAAGGACTGTCTGGAACAATTGTGGAAGAACTTCTCGAAACAATGGAGAAATTCTATAAATCCGTTTTCCCACCCATTACCGAAGATACCCTAGCTGGGGGACTGTCCAACACCATAGCCGGACGAATCTGTAACTTTTTTAATTTTGACGGTGGTGGTTATACCGTCGATGGCGCTTGTTCCTCCTCCCTAATCGCCGTTGTCACTGCCGCCAACGCTTTAAGTAATGGCGATTTAGACATGGCCTTAGCCGGTGGCATTGATATCAGTCTCGATACCTTTGAATTAATTGGTTTCGCCAAAACCGGCGCACTGACGGCTCAGGATATGAAAGTGTATGATCGCCGAGCCAGTGGTTTTGTTCCAGGAGAAGGATGTGGTTTTGTTGTCCTCAAACGCTTAGCGGACGCACAGGCCGATGGCGACTACATTTATGCCCTGTTGGACGGCTGGGCGTTGTCCTCCGACGGCAAAGGAGGCATTACCGCACCCTCTAAGGTGGGACAGTCCAAAGCCCTATTAAGAGCTTACGAAAAAGCCGGTTATAGTCCCCAGTCTCTTCATTTTATTGAAGGACATGGAACCGGAACCCCCGTAGGTGATCGGGCTGAAATTGAAGGGGTAGCCCTAGCCATGAACGCCTCGAAACCTGCCCCCCCTCGTTCCTGTGGCATGACTTCTTTTAAATCCCTAGTTGGTCATACGAAAGCAGCGGCCGGGATCGGGGGTTTCATTAAAGCGGTCATGGCGGTTAATCAGCGGATCGTTCCCCCTACCGTTAACTGTCAAGAACCGAATCCCGTTTTCGAGGAGAGCGCCCAATGTTTATATCCAGTGCAACTAGGGGAAATCTACCCGGAAACGGAGATTTTACGGGCGGGAGTGTCGGCGATGGGTTTTGGAGGCATTAACTCCCATGTGACCCTTTCTTCTGGTGATGCACCCTCCCCCCGGTTAAAACCCAGTTTAGACCAGCGTTCGCTTTTAGTCTCCAACCAAGATAGCGAAATCTTTGTCTTCGGGGCTAATTCTCTTGCCCAACTGCTAGAATATCTGCAAATTTTCTCAGAACAAGCCAAAGGGATGAGTTTAGCAGATATGGTGGATTTAGCAGCGCAGAATGCTCAAACATTGTCCCCTCAGACTTCAATTCGCGCCGCCATTGTGGCAGAAAACCCCAGAGAATTACTGGAGCGCTTGGAGCATTTAATCAACATTCTTCACTCTCAACCCCCAGCCGCGGGAGAAACATATATATCCCAGCGAAAAGACATCTGGCTCGCCCATCAAGTGCAGCGTTCTCGAGTAGCTTTTCTCTTTCCAGGACAAGGTTCACAAAAGCTGAACATGGCCCGGACTTTGGTGGAGCGATATTCTTGGGCAAGAGAGTTAGTGCAACAGGCAGATTTATGGCTGATTGAATCTGGTTTTGAACCGATTAGTCCATTAATTTACCGTCCTCTTGACCGCGCTGTTAACCAACAACAAGTAGAACAATGGTTTAACGCTCTCACCGATGTTGCACCGCAAGCAATCTGCTTGACTTCACTACTGTGGAAGCATTACCTGAAACGACTTGGACTGGAACCAGTGGCACTAGGGGGTCATAGTTTGGGCGAATTGACTGCTTTTGAAGCGGCTGGTGCTTATGATGAAAAAACCCTCCTTTGCTTTGCCGCAATGCGGGGAAAAGCAATGACAGTTAAGGGCGATTCTATCGGGACAATGGCGAGTTTAGCTTGCTCGGATGCCACCGCGCAAAAGCTCTTACAAGGGATTTCTGGTTATGTAACCGTTGCTAATATCAATAGTCCTCAACAGACGGTTATTTCTGGAGAAAAAACCAGTGTTGCTGCTGTTTGTGACCTGGCATTAGCCCAAGAAATTCAAGTCCGCCAACTTCCGGTAGCAAATGCTTTTCACTCCCAAATGGTGGCGAAAGCAGCTGAATATTTGCGAAAAGAAGCTCCCATTCCTGAGATTTTAGAACAGGTTTCTCTGCCTCTATTTACCAGTGTCAACGGCCAGATAGTTAATTCAGGACTCAACTTAAAAGAACACTTTGCTCATCAGATTGTTGCTCAGGTAAATTTTGTTTCTCTGGTCGAAAATCTGAAGAATAAATGTGACTTGATAGTTGAAGTTGGAACGGGAAAAGTGCTTTCTGGTTTAGTAGGAGCAATAGTTCCTTCTCCCCTCTGTTTTCCCCTAGAGTCAAAACCGGGTATCGCTCGCGATTTGAATACTTTTTTAGCCGCTTACTTTGTGCAAGGAGGTGAAGTCAACTGGCAAGCGTTGTATGAACAACGACTGGTTCGTCCTTTTGTCCCGGCTGCTGAGCGTCTGTTTGTTGATAATCCCTGCGAACGATCTTTTCCGGTATCTCTTGAAGAAATTGAGTCGAGTTCTGCCTTCTCTTGGAGAGAAATACAACAGTCATCACCAAATACGGCTCTCGCTCATTCCTCGAATTTTTCCCAACCAGAAAGTCTTTTTGCAGATGATGAACTAACAACAGTCTTAGCAAATTACCTGCTGGAACGTGGTTCTTTTCTCTCTGAGTTAATCAGTGCCGATATCCAAAGCTTACCCTTTGTAAACACTCACAATGCCTAGAGGACATTATGACTTATTCTTCTGACTCCAAACAAGCAGTTGGCAATCAAGAGATTGTTAAACTTCTCTCCCATTACTTCTCTAACCGAAGCCAGTTTTTGTCCCAAGTTATCAAAGCAGATCTTCAGTCTTATATTTTGCTTAAAAGTCCAGCAACTAATCTGATTCCCTTTCAGAGCAGTGTTCAGGTAAATAGCACTGTTAATAGTAATGGTCATAGCACTGTTAATAGTAATGGTCATAGCACTGTTAATAGTAATGGTCATAGCACTGTTAATAGTAATGGTCATAGCACTGTTAATAGTAATGGTCATAGCACTGTTAATAGTAATGGTCATAGCACTGTTAATAGTAATGGTCATAGCACTGTTAATAGTAATGGTCATAGCACTGTTGATAGTAATGGTCATAGCAATGGCAATAGCAAGCGAATCCCAGAAACAACAGTAATCCAAACCAATTTAACTGTTGAAAAACGTTTAATTGAGTTAGTTGCCGAAAAAACTGGCTATCCAGTAGCCAGCATTAATCTTGATGCCAAACTACTAGATGATTTGAATTTAGATTCCATCAAAGCTGGCGAGTTAGTAGCGACAGCCGCCAAAACCTTTGGTGTGAGCGGAAAAATTGATCCTTCTGCTTTAGCTAATGCTACTTTGCAAGAAGTAAAACAGGCTATTGATGCCGTTGTTTCTGTGGAAATGCTAACGGAAGTTCCTGAGCAAATAGAAGTTACGCCTCTGGTTTTGCCGCCTTCAGATTCCCTTGATATTACCCAAAAATTACTGGAATTAGTCGAAGAAAAGACTGGGTTTCCTAAAGATACCCTCAGCCTCGATTTGCGTCTTCTTGATGATTTAAACCTCGATTCTATTAAAGCAGCCGAGCTAGTTGCTACAGCAGTCAAACAAGTGGGAGCAACGGGAAAACTAGATCCCTCAGCCTTAGCGAATGGAACTTTAGCGGATGTCATTGCGGCGCTGGAGAAGGTATCAAACCAACCCTCTGTCAAAACTGCCGCTTCAGAGAAAACACCAGTGCTGCAAGGGAGCCAAAATAATCCTCCCCCGGAAAGCAACTGGGTCCGTAACTACGCCATTGAGTATGTGCCTCAACCTCTGACTCCTCCGACAATTGCCACTGATTGGTCACAAGCTCAAGTCTTAATTGTCTCTGATGCTGCCACATCGATTGCTAAAATTCTTACCAAGCAATTAGAGCAATTGGGCGCTCAAGTCCAACAAAAGACCTACGCCGAAATCGCAGCGGCAGAACCCGCCAGTATCGGTTCATTCTCCCACTATCTAGGGATTTTACCCGGTGTTTCCCCCTTGCCATCGGAATTACCCCTCGCCGCCATGGTAACTCGCCTCAGCAGCGTTGCTACCATTAGCCACGCCAATCCCTCGGCAACTTTAGCTTATGTTCAATTTGGTGGGGGGCGTTTTGGCACCAGCGAGGGAGAATACCATCCCGCAGTCGCTTCAGCCGCGGCCTTTGCCCGCAGTGTTCATCTAGAGCGCCAAGAAGCACGAGTCCGGGTAATCGACCTAGCGGCAGCAATTGAACCAACCCAGGCCGGTAAATTAGTAATTCAGGAACTAGCCGGAGATGAGGGGATTACAACCGTTGGCTATGATGCGAGACAAGTAAGGCTAATCCCCCAAGCTCAGTTACAGCAGCCGATTGATTATACGCCCCGTTCCCTCACCTGGTCGGCCTCAGACGTAATTCTGGTGACAGGTGGAGCCAAGGGAATTACCGCCGAATGCGCTCTCGCTTTAGGACAAGAAACGGGAGTGAAAATGGCTTTGGTGGGGCGAGCAGCAGTGCCAGCAGCCGGAGATAGCAACAGCGAAATTGCCCAAACTCTCAAGCGCTTAGCAGCCCAAGGACTCACCGGTGCTTACTATCGCTGCAATATTGCCGACCCTACCGAGGTTCAGCAGTTAGTTGACCAAGTGACCCAGGAATTAGGACCCATCACGGGAGTAATTCACGGAGCCGGACTCAATCAACCCCGTCGCGTCGAACAAGTTAGACCCCAAGATGCTCAAACAGAAGTCTCACCCAAACTTTTGGGAGCTTACAACTTATTGCAGGCATTAGCCTCTAACCCACCCAAGCTCTTTATCGCTTTTAGTTCGATTATCGGCGTTACCGGAATGCCTGGTAATGCTTGGTATGCCTTTGCCAATGAATCCCTGTCGTTGCTGTTACAACAGTACCAACGGCAACACCCCCAAACCCAGGTGCTGGCGCTTGCTTATAGCGTTTGGGATGAAATCGGCATGGGAGCGCGTCTTGGCAGTGTCAAGCATCTAGAGCGCATGGGGATCAAGGCGATTTCTCCCCGTGAAGGAGTAAGCCGCTTTCTCCAGCTTTTCCAAACCGCACCAAGCACCTCACAGGTAGTGATTACCGCTCGTTTAGGTGGCTTAGATACCTGGTTACCAACCCCCTTACCCGCTCCCACCGGACTGCGCTTTATCGAAAATGTCCAATATGTGGAACCACAGGTAGCCTTGACTGTGCGGACTCATCTGAGTTTAGAGAAGGATCTCTATGTCAAGGATCACCTTTGGCGCGGTTCTTATTTATTCCCCACCGTGTTTGGGTTATGTGCCATGGCCCAAGCTGTAGCTTACCTGACAGGGACCTCAAACCCGCCAATTGTTCGCCTGGAAGATATTTCTCTGCGACGACCAATAGTCGTTAATCCAGAGACTGGGGTTGAGATTCAAATTGAAGCAGAAATTGCCGAGGCTACCAGCAATGGGGAACGTCGAGTTAAAGTGGGTATTTATACCGAGCAAACGGGCTTTTCTCTGGCTCATTTTTCTGCCAATCTCATTCTCGGAGAGTTGACTTCTGCTTTTCAGGAAAAACCCGAATTAGGCCAACCTCTCCCAATCGCTCCCAAAACCGATCTCTACGGGGATTTACTCTTCCAGGGAGAACGTTTTCAACGCCTGGGTGAAATTTACACCCTTAGTGAAAAACAGAGTGTCTTCCGTTCCCACGCTCAACTTTCTGGAGAAGATTTATCCAATCAAAGCTTTAGCAAAGGATTGAATCAGTCTTTAATCCTCGGCGATCCCTATTTTCGCGATGTCTTGCTCCAATCGGTACAGTTGACCATTCCCCAAGATATCTGTTTACCCGTGGAAATTGCCAAGATTGAGCGATTTAAACCGGCCAGCAGCGATCAAGGTCGCCGCCTTGTCACCGTTAACCTATTGGCGCGGGAAGATCGGGAGTATATTAGTGAAGTGATTGCTACCGATGAGCAGGGGAACCTAATTGAACGCTTGAGTGGATATCGCCTACGGATTCTCGAAGAACACCCAGAAAATCCGACGGCGGCTGAGTTAGTTAATCCTGAAATTCGCGATCGCCAACACCTGCGACAAGTGTTACAGACAACTTGCCAGGGATTAGAGATTCCACCGCCTACCGTTGCGCTTGGTTATGCGCCTAACCTGCAAGGGAAATCCTTAGAACAGCGCCGCCAACAGGAAAAACCCATTGTAGAACGCGCGCTGAAAACTAAGCTAGGACTCAAACCCGAGCAAAAACTTGTTTTCGAGCTTGAGTCTCTCCCCTCTGGTAAGCCTCAACTGAGCGGGACACAAGTTTCTGGGTTAAATGTTTCTTTATCTCACTGCGATCGCTATTGTCTCTGCACTGTGGCTGAAACTCCCCAAGGTTGTGATATCGAAGCAATTACCCCTCGCAGCACCGAGGACTGGGTCGCCCTCTTAAGTGATCGCCGCAGTCAACTGATGGAGCAATTAGTGCGCCAAGGAGACACCCAAGAGCGGGCCGGTATGAGGATTTGGTCAGCCACAGAAGCAGTTCGCAAAGCTTTTAATGGTAGTGATCCGCAATTTTGTCTAGTGGCGAAACAGGGAGATGGGGTCTTGTTATCCACCTCAACCCCGGAGGGTGAGTCTCAAGTGCTGACTGTCCCTGTCAAGTTAACCCGTCCACCGGAACGGATGGTGGCAATTGTGGTTTCCCACATCCCAGTGTCTGTCCCCACAGAAGCTAATTTCCAGTCTCCTCAAGCAACGGAAGCGGCGATTATCCCAGCGACGCCTGGGAAAATTGACAGCCATAGCTCTCGCTACACCCATGATGGCCCGCAAGGACAATTAGTCTATGAGCAACGCTATCAAGTCAGTTTCAAAGATAGTGGTAGCATTAGCCGTCATGTTTACTTTGCCCAATATTTTCGCTGGATTGGCAAAATTCGGGAATTGCCGATGGAAAGTATTGCCCAGCAAATGTTAGCCGACTTCTTAACCGGAGATTGGGGCATGGTTACCAATTCCGTTAGCCTGCGAGTTGTGGGAGAAGCCACCTCCTATGATGTGATTCAAGCGCGAGCCTGGGTGGGCAATATTGTCGGCTCTTCCTTTGAGACTTACATCGAGTTTTGTAAGGTACTGCCCGATAATTCCCTAGAGCGTCTGGCGATTGCCGAAGTTAAAGCCACTTGGGTGCGGTTAGTCAGCTATGGAGTTCCTGCTCCCATGCCTTTCCCGCCCTATCTCCAAGACTATTTGGCTCGCTTTGCCGCTGACAAACCCGCCAGCCTTGATTTAAAACACCCAGAAACCCTGCCTCTGGCTCCCCTACCCGCCAGCCTTGCTTCCCTCAAGCCGGGGGCTGTCATTGATGACATTCCACAACAAGAAAGCCGCTATGGACGGTTATTGCGGTCTGAGGTCTTCCAAACCACCCTGGAAGAATCGAATTTGGTCGGTAATGTTTACTACGGCAATTATTTCATCTGGCAAGGACGCATTCTCGACCTGTTTCTTTACTCAGTTGCTCCCGAATATTTGCGGATTTCTAATCCCTGTGGGGAAATGGTCTGTCTCTATACCCGCATGGACTATCTACGCGAAGCGATGCCTTTTGACCGCATTCGCACCCTTCTCTATGTGCGTTCAGTGTCCGAGTGTGGCGCATCCTTCAACTTTGAGTTCTTCCGGGAACAGCCTGATGGCACTTTGGAAAAACTCCATGTCGGTCAACAAGATGTGGCTTGGGTGGAGCGGCGAAAAGATGGAACGGCTGTAGCCGCACCCTGGCCCGAGGCGGTGAAGCAATCTTTAGTCGCAAGGGCGACCACCAGGGAAGCCGCTCTGTTAATGGTCTAGAAAAACCTGCTCTCTAGGATGGGGGGGAAACCCATCCTCAGACCAACCTACTGACTAGATTCTGCTTTCTCACTTTTCTCTATCTATCTGCCCAGGAAAATTTGTCATGTACAAGCCGAATAAATCATTGAGAAGCCAACTCCGACTGATCCACATTTTGGCATCACTTCTGTTAGGGATTTTTATCTATTCCCCCTGGCGCAATCATCCAGGAATGCTGATAGCCGTCGGGATTGTTGTCTTTCCCCTCCTAAGCTTCACTGGACTTTGGATGTGGCAAGGGCGACGCATCGAAAAATGGTTAATGGAGAGCCGAACCATACTTTCCTCAGAGGATTCTCCCTCTTAATTGAACTAACTTAACGTAATTCTGGTTCTTCGGTGTGTGTTATGTAATAGACGGGGATTATAAGGCATGAAAACCTTATAAAGAAAGACATTAGGCGATTTTTGTCAATTGTTGTTGATCTAGAAGGAACTAATCAATTAAATCTCTTGCCAGATCAGGATTTAGTCGATTTATGCCCCCCCGATCAAACCGGACCTAGTAACGAAGAACCGTGATTCTCATCCCTTTATCAGGAGAAATTGATCAATGAACACGACTCAAGCTTTGCACTACGATGTTGTAATTATGGGGGCTGGCTTTGCCGGCTTATGTCAAGCGCGACACCTGATGCTCAACATCCCTAATATTCGGGTGGCGCTGATCGATCCTCGTCCCGAAAATCGACCCGATACAGATCTCAAAATTGGCGAATCTACAGTTGAAATAGCCGCCCTACTCATCTGTAAAGAGTTGGGACTGCATGATTACATGATTGAAAATCATCCTCCTAAAGCGGGACTGAACTTCCACTGGCCGAAAAATCTGGCTGAAACTGATTCAATTGACGATTATTATCACGTCTGGATCAATCGTCAACCCCCGATTCCGACTTTTCAGATCAACCGAGCAAAGTTTGAACGGGACTTGCTCAAAATGAATAAGGAAATGGGAGCAATCTTCTACAACGGAAGAGTTGTCGATGTAGATTTAACCGAAGGCGATCAACTCAAAACCGTCACAGTCAAATTAGAGGATACAACCATAGAAATAACAGCCAAGCACATTGTTGATGCGGCTGGTCGCCGATTTATTATAGGCAAAAAAACCGACAATCTCATTTTTGGTTCAGACCAACTTTTAGGAGTTAATAATGGCTCCGCTTGGGTAAGGATTAAAGATGTAGATCGGACCATTTTCCATAGTGGTTATCATCCAGCAGGAACCACTGTCAGTCATTACTACGCTACCAACCATTACTTTGGCCCTGGTCATTGGTTGTGGATGATTCCCATTGATCGAGATAGTAAAGAACTTTCTCTGGGAGTCATTCACCACCACGATGTCATTCCCGCAGCTACCATAAACACCCAAGAAAAGTTTACTGCTTTTTTGAAAGCCAACCATACGGTTCTCTATAAATTATTGCAAAATAGCGAGTTGGTTGACTTTCATTATTTGCCCCGAGTTGCCCACAAAAGTAAAGTGATGTTTTCGCATGATAACTGGTATGTAGTGGGAGATTCAGCCTGTATTTTTGATGCTTTTTATTCCCTGGGAACGACGATGATTGCCATCGCCGTTGAAAGCATTACCGAAATTATCCGCGCCAAATTGGCAAACGAGGCCAATGCTGAAGAAAAACGGGCTGTTTACAATGACTTCAATCTGGCTTTTTCTGATAGCGTCAACACTTTCATGCAGGAACATCAAAAACAGTTAGGTCATGCCAGTATCATGAGTTGGCGGATTTACTTTGAGTATATGTGGTGGTTCGGCGTTTTAGTTCCTATGTACATCGGTAAATGGCATTTAGATCCAGCTTTTCTCAAACAGTTTACTGGTCCTTTCCGCACTTTTCTCAATGGCTTATTCGTCGATGTCTATCAAGATTGTAACAAATTGGTAGAGCGAGGAGTTAATATGGGTTTGATGGATGCGATTCGAGCCGATCAACTAATCGGCAGTTACTATACCTTTAAACACTTTGAAGACTTCCTAGAAAATAGCAAGCTTGAACCCCAACGCTGTAACATTTTCACCAGCATGAAGAATACCTTTTTCTATGTGGCAATTTGGTATGCAATGTTCCAGTGGAAAGGTTTTGGCTGGCGTGGCCTGTTGAAACCCCGCAATTTAGCTCATTTTAGCTATTTGTTAGCCCAAAGTGGATTATCAGCCCTGGGAGAAATGCGTCATAACTTCTTGACTCGTAGTCTGCCAGATAATAGCGAAATCGAGGAAATGCGCCAAGAATTCAAAGAATATCGCTATCAAGGTAAGTTACAGCCCTGGAGTGCTGAACTTTCTTAAAACTTGGTTCAAATCTCACAGTTTTTTACTCTCTCAAATTCAAGCAATTTGCCAAAAATAACGTCGATTAATTCAGGAGTAAATCAATGCAAATGACTCAAGATAAAGAGTATGATGTGGTCATTATGGGGGCTGGTTTTGCTGGCTTATGTCAAGCGCGACACCTGATGCTCAAGATTCCCAATATCAAAGTTGCTCTAGTGGATCCTCGTCCCGAACAACGCACAGATAAGGACTTAAAAATTGGCGAGTCCACCATTGAAATTGCCGCTCTTTTTCTCGCTAAAGAATTGGGACTACATGATTACCTAATTGAAAATCATGCTCCCAAACAAGGGCTTAACTTTCACTGGCCCAAAAATCCAGCAAAAACTGAAACAATCGACGACTACTATCATGCTGGCTCGAACCGACAAGTTCCCATTCCCTCTTTTCAAATCAACCGCTCCAAGTTTGAACAAGACTTGCTAAAAATGGATAAAGCCATGGGAATCAACTTCTATAACGGGCAAGTTGTTGATGTTGATTTAACTCCTGGCGATGCCATTAAAACAGTTAAAATCAAGGTAGGCGATGAAAGAATGGAACTGCAAGCCAAACACGTTATCGATGCAGCAGGACGGAAATTTATCATCGGACGCAAGACTGACAACCTCCTATTTGGTCCAGAAAACTTAATGGGATTAAACACGGGTTCTGCCTGGGTGCGAGTCAAAAATGTAGATCGTACCATCTTTCACAGTGGCTACGATCCTCTTAATGCCTCAACCAGCCATTATTACTCGACTAATCACTATTTTGGCGAAGGACATTGGCTGTGGATGATTCCGATTGACACCCAAACAATGGAATTATCTATTGGTGTGATTCATCACCATGATGTGATTAATTCTACTCAGGTAAACAGCCAGGAAAAATTCCATGATTTCCTGCGAAATAACCACCAAATTCTTGCCAATATTATTGACAGTGGAGAAGCAGTAGATTTCCACTATTGGCCGAGGATTTCTCACACAAGCAAAACCCTATTTTCTCCCGACAATTGGTATGTCCTTGGCGACGCTGCTTACATCTTCGATGCTTTCTATTCCTACGGAACCACCACGATTGCTTTAGCTATTGAAGGGATAACGGAGATTGTACGGGCCAAACTCGCAGGTGAAGCTGATGCGGAACAAAAACGGGCTGCTTACAATGAGTTTAACTTAGCCTACTCCCGTAGTGTCAACTGTCTCTATCGGGGACACGCCAAACAGTTAGGACAAGCCAGTGTGATGAGTTGGCGCATTTACTTTGAGTATATGTGGTGGTTTGGGGTACAAGTTCCCATGTATGTAGGTAAATGGCATTTGGACCTCACCTATATTCCCATCTTTCTCAAAACTCTAAACAGCAATATTGATGGACTGTTTGCTGATTTAAATGAACAATTTACCGAACTAGCAGACAAGGATGTCAATATTGGCTTGATGGATTGTTACCGGGGCGATCAACTTTTCAAGGGTTATCACACTCTCAAACACTTTGATGACTTCCTGGAAAATACCAAGTTTGAACCGCGGCGGTGTAATGTTTTTGCTGGTTTAAAAGCTACCTGTTTTTATGCCGCCCTCTGGTATGCACTCTTTCAATGGAAAGGATTTGGTATTCAAGGTTGTCTCAATCCCCGCCATATTTACCATTTCTTGCGCCTATTAGGGTTATCAGGACAAGCAACTATCGGCGAGTTAATTTATAAGTTTAAAACCAAAGGACTGCCCGCCAACAGCGAAATTGAAGCGATGCGTCAAGAGTTTAAAACTTATCAATATCAACCAAAACTCCAGCCTTGGCTGGCAGAAGCTACCAATTCTTAAGGATTTTGACTTGCATCAAATTCAACGCTCTTCTCTCAATCATCTGTGAGTGTCAATTACCTCATCAACTATCAAGGAGTTAACCATGAATTATACCATTACTCAATCCCGAGAATACGATGTTGTCATTATGGGAGCAGGCTTTGCTGGACTGTGCCAAGCACGACATCTCATGCTCAACATCCCTAATATTCGGGTGGCACTAATCGATCCCCGTCCCGTTGAACGTACAGACAAAGATTTAAAAATCGGTGAGTCTTTAATCGAAGTTGCCGCTTTATTTCTCTGCAAAGAGTTGGGACTACATGATTATTTAATCGAAAACCACCCCCCCAAATCTGGTCTCAATTTCCACTGGCCAAAAGATCCAGCAAAAACAGAAACCCTTGATGATTATTATCATGTCTGGGCAAACCGTCAAACTCCAGTGGGGTCTTTTCACCTACAACGGGCTAAATTTGAGCAAGATTTACTGGTGATGAATTGTCAGATGGGAGCCGATTTTTACGAGGGACGGGTCAAAGATGTCGCTCTTACTTCAGGGGATGAGCTAAAAACAGTTTATGCCAAAGTTGGCGAGGAAAATATTACCCTTCAAGCCAAGCACGTCATCGATGCCGCAGGCAAGAATTTTATTATTGGACGCAAAACTGATAATGTACTTTCTGGTCCAGAGAATCTCCTGGGACTCAATAATGGTTCAGCGTGGCTGCGGGTGAAAAATATCGACCGCACGATTTTCCACAGTGGCTATCATCCCGAAGGCGCATCTACGAGCCATTATTATGCCACCAATCACTATTTTGGCCAGGGTCACTGGTTGTGGATGATTCCGATTGATAAGCACTCGATGGAACTATCTATTGGCATTATTCACCATCACGATGTTATTCCCGCCCAGAGCATAAATAACCTGGAGAAGTTTTCCAATTTTCTCAAGAGCAATCATACTATTCTCTCTCGATTGATTGAAAGTGGTGAAGTAGTTGATTTTCATTACTGGCCGAAAATTGCCCACAAAAGCAAAGTTCTTTTTTCTCCTGATAACTGGTACGTTATTGGGGATGCTGCCCATATTTTTGATGCTTTTTATTCCTATGGAACGACCATGATCGCTTTTGAGGTAGAAAGTGTTACAGAAATTATCCGTGCTAAATTGGCTGAGGAAGCAGCAGCAGAACAAAAACGATCCGCTTACAATGATTTCAACCTAGCTTATGCTCGTACTGTCAACTGTCTCTACCGAGATCATGCCTATCAACTCGGTCATGCTAGTGTTATGAGTTGGCGGATTTATTTCGAGTATATGTGGTGGTTTGGTGTCCATGTTCCCACCTATATTGGTAAATGGCATCTGGACTTAAATTTTATCCCCCGCTACGTGACAATTGCCGATGGCAATGTTAATGGAATTTTCGCTGATTTATGTCAGGAATTTCATCAATTAGTGTCACAGGGTGCTAATATTGGTTTAATGGATGCCTATCGGGCCGATCAATTGCTGGGTGGTTATGGAACCTTAAAACACTTCGACGATTTCTTAGAAAATACCAAGTTCGAGCCTCGGCGCTGTAATGTTTTTGCCAGCATGAAAGCCGCTTACTTCTACATTGCTATTTGGTATGCTCTCTTTCAATGGAAAGCTTTTGGCATCGCTGGTTGGTTAAATCCGAAACATTGGTATTACTTTGGTCGGATGTTGAAGCTATCGATTCAAGCCACAATCGCCGAAGTAATTTATAAGCGCAAAACCCGAGGAATAGCTGATAACAGCCAAATTGAGAAGATGCGTGAGGAATTCAAAAACTATCACTATCAACCGCAGAAGAAATCGCCTTCTGTTGTTCAAAACGTGGTCGGTGAAAGAGTAACAATTGAGTCTTTTCCTGCTTAGTAGGAGCGAATAGCTGTCACTGGTGTCAACTTAAGCAAAGCCAAACTATAATCTGTCATGACGAGACGGCATTTTTGTCAATCCCCCCCTCGCTATGACATTCAAAAAATCATCATTTTTACTTAATTTGAGACTAATGATCGCTGTTCACCCGTAAAATTCCTGCTCTTAGTTGAGGTAATTATCATGGAATTAGCCACCTTTGTCTCATCCCAATTCATCTTAGAGCCTAATGAATTGCGCCGGGGAATTAACCGCATTGGCTTGAATCTTTCCGAATCAGAATTCAATGCACTCGTGCAGGGGAACTCAGTTGACTTGGAAGGTAGAGGACTGAGTGAAATTGGCTCAATATTTATCATGGCAGCCGCTGTTGCTCCACTTAATTTAGGTAAGCCGAGAACGCTGCTTAAGTTTTCTGATTTACCGACTCTTGTTGAGCCAAACATTCCGCCTGAAAATGCTAGTTGTCCTGGAATTCCGATTTACTGTTGGCTCTCTGACTTAGACAAAAAACGTTGTGTTTATCTCACCTTAACCGATAGTAAACCAGTTCTCCAGATCGGGTCTTAGCAGAGAATTTTATCAGTTAACTAATGAATCATAGGGAAAAAAGATGAAATTTTGGCTACTCGGCGGAATACTTATTACTTTGGTGGCACTACTGGTACTTTTAGGACTGGTTTACCAGCAAGTTGCCACAATTAAAGACCTAAGTAAGTATCCACCACCTGGTCAATTGATAGATGTAGGGGGTTATCGCTTGCATCTCCACTGTAAAAGTCAAGGTAGTCCCACTGTGGTGATGGATTATGGACTAGGGGGAATATCTCCCCTCTGGCATTGGGTTCAATCGGAAGTGGCAAAGTTCACCTCTGTCTGTGTTTACGACCGCGCTGGCTACGGCTGGAGTGAACCCAGTCCCCATCCTCGCACCAGCCTGACTATGGTTCAAGAACTACACACTCTACTAAGAAAAGGGGGAATAGCCGGGCCTTATTTACTGGTGGGTCATTCCTTGGGAGGGTTGAATATGCGCCTGTTTGCCAGCCAGTATCCTTCAGAAGTAGTGGGAGTGGTTTTAGTGGATGCGGTACCGGCAAATGTCTATAGCCGTCTGGGGAATGAATTTAGGAAAAATATGGCAGCAACGCGGCAAATGTTTCGCAGTTTATCCATCATTTCTCGCCTGGGAATCTTGCGCCTCCTGCTTCAACTCAAAGGCAGTGATGTCGCTCCCGAATTTGTCCAAAAATTGCCCCCGTCTGTACAATCTGTTGTTTTAGCAAAGTTCCTACCCCAAAGCTTTAATACTGCCTTAGCCGAAAGCGCATTAATGAAAAAAGATGCTGCATTGGTCAGTAAAACTTCCTTTCCCTCGCACTTACCCTTAGTCGTAATTTCTCACGGACTGAATATGTTTTCCGGGCAAAATGTAGAAGTGTCTGAGTCTATCTGGCGGCAATTACAGGCAGAAACCTCCGAGCTTTCGACTTCGGGAAGCTTACAAATCGCTCACAGCAGTGGTCATAATATTCATATTGATCAACCTGAATTAGTTGTTGATGCAATCAGGAAAATCTTACAACAGACTAACCTCAAGGAGAAGACAAATGAAAAACTCTAAAATTAAAATACTGGCACTTGTTCCAAGCATTATAAGCTTAACAGTTTCCCTATTGCCGGGAGCAATCACTCCCGCCAATGCATCTTCTTTAAACTGTGGTTCAGGGAACAATTGGATTTCTAATTGCTCGAGCCAGATCTATAATTTTTTCAACACAGTTATCGTTAGTGCTAACTTTGGCTTTAGTCCAAATAATTTACCAGATTTTACCGCAATTCTTCAGGGAAACACCCAGATTTTATTAGGAAATCCCGTTGATGCCATTATTGGCGATCCTTTACTGGGTAATGTAGGCAGTGTTGATGGTATTGCCGACGTAGTTCAACTGGAAGTCTTCCACAATATATCTTCAGGTACTACTCCTTTTGTCCCCCTGATTACTGCCTTAGCTGGGGATGGAGTGCCGGATTTAGCTCCGACTCCTCCAGGGTCAACTTTACCCTATGTTTCCCTTTATTCGGCAGGAGCTATCAGCCAAAGAAATGATAATCCCTCATTAGGAGATAGTTTCTTGAAATTCTTTTTAGAAATCCAAGGAACACCGGAAGGGACAATTCGCACCAGAGACCCCGTAACCCTCAATGTCTCCTCACCTTTAACTGGGTTTCCTCCAGAAGGAGCTGGGAGTCAGCTAGAATTTTTCAGTTCTGCCATTACCCCTTTATTTACTCCTGGACCTGATGGAGTGTTTTGGACAGGGGATGAAGTCGAAGTAGCTCGCATTGTTCCTGATGCTAACAATCGGGCAGTGACTCTTTCCCTAACGCCAATTCCTGAGCCTTCTAATACCTTGTCTTGTTTACTATTAGGACTCGGACTCTTCGGGGTTAGTTGTTTACAAAGACTCGGCAAAAACTTTCAGTAACTTGAAATAAAAAGCTTTTAATCGCAAAGGAGAAAATGACATGGCTACTTTTATCGGCACCACTGGCAACGATCTTTTATTCGGCAGCAATGACGATGATATTTTATATGGCAACGGTGGCAACGACTATCTTGATAGTGGACTTGGCAACGACACTTTGGTTACTGGCGATGGCAACGATGCCTTACTTGGGGGCGGCGGTAACGATTTGCTGTTCGGCGGTGGTGGTAATGACTATCTAGGTGGCGGCGATGGCAACGATGATCTACTTGGGGGCGATGGCCGTGATATTCTCCTTGGTGGTAATGGTGATGACGCTCTCAATGGCGGCGATGACAACGACATTCTCAACGGTGATGCTGGCAATGATACTTTAAGTGGAGGTGCTGGCAACGACGGGATTATTGGCGGTTCTGGCGACGATCAGGTAACAGGAGGTGATGGCAACGACGGCATCTGGGGCGGTAGTGGCAATGACGCTCTCTTTGGCGGTTCTGGCAACGATGGCATTATTGGCGATGTTGGCGACGACGTACTCAATGGCGGTGATGGTGACGATGCTCTCTTTGGTGGTTCTGGTAACGACATTCTTTTTGGTGAGGTGGGCAATGATGCTCTCTTTGGTGATAGTGGCAACGATGTATTAATTGGTGGCTTGGGTGGGGACACTCTTGCGGGCGGTACTGGAGCAGATCAATTTGTTTTCAACAGTCCCCAAGATGGCATTGACACTATTACAGATTTCTCGGTTGTTAATGATATTATGATCGTCTCTGCTGCGGGTTTCGCTGACGACCTCATAGCAGATGCTTTGCTGATGCCTGAGCAATTTGTCATTGGTACAGCAGCAGTTGATTCTAATGATAGATTTATCTATAACCGAGCTAACGGCACTTTATTCTTTGATGTCGATGGTGTAGGCGGAATCGCTCAAATTCAGATTGCTAAACTATCATCTGGACTTGATTTGACTAACAATAACATTTTTGTTAGTAATAACTTCGCAGTCTAAGCAGCGGCGTTCAACTTTTTATTTAAAGGCAAAAGTTTATGTTCAATTATCGCGGCAAAACAGCATTAATCACGGGAGCATCATCTGGGATTGGCGAGATATTCGCCCGCGAGCTTGCTAAACGTGGCATGAATCTCATTTTAGTAGCACGAACCGAAGAAAAACTACGCACAATAGCAACCGATCTTTATCAAGTTTACGGTGTCCGCACTGAAGTAATTGTTGTCGATCTAAGTCGTGAAAATGCTGCTCAGGACGTTTTCAGCGCTGTCGAGGAAAAGGCACTTACTGTAGATTTACTTGTTAATAATGCCGGGTTTCTTAACTATGCGCCCTTCGAGCAAATTCCCCTTGAGCAAGATCGCGCACAGGTGATGGTTAACGTAGTGGCTTTAGTTGATTTAACCCATAAATTTATCCCAGGAATGCTGGCTAAAGGGGAAGGAGCGGTAATCAATTTATCCTCTAGTGGAGCCTTTCAGCCCATGCCTTACATGGCCGTTTATGGAGCGAGTAAGGCGTTCGTCCTCTCCTTTAGTGAAGCGCTTTGGGCTGAGTATCGCCATCGAGGACTAAGGGTTTTAGCACTCTGTCCTGGGCCGACAGCAACACGGTCTTTAGTTAATATCTTTGATGATGGGAGTGCCACCTCTCCTCAGCGGGTGGTAGCAGTTGCTCTCAAAGCTCTTGAAGACGGGCGCAATTATGTCATTCCCGGACTAAAAAATTACTGGCTTGCTCACAGCGTTCCTCGCTTAATGCCACGCAGTATAACCGTGCAAATCTTGGAACGAATAACTCGACCGAGAAGAAAAGACCTCAATGAAACCAGATAATTAAAGAGAGTAAAGCTTCTTATGAAATCTCCACTTTTTGTCAAACCAACTAATTGGCTACTTATTACCTGTCTCACCACCGGGACTATGGCAAGTGGCGCTGTAGCGACTTATTCAATTTGGCGCTATCAATCTTTAAAAACAACATCCCCGGCTGTCGCTTCCACTACTCCGAGAAAGCTGAAAGCCGTGGCGGCTTTAGGCTATGTAGAACCGGCGGGAGAAACAATCAAGATTTCTGCTGCTGCTTTTATGGAAGGGTCTCGCATTAATCAACTGTTGGTAAAACGGGGGGACCAGGTTGAAGCTGGACAAGTTTTGGCTATCCTCGACAGTCGGGATAGGCTGCAAGCAGCACTAAAACAAGCACAGGACGAAGTTCGCATCTCTCAATCCCTTTTAACTCAGGTGAAAGCTGGCGCAAAACAGGGGGATATTATTGCCCAAAATGCCAGATTTGAAGGGACTCGCTCCGAATTAGAAGGACAGATTACCACCCAAAGAGCTACTATTGCCAGTTTAACGGCTCAATTACAAGGGGAAAAAATGGCTCAGTATGCCACTATTGAGCGCATTAAAGCTGAGTTTCACAATGCTCAAAAAGATTGTCAGCGTTACCATACTCTATACCAAGAAGGTGCGGTCTCAGAGCAAGAACGCGATCGCTTCTGTCTGATGGCTCAAACTAGCCAAGAAAGTCTGCGAGAAGCCAACGCTAATTTAAGTCGAATTGTCACCACTCTAACCGCAAGAATTGATGAAGCTGAAGCTAATCTTCAGCGCACGGTAGCAACTCTAGATCAGAAAATCAAAGAAAATCAAGCGACCTTAGATGCGGTTGCGGAAGTCCGTCCCGTAGATGTTGAAGTTGCTCAATCCCAATTAATCGCCGCTAAAAGTGCTGTCCAAAAAGCAAAAGCTGATTTAGATTTAGCTTTTGTCAAAGCTCCCAAAGCGGGGCAAATTCTCAAAATTTATACTTGGCCCGGTGAATTAATTGGTGATAAAGGCATCCTCGATCTCGGTCAAACCAGTCAAATGTATGTCACTAGCGAAGTTTACGAAACCGATGTGAGTCGGGTTAAACTAGGACAACGGGCAAAAATTACCACCGATGGATTGATTGGGGAACTAAGGGGAACCGTCGCTGAAATTGGCTTACAAATTGGCAAAAAAGATGTCTTGGGTACCGATCCAGTTGCTGATGCAGATGCGCGAGTGGTGGAAGTCAAAATTCGTCTCGATCCATCTTCTAGTAAGAAAGTGGCTAACTTGACTAATTTACAAGTCAATGTGGTGATCGATACGAACAAAACTAATCTTTAAAAGAGCTATCGAAAAATTATAACCCAATCACAGCCTGCTTTTAGGTTGTGCGCTAACTAAATAGTTCTATATATGAAATGAATACCTATTTAGTTAAATTTCTTATCTAGAAAGACTTTTAGCCTTGAGATAATGTTAGGTCAAAGTCTTAAATAAGGAGTAGTATTTGTCAACAAGTCAGCCGCGAGCAATCTAGAATCTTTAGGAGGAGCAAAAGATGAAAATATTCCACGGGAAGTTACCGACAGCTTGGTTGCAATTACGCTACCAAAAAACCAGGTTACTGGTGGCTCTATCGGGGGTTATTTTTGCGGTTGTAATTGTCTTTATGCAATTGGGGATTCGGGATGCTTTGTTTGATAGTGCTGTTCGGCTTCACCAAGCTCTACAAGGGGACTGTTTTTTAATTAGTCCTCGTACCACTTCACTGATTGGCATGGAAAGTTTTCCTCAACGGCGATTACTCCAAACCTTGGCTTTTGAAGAAGTAGATTTTGTCAGCCCGATTTATTTAGATTTTGCTCAGTGGAAAAACCCTGAAACTCGTAATTATTGGCGTAATATATTCGTGATTGGATTTGATCTTAAACATTTGGCATTTGATTTACCCGGTCTCGCAGAAAATATGGAGCTATTAAAACTTCCCGATCAAGTTTTATTTGATCAAGATTCTCGCTCTGAATTTGGTCCTATTGTTGCTAATTTTAAAAAAAAGGGATCGGTTATTACTGAGGTTAGCAATAAGGGTAACAACCGCAAAATAGAAGTCGCTGGCTTATTTAAACTGGGAACTTCTTTTGGTTCAGATGGTAATTTAATCATGAGCCATTTGAATTTTTTAAGAATTTTTAGCAACCGTTCTTATGGATTAATTAATATTGGCTTAATTCGTCTAAAACCAGGAACTAATATCAATAAATTTATCGAAGATATTCAAGCATATTTACCTAATGATATTAAAGTTTTATCAAAGCAACAGTTGATTCAATTTGAGAAGAATTATTGGCAAAGTAGTACGGCGATTGGTTTCATTTTTAATTTAGGTGTTATCCTGGGAATTATTGTTGGAATTGTCGTTGTCTATCAAATTCTCTATACAAATGTTTCGGAACATCTTTCAGAATACGCCACCCTAAAAGCGATGGGCTATCGTCATAGCTATCTCTTATCAATGGTTTTACAACAGGCTTTTTTAATTGCTGTTCTCGGATATATTCCAGGTTTTTTGATCGCTAATATTCAATATGAGTTTACTAAAAATGCCACCTTATTACCTGTCAATATGTCGCTTGATCGAGCGGTTTTTGTCTTTATCTTAACCTTAGTCATGGCCTTCGTTTCAGGAGCCACTGCTGTTAAAAAATTGCAAGATGCCGATCCAGCCGATATTTTTTAGAAAAAAGAAACAAATATCTATACCTCATCTCAAGGAACAAAGCGGTCTATGGACGTTATTGATATTCAAAACCTCAATCACTATTTCGGTCAAGGAAAGCTGAAAAAACAAGTTCTTTTTCAGATCAACCTAAAAATCATAGCGGGAGAGATCGTTATTTTAACTGGCCCCTCTGGTTCTGGAAAAACAACCTTACTATCCTTAATCGGTGGCCTACGCTCTGTTCAAGAAGGAAGCTTACAGCATTTTGAAAAAGAATTACGGGGGGCTAGTGAAGAACAATTAGTCCAAACCCGCCGTCAAATTGGTTATATTTTTCAAGCCCATAATTTGTTACCCTTTCTAACCGCAAGACAGAATGTACAAATGTCGATCGAGCTTCAGGAACATCTCGGCGGACGGGAAACAGAAGAACGCGCTGCTTTGATATTAGAAAAAGTCGGCTTAGGACATCGGATCGACTATTATCCAGATAGCTTATCCGGGGGACAAAAGCAAAGGGTAGCGATCGCACGAGCTTTGGCCGGTAATCCCCCATTAGTTTTAGCCGATGAACCAACAGCCGCCCTCGATAGTAAAACGGGACGAGACGTGGTAAATTTGATGCAACGTTTAGCCAAAGAACAGCGCCGTACTATTGTACTCGTTACCCACGATAATCGGATTTTAGATATTGCTGATCGCATTGTTCACATGGAAGATGGACGCTTGTGCAGTTGCTAATAGCCATCCAGAGAAAACTCAGAAAAGGCGCTCCTCAGCTTTTCGGCTAAGACTGGGATACCTCCACCGATAGATTCTGACACCAAATCTGTTTTTAATTGAGGAAACAACTTTTTTGTCTTAGCCTTAGTGGGAAGCTATTATATTTTCATGCTTGGCGGTGCCAACTTTGGCATCGAGAAGATTTCCTGAATCCTGAAAATGCAATCCCTAGACTTTACCACCCTCAGTGCCACTTGTGCCGAAATTGCCGCCCCTTGGCTGCCAGCCAGACTAGAACAAGTGTATCAAATTGATCGCCAAACCATCGCCCTCCATTTACGAACCTTCGATCGCAAGGGATGGTTAATTATTTCTTGGCATCCCCAAGGGGCGCGGCTGCATATTGGTGATCCACCGCCGAAAGTCCCTGATACCTTCACTTTCAGCGATCAATTGCGTCATCAACTCAATGGTTTTGCCCTGACAAAATTAGCATTTGTTGCCCCGTGGGAAAGAGTCATTGATCTGCAATTTGCCAAACGTCCCGATGATCCGGCGCTGTGGCATTTGTATATAGAAATTATGGGCAAATATAGCAATGTCATTTTAACTGCGGCTGACAATCAAATTGTCACCGTTGCCCATCAAGTTAATGCTACCCAGTCTAGTGTTCGCACCGTACAAACGGGACAAACCTATCAACTACCCCCCGTTTTATTGGCAACAGAACCCAGTTTAGAAGAATCCTTGAGCAGTTGGCAAACCCGAGTTAGTTTAATCCCTAAAACTATCGAAAAACAGCTAGTTAGTACCTATCGTGGGGTTAGTCCCGTTATCGCTCGATCGCTGTTACAAAAAGCCAAAATTAACCCAAAATTAAACACGGATCAGTTAGATAATAATGATTGGGAAAAGCTCTTTTCGGCCTGGCAAGAATGGTTAAAAATCCTTGAAAATAAAACCTTTCAACCGGGATGGACGAGAGAAGGTTATACAGTTATCGGTGGGGAGATGCTGGCAGCGGCTAAAAATGTCCAAGAATTATTAAACCGTTATTATAGCGACCAAATTAATCAAGAAAACTTTCGACAACTACAGCAAAAATTAAGCCAAAAAGTCATCTCTTTACTGACTAAACTGCAAACTAAAGCGGCAGGATTTCAAACAAGACTAGCAGAATCTGCTCATGCTGATCGCTATAAAGAGCAAGGGGATTTATTAATGGCCAATCTGCAGCAAATACAGCAGGGTATGACTAGCATTACTTTGGCAGATTTCCAGACAGGAAACCCTGTAATTATTCCTCTTGATCCCGAAAGAAATCCCGTACAGAATGCCCAATATTTTTATAAACAACATCAGAAATTAAAAAGAGCGCGGTTAGCGGTGGAACCTTTATTAGAGGAAGTGGTCAGTGAAATTAATTATCTTGAACAGGTGCGATCGAGTTTAAGTCAACTAGAAAATTATAGCAGCAGCGAAGATTTAGAGGCATTAGACGAGATACAAGAAGAATTAATTCAACAGAAGTATCTAGAAAGCAATTACCAGCGTAATCGGGCGAATAACAAAGAATCCGAACCCATGCGCTTTACTACTCCCTCTGGAGTCGAATTATGGATTGGCAGAAATAACCGTCAAAATGATCGGCTAACTTTTCGTAGTGCCAGCGATTACGATATCTGGTTTCATAGCCAAGAAATCCCTGGTAGTCACGTTTTACTCCGTTTAAACCCCGGTACAGTTCCAGAAGCCGCCGATCTGCAATTTGCTGCCGATTACGCCGCTTATTATAGCCGCGCTCGCCATAGTGAACAGGTTCCCGTCGTCTATACCCGTCCCAAATACGTCTATAAACCCAAGGGCGCCAAGCCCGGTATGGTGGTTTACAAACAGGAAACGGTAATCTGGGGCTGTCCTCAGAGGGTTGAAGATTACCGCAAAAAATAATTTTTTACCAAATTGTTTACTTTTTTTTACACAAAATGGGTATTGTCTGTTACAATTTTTACTAGAGAGACAAATGCAGTTCAGGCGCTTGGGAACGCAAGAACTATATTTCCTCAGATTACAACAACAAACAACAGCAAACCAGTGGTAGCAGCCGATAGTCGAGGGAAAGACACAAAAAACCGACTATTTAGGTGATATTAAAGCGACCACTGGTATTTTATCTTAACCTAACCGGTTCTGTAACTCCGTGATCGTCCCCGTCTCACATTTTGTAGTGGTGCAAAATTAATTTCCATCCATCCAGAAGTATAACCTAATACCATTTCTCTAAATGAAAACTACACATCGAATTTAAATCCCCCTTTAAGTTCCCCTTTTTAAGGGGCATTTAGGGGGATTAAACTTCTGTAGTCAGACTTTGGAGAATTGGTATAAATTAGGGCTTGCTGAATAATGGTAAAACCCTTTTTAATCTTTCAATAGGATTAGTTTGATCGAACATTTGGGTACAAACCCTTCCTTTAGTGTAGGGTCGGGCAGCTTTAAATAAATATGTATTGTCAACTTAAGGAATTTTGTATTAAGATGTTGATACTCGGTCAAGCATTGTCAAAATGTTTGTACTAAAATACAAAGTTAAGCCAAAACCTAATCAGATAGAAGCCATTAATGAGGCAATACGGACAACCCAATTTGTTCGGAATAAAGTCCTGCGTTATTGGATGGATAATCCTGGTGTTGGCAAAACAGAGTTATTTCGGTACAACACAGCATTAAGAAAAGAGTTTAAATTTGTTGATGATTTAAACTCCCATGCTTGCCAGACTGCTGTAGAAAGAACCTTGCGGGCAATTACTCGGTTTTACGATAATTGCCAAAATAAAGTTAAAGTAAAGAAAGGCTACCCTAAGTTTAAAAAACATTCCCATTCCGTAACGGGCAGAAACTGCTGAACAACGAGGGCAAATGCTAGAGGCGAAATTGCGAGCCTTGCAGGTAGAATTAGATTAAATTAACCTAGTTTCTGGAGCGGACAAGACAGCTTTTTTTTCTCAAGTACAAAGACACAAAGTTATACTAAAGGGTTTCTCTCACCATTAAGATAACTGCTATAATGTATTCGCTAACTCTAAGTGGTCGAACAAAATTAAAGTTAACCGTGAGGCAAGGGAATAGACCAGAGGCAATAGTCAAGGCTCTCAGCTTTATTAATGTTTCTTAATACAAACGTATTTGTTGAGAGGGTTTCCGAGCAAATATGAAGCGTAAACTGATTAGGCATCGTCCCTAATTCCTGATCCTGACTGGGGATAACTGCCATGGCTTCTACTACTTAGAAAAAAATTACCAAGTTTGTGTTGATCCCTCAAGGAGAAATTTTTATGGAAATATCTCGTCCTAATCAAGCAGAATTAACCGCCGAAGAACAACAGGAACTAGAAAAGTTGCGCGCTATTATCGAACAGGCTAGTGTTGATGGCGTGATCACTCAAGGGGAAAGGGAAAGAATTGCTCTAGCTATGAGGTCTGATGGTAAAGTGACCCTGGAAGAATTAGAGTTAGTCAGAACTTTAATTACCGAAAAAGTGAGCAAAGGGGAATTAGTTCTTGATTATCTTTAAACTCTGAAAAATCCGATAAAAAAAAGACGGGGTGAAAACCCCGTCCTATTTGTCAAGAATTATGACAAATCCTTGACTTGTGATACTAATTGTGCTACCACATCTTGAGCGCTACCAAAGAGCATAAAAGTTTTAGGATTGTAGAATAATTCGTTTTCTACCCCGGCAAAACCCGATCGCATACTGCGCTTAATCACGATCGTGTGCTGTGCCTTATCCACGTCCAGAATCGGCATTCCATAAATCGGACTAGCTTTATCATGACGGGCAGCGGGATTAACCACATCATTCGCCCCAATAATTAACGCCACATCGACGCGCTCAAACTCAGGATTAATATCATCCATATCGTAGAGCTGCGGATAGGGAACATTAGCTTCGGCCAGTAGTACATTCATGTGTCCTGGCATTCTTCCCGCCACGGGGTGAATAGCATATTTAACCTCAACGCCATTTTTTTCCAACTGTTCAGCCAATTCTCGCACTGCGTGTTGTGCTTGGGCCACTGCCATGCCGTAACCTGGTACAATCACCACAGAACGCGCATAACCGAGCATCATAGCCCCTTCTTCTGAATCAATAGCATGAACCGATTTATCGAGGCTAGAAGTGGCGCTCGCTTCGCCTCCGGCACTAGCACCTGTACCAAATGCCCCAAATAGTACACTAGCCAGCGATCGATTCATGGCTTTACACATGATCTGAGTTAGGATAATCCCCGACGCACCCACCAAAGCACCGGCGATGATCAACATACTATTCATCAGGATAAAACCGACTACGCTGGCGGCAAGTCCCGAAAAAGAGTTTAAGAGGGAGATAACCACGGGCATATCGCCGCCGCCGATGGGAAGCACGAATAAAGCCCCGAAAATTAGGGAAAGTCCCACCAAAGTCAGGAAAACATCGATCGAGGTGGGATTAAAAAAGAGATAGACACTACCCCCTAAAAAGGTGAGTAGTAAGAGAATGTTAAAGGGTTGCTGGAAAGGAAAAGTTACGGGCGCGCCACTGATTAATTCCTGTAATTTGGCAAAAGCGAGGACACTACCGGTAAAAGTGACACCACCGATCAATATACCCAAAATAGCGATCAGTATCGAGTCAAAGGCAATATTTTCACCACTTTGCAGTAAACGCCAGTATTCGCCCATGGCAATTAAAGCACTGGCAGCACCGCCTAAACCGTTAAAAATCGCCACCATTTGGGGCATAGCTGTCATCGGGACTTTTTGCGCCGAAACTAGGCCGATAATCGAGCCAATCACCAACGCCACGGCGATTAAACCATAGCTGAGGATTTCTTGATTGATTAAGGTGGCAATAACGGCGATTAGCATCCCGATGGCAGCCAGAAAATTGCCTTGACGGGCGGTAGCGGGGGAAGATAATTGTTTAAGACCGATGATAAATAAAATGGCGGCGAGTAGATAGGATAACTCGATCCCTGTGATCAGGGCATTATTCATGATTTAGCCTCTTTTTTCTTGAACATTTGCAGCATTCGATCGGTAACGACAAAACCACCGACCACGTTAACCATCGCCAAAATAACGGCAATTAACCCTAAAATTACGGTTAATTCGTGCCAATCCGTGCCTCCGGCGATGAGGAGCGCACCGACAACGGCGATACCTGAAATTGCATTCGCTCCCGACATCAGGGGTGTATGGAGAGTGGGAGGGACTTTATTGATCACCTCGAAACCGACAAAGGAAGCGAGGACAAATACCACTAAAGCGGTTAAAAGTTGGGCAGTCATTGGTTAAAGAAATAGGGGATTGGGTGTGGGGTGTGGGGTGTGGGGTGTGGGGTGTGGGGTGTGGGGTGTGGGGAGAATAAAGCTGCCTTCTGCCTTCTGCCTTCTGCCTTCTGCCTTTTGCCTTTTGCCTCCTGAATCCTGATAGCTAAAAAGCGGATAACTGTTCACTGAGGGCGGATTTAATGCGTTGGTTGCGGATTTCGCCAGCGTGGGTGACACAGGCACTATCAATGATGTCATCGGCAAAATCGAGGTTTAAACTGCCCTCTTTGCTGACTAAAAGCTGTAGCAGCATTTGCAGGTTTTTGGCGTACATCTGGCTGGCATTGGTGGCCACTGTAGCTGGAAGATTAACGGCTCCGACGATTTTTACCCCATTAACAATGATTTCTCGTCCCGGTTGGGTGTAGGCGCAATTTCCGCCCTGTTCCGCCGCTAAATCAACGATTACCGACCCCGCTTTCATGGTGGCGATCATTTCTTTGGTGACTAGCAGCGGAGCTTGTTTCCCCGGTACTTGGGCCGTGGTGATCACCACATCAGCCCGCTTAATTGGTTCCGTTAGGGCTTGACAAATGCGCTCCTGTGTGCTAAGAGAAACCTCTTTGGCATAACCGTTATCGGCGACGGTATCTTCTTCTAGGGGCATTTCAATAAATTTCGCCCCGACACTCTGCACTTCTTCTTTAACTTGCGGACGAATATCAAAAGCCTCCACCACTGCCCCCAAACGGCGGGCGGTAGCGCAAGCTTGCAATCCGGCAACTCCTGCCCCCAATACCAGCACTTTGGCGGGGGCGATCGTACCGGCGGCGGTAGTCATCATCGGGAACATTTTCGGCAGCTCAACGGCGGCGAGGAGTACCGCTTTGTAACCGGCGAGGTTAGCCTGAGAGGAGAGGGCATCCATACTCTGGGCGCGACTACTGCGGGGAATTAATTCCATGCTCAAAGCGGTGATCCCGCGATCGGCTAATTTGGCAATGCGCCGGGGTTGCCGCAGGGGATCGAGAAAGCCGATGAGGATACCGCCACCTTTCAGGCGATCGATCTCGCTATCGCTAGGAGGGACGACTTTGAGAATAATATCGGCAGTTTCATAGATATATTCGCTGTTTTCGCTCAGGGCGGCTCCCACGGCACTATAGGCACTATCGGCAAAGTTGGCACTAATTCCCGCCCCATTTTGGACAATTACCTCAAATCCCGCCTTGACTAAACGGGCGACGGTATCCGGCACTAGCGCCACCCGCGCCTCGCCTTGGTCACTTTCTTTGATTACGCCGATTTTCATGGCTGGGTTTCTCCTTAATAAGTCCTTCTCTTGTCTTATGCTGTTGGGGTAAGGGTTTCGTTAAATGCGATCGATCCCTTGGGATAATTTCGAGTCAAAATTGCTTTTCACTTCCATCCTAGCTATCCTCACCTTTCTGGCTCTTTTTCGGGCTGAATCTTAGGATTATCTTCAGAATTAAAGGGTTTTGAGCGGCATTGTTTGGGAATTTTTTTTATAATGATGAGGTACAAAGTTTTCGTTCTGGGAAACGCCAAAACGGTTAACATTAGCTAGTCTTCGGTCTTAGATACCAGATTAAGTTATACTTCATATTGATGAGAAAGGCTGTAATAGGTCTCGACAATCTCAAAGTTTTACAGTTCTTTTAACTTCGATCGCAATTCCTCTATTTCTGCATCTACTGCTGAATCCTTGAGGGTGTTTGCTGGAGGTAAATCGCTTTGATTAGAAGTTGTACCCGGTAATGCTCCCCCGGACATTTGTGCTTTTAGCAGTGCTAATTCATCATCCACATCGCTACTCGCTTCTAGTGAATCGATGTCAACCAATTCACCGTCAGCTTGACTACTGGCTTCTGACTGCATAAATTTTGCTTCCATGCGCTCAAAAGCTGAAGGGTAAATAGTATCTATACTGCCGATACTTTTTTCGTTAATCTTTCTTTCTAAAATTGGCAATTTTTCTTTCAGTTTATCAACTTGGATATTCAGTTTTTCCAGTTGATTTTTAATAATATTTGCGGTATTAATGTGATGTTTTTTCTTTATATTAGCTTCTCGTGCCAGAGACTCATCACCTTTATCTAGAGCGAGTTTAACTCTTTCTTCCCATTTTAAAACTTCAGCTTGTGCTTGGTTGTACTGTTGTTCGGCTCTTTTTTGTAAGGCAATTACTTCGATAATTGAGGAACGTAAATTAGATAAATCATCCCGCATAATAGTGATGGTTAATTATGACTAGCAATTAATATTCCCTATCTCAACGACAAAATTAATAAATAGAGACGTACCGTAGATAGTACGTCTCGACGCTCTCAAAGTTTTACAGTTCTTTTAACTTCGATCGCAATTCCTCTAATTCCGCATCCACTACCGAATCCCTGACGGTGGTTGCTTGGGGTAAAGTGGGTTGACTAGAAGTTGTGCTGGGGGGTAATGCTCCGCCAGGCATTTGTGCTTTCAGCATTGCTAATTCATCCTCCACATCGCTACCCGCTTCTAGTGCAGCGAATTGATGTTCGATGCCAATGCCCTCCAATTCACCGTAAGCTTGACTACTGGCTTCTAACTCGATAACTTTTGCTTCCATGCGCTCAAAAGCACCCACGGAACTACTGGTATTGATACTGCCGAGGGTTTTTTGGAGTTCTTCGTTAGCTTTTGCGGCTCTGGAGCGAGCTACTAACATATTTTTCTTGGTTTTTGCCTCAGAAATCTTACTTTCGAGCGCGATCAAGTTTTTTCTCAGACTATCTACCTGTACCGTTTGCTGATCCAGTTGATTTTTGAGAATGGCGGCGGTTTCCGTGCAATCTTTCTTGCGTTTAAGAGCTTCCCTGGCGAGATTTTCATCCCCTTTAGCAAGGGCTAATTTGGCTCTTTGTTCCCATTTATTGGCTTCTGACTGGTCTTTGCTGTATTTTTGTTCCGTTTGTCGTTGTTCGGCGATCGCTCTAGCAACCGCTTGACGTACCTGTACTAGATCCTCTTGCATCTCACTGACAGCTTGCTCCAGCATTTTTTCTGGATCTTCAGCCTTGCTCACCATATCATTGAGGTTAGCTCGGACAACTCGGCTAAGGCGATCGAATAAACCCATGACGCTCTTGTTCCTCTCGGTGTGTACTAAATCAGTTAACTGTTCTTAAAATTTCCTATCTTGCCTAACGGCTTATTCTCTAATATAAACCACGAGAGCTAGGATAGGCGATAGGAGTTAGGAGTCAAGAGTCAGGAGACAGCTTTTTTTCTCCCCACACCCCACACCCTACACCCCACACCCCACACCCCACACCCTACACCCCACATCACTCATCCAAGTTTTCTTGTTTTAACTTGAGTAATTCCGCTTCAATTTGTTTTTGTCCCTCCAAATCTTGGAATTGTCGCTCTAAGGGGTCTTTATACCCGATTAAATCGGCTTGGGATTCGGCTTCTAGGACTTTTGCTTCTAATTTCTCGAAAATAGTACCCATCTGACTGCTGTTCAAACTGCCCATAATTTCTTGGGCTTTTTGACTGGCACTCGCTGATCGCAATCTGGCCAGATAAAGGCTTTTCTGTGCTTTCATCTCAGCATATTTGCGTTCAATTGTCAAGAGTTCTTTCTTTAACTTTTGTATAATAGCCGTCTGTTGTTGCAGGGAGGTTTGTAGGGGGGCGATCTGACTTTGATAGGTTTGCCATTGGCTGAGAGCTTGACGGGCGAGTTCTTCGTTACCGTGATGTAGGGCTAATTGGGCGCGTTCGTGCCAAGTTTGGGCGGCTTTTTCCTGTTGTTGTCGTTGGCGCTCGGTGCGTTTCTGGGTAGCGACGGCTGCCGCTAGGGCTTGTCGCATTTGGATCAATTCCCCTTCCATCGCCAAGATCGCTTTTTCCAGCAGTTTTTCCGGATCTTGATTTTCCTGAATCAGACTATTGACTTGGGCGCGAATTGCTTGGCCCATGCGCTCAAACAAACCCATTACCGTCCTCCCGATACCAACCCTAATAGTTTACCGAAGTGCCGCTCCTATCAATAATGATAGAACTAGGGACGGGGGACTGGGAGGGATCGGCTGTTTCTGGGGGTGCCGGACTACTGGGAGAGGGAGAAGGGGATGCTTGTAATTCTGGCGGTAACTGTTTCATTAACTCCGTGGCATCCTGTGGGTTTTGATTAGCCAGACGACGGGCTTTTTCCCGTTGAAAAAAGGGTAAATTAGCGGGTGATTCTTCTCTTTGGCGCAATTCCTCTAACATTCGTTCGTTAATGACCGCCGGAGAGGGGGCGGGGGTGACTTGGGGCGGTGGTGGCGGTGGTGGGGAAACGAGGGAAGATACGGGCGGGGTATTGGGGTCCGGGGGGGCGACGGGTAAAGATTGCTGGATCTTACTGACGGGTAATGGATGGGCGGGTATGAGGGACGGTGGCGGATTCGGGGGTAAGAGGGCGTTAGTCAGATTGATGGCGGTGGGGGGACTCTGAACCACTGGTGGAGCGGGAATGTTAGCGATCGGGCTAGTTTTAACGGGAGGAGCGGGAATATTAACGATCGGACTGGTTTGAGGAGTTTTCTCTACTGGACGAGCGATCGCTATCAATCGATCGAGGTGGCGGGAGTTATTTTTGTGCTGACCCAGCAGCGAAGTCTCAGCTTTCCTCGGGGTGGTGTTGGTTAACCATTGATTGAGACTGAGGAGACTATTAGCAATTAAAAAGATCACCATTGCCCGGATGCCCCAAGGGGTAAAAAAGACATCTTTAGCTGGGGGATAGACGTTAATGACAGTAGCTTCTAGGTATTCTGGTTCCTGAGCGGGATCAATGGATGAACTGGGTTGATGGACGATCGAGAGGGGCAAATCTTGGGAGGATGGGGGTCGATCGGATTTCATGACGGTATTATAGGGTTATGCTGAAAAGTTAAGTAGGTAGGCGTTAAAAATTATCAGAAACCCCCCTTATCAAGGGGGGACTAAGGGGGGATCGGCACCCCCCTTATCAAGGGGGGACTAAGGGGGGATCGGCACCCCCCTTATCAAGGGGGGACTAAGGGGGGATCGGCACCCCCCTTATCAAGGGGAGACTAAGGGGGGATCGGCACCCCCCTTATCAAGGGGGGCAGGGGGGATCGAACCTAAAATCCATTTTTAATTTAATTATAACCAGCTACTTAGGGTTTTTTTCGTCCTAGTCTAACGTGGTACTCTCTAGATTTTCCAGATGTCTTTACATTCTCTTGACAAAATTTTAGCGGTTATTACTCAACAGGCGGGTTGGGAAGAATATCGCCACTATGAGCAAGTGCTGCAATTATGGCCAAAAATTATTAATCCCCGTCTGTTGGAGCAAACTCGGCCTTTTTCCCTCAATCGCGGGGTTTTATCGGTGGCTACCAGTAGCGCCGCTTTAGCACAGGAATTGTCTTTACAACGCTATAGCTTATTAAAACGGCTTAATAGTCAGTTAGAGACTCCCTTGGGCGATATCCGCTTTTCTGCTGCCCGTTGGCAGCAAGATAGTCAGTTAATTCCTCCAGAAGCGATCGCACCTAAATCCCTGAGAGATCATCCTAGTTATGTCACCCCGGAAAAACCGCCAGAAAATCCCCGGCAACCGGACAGTTTAGAGAGTTGGAGCCAGAAAATAGTTCATAGAACCCGATCCTGGCCAATTTGTCCTCGTTGTCAGTCTCCCAGTCCCTCCGGAGAGCTTGAGCGTTGGCAATGTTGTGCTTTTTGTTTTGCCCAGTCGGGCGGGGTAAAAGATTCAATTTCTTAATAGTCTTGTGGAAAGAGTGCTTTTGAGTCGGGAATCAATTGGCCGATCTTTTCTGTCTTAATTGAACCTGTATTCATCAATTCTATTCGGCTAAGGCTTGATCCCCGCTTTGTTATCGCCGATACCAGAGCCGATAACCTCGGCCACAACTGAGTTTAACTCCTCTGTTTTGAGACAGTGCTGCTTTTTGCAAAGTAACTATTAAAAGATTCTAAAAACAAAATTTTTTTTGGGGATCACTAAAAACTATATGGCGTATCAGTCCTAGCTATGCTAGTCAGGAAAATACCCTTGGCACGGGGTAGGACAATATTACACAGAGCGAAAAGAGAGTCATCCCTTGAGTTCCTTATAATCATCTTCCTTTTAAAGCCAACCCATGCAAGCCGCAAACTTTCTTACTTCTTCCTGTCGATACTGCCGATACTATCAAACCCAAGGTCGGCGCGGTGGCACTTGTCAACAACTAGATGTTCCCGTCGAAGCTCATTGGAAAGCCTGCGCTCTAGCGATGCCTCCTTTTGGCACTGAATGGCAAGAACTCAATCGGGTGGTTAGTTTAGAACAGTCTCTAGAATTAACCTGTGCAGTGTCGCCCACTCCCGTAGTGGTTTCCCCTAGTCGTCATGCTCCCCGACAACCGATGGCGGTTTAGAATATCTAGGGCCTAAACAGGAGCAAAAAATTGGCGTTGCCCATTAAAAATATGAATTCACCCTCCCACATCTTTCAGGGCGCTATTTTTGAGATAATAGATGAGTTGATTGCTAAGATAAAGCTGGGAAAAGCAAGAGGCAGTCGGCAAGAGTCAGGAGATTGTTTTTATTTATTCTCCCCGCACCCCGCACCCCACACCCCACTTCCCGATAATTAATGTCGCCAGAATGCCCCTGATGACTTCTCATCGTCCCTTAAAAATTGGTATAGTTGGCACAGGGTTCGCCGCTCAACGTCGCGCTGAAAGCTTGCAAGCCGACGATCGCGCCCAGCTTCTGTATTTTAGCGGTAATAGTCCCGAATCGATCGTTAATTTCTCGCAAAAATACCAAATTTCTGCCCTAGATTCGGCAATAAGCCTGGCCAGTCATCCTGATCTCGATCTGATTGTCATTGCCAACGTTAATCAGGCCCATGCCTCGATCGCCCGTACTGCCTTAAAATCTGGTAAGCACGTTATCGTCGAGTATCCTCTGGCTTTTCACCCGGCAGCGGCAGCAGAATTAATCACCCTAGCCGAAACCGAGAACAAATTACTGCACGTCGAACATATTGAACTTTTGGGGGGACTGCATCAAACCCAACAGCAGTATTTAGACAGCCTCGGCAATATCCACCTAGCCCGTTATACCACAATCGCCCCCGGCAGACCAGCACCCCGGCGCTGGACATTTCATCGGGATTTATTCGGGTTTCCTTTGATTGCTGCCCTTTCTCGTATCCATCGCTTTACTAATTTATTTGGGGAAGTGGAGTCCGTATCCTGTCATTGTCGTTATTGGAATGCCCCGGAATCCGATTATTTTCTGGCCTGTTTGTGTGAGGCGCAGTTATTATTTAAAAATGGCTTAATTGCCGAAGTTACCTACGGCAAAGGCGAAGTTTTTTGGCAAAATGAGCGAACTTTCACTATTCATGGTGAGGGGGGCAGCTTAATTTTTGAAGGGGAAAAAGGGCAGTTAATTAATAGTGAAGGTAGCCAAGTTTTAGAAGTGGAAACCCGTCGTGGTCTTTTTGCTAAAGATACCGCCATGGTGCTAGATTATCTGTTCGATCGGTCTCCTCTTTATGTTACTCCCCAAGCCAGTTTTTATGCCCTAGAAGTGGCCTACGCTGCCTATCAATCTTCTTTGTTGGGAAAAACAGTTTTTCTCGCGGACAATTAAACCGAATTAGACTTTTTGAATTAACTTTCTGCCTAGTAAACCCTGGGGACGAACTAACAACATAATAAAGAGAATAGCAAAAGCGATCGCTTCTCGATAACCGGAATATTCTGCGGGAACAAAAGCTTCGGCAATACCCAATAATAAACCACCGATTACTGCTCCGGGGATACTTCCCAATCCCCCTAAAACAATCACTCCTAAACCTTTTAATCCGAAAGCAATACCGAAATATGGACCGGCAATACTAACACTAGAACCGACTAAAGTTCCTGCTAAACCTGCCAAGGCACCACTAATAAAAAAGGTAATCACGATAAATTTTTCGGGATTGATCCCCAACAAACTGGCCGTGATGACATCTTCAGCTACTGCTTGTAAAGCTTTGCCCATTTTGGTAAAATTAACCCAATAAGTTAGTAAAGCCACCATAACTGCTGAAACCAGAAAAATAATAATCTGAATTGTGCGAATTGCCACGGGGCGATCGGCTGTACCAAAATTAATTGCGGGGGGAAGATTGCCATAAATATCATCGGGAAAAGTATAAATTTCTGCTCCGAATAAGTATTGAATAACATTGACAATTACCACGGCTGCCCCTAGACTAGAAACCAGAGTTAAGAGAGAATCGGAACCCCTTACCCGGAGGGGTTTGAAGGCTAATCTTTCCAGAAGAACCGAGGTGAAACCTGAAAGGATACAGCCTAGCAAAAGTGCTAAAAAAAAGGGTAAAGAAAAGGGTAATTTGGCATTAGCTAATAGACCATTAAAACCGAAAACTCCCCCCGTTAGAGCATAGGTAAAATAGGCGCCGAGGGTAAAAATTGCGCCATGGGCAAAATTGATAATTCCTAGAATGGAAAAAATCAAAGTGTAACCGAGGGCAAAAATAGCATAGACACTACCGATCGATAAACCGTTTAAAACCTGTTGAAAAATTGTTACTAGATCCATTGTCAGGGTTAGCTAGGGTAACTTTTGATTATAACTGACGGTCGCCACCACATCCGGTAAAGGACGCTGCAGTTTATATAACCAGAATAAACCGAAAAGACCAACAGCGATCGCTACTAAACTAATTATTTGCGCCATTTTCAAAAGCCCAAACATTAAACTATCGGTGCGTAGTCCTTCGATCCAGAATCTACCAAGACTGTAGGCGATAAAATAGACTAGGGTAAGGGTGCCAATTTTTAATTTACTAGGGTGTTTTAAACCCCAGAAAAATAGATAGATGAGTAGGGCAAAAACTCCCAGATTCCAGATAGATTCGTAGAGAAAGGTGGGGTGAAAATAATCGACGGTGATATATTTTAAAGGACGACTAGCGGGAGGAATAAACAACCTCCAAGGTAAATTAGTCGGACTGCCAAAAGCTTCCGAATTAAAAAAGTTACCCCAACGTCCAATCGCTTGACCGAGAATGACGGAAGGGGCCACCAGATCGAGCAATTGCCAAAGAGAAACCCGATTAATGCGAGCAAAGATTAGGGCTGCCAGCAAACCCCCGATAATTGCCCCGTGAATAGCGATACCTCCCTTCCAAATGGCGATAATATCGGCAGGATTTTGCGCGTATTCTTGCCACTGAAAGAGAACATAGTACAAACGGGCTGCAGGTATGGCCCCCACTACTAACCAAATGGCCAAATCAGCGATTAAATCGGGATCGATCGCTCTTTTTTGAGCTAGGTACTGGGAGAGGGTGACACCCAATAATACCGCCATAGCGATGAGAAATCCATACCAGCGCACCGAAATTGGTCCGATCTCCCAGAGGACGGGGCCGGGAGACTGAAAGACAAAACCTAAGAGCATAAAATTATTAAGAATAAAAAATTTTATCTTTCCTATAGTATCTTATGCTATGATAGGGTAAGGTGACATATTTGCGGATGTGGCGGAATTGGTAGACGCGCTAGATTTAGGTTCTAGTATCTTTTCGATGTGTGGGTTCGAGTCCCTCCATCCGCATTAACCTTTGGGTCGATGAGGTGTAACCTGATTTGGTATTGACGACCAACGACCCAAAAAGGAAAAGTTGTTAGTTCCCATTTTTGAGACTCCAGTTCAGATTTATTTTTTCAACTGACTTCTTACCCAATTCCGAAAGGGACTTGCGTGGGAATAATATCCCAGCCAGAAAATCGCTCTGTAGAAGAATCAGACCAGCCAGATGGCATATTATCAAAGCGCAAGTCCCTTAGCTGCGGGGGCTCTCGAAGGCTCTCGCCCTCCGATCGATCAGGTTTGCTGATCGATCGGAGGGCGCAAGCTTTGCGCCCCTACAGTAACCGATTTTGTCCACAATGTAGGGGCGAACTGCGTTCGCCCAAAAGGTACATTATCAAAGCGCAAGTCCCAAATGCTTTTACTAACTCTAGGTAATCCAATGTCTCAGCTTGTTGTAAAAATATAGCAATCTCTGAAATAGGAATATTTATAAAAAATTGACTGGTTGGGGAGGTGATATAACTGCCATTTTGTAATTGTTGGATAACCAGAGATTCCCCATTATAAACCCAAACCTCTGCCACGCCTAGATCTGCATAAACCTGAAGGCGATTTTGAGAACTGCTGGTGACATCAATTTCTATGACTAAATCCGGTGGTGGGTCTTCATTTAAGTCCAGTCGCTTTTTCCCCCGAACCGCCTCAATATTATCAATATAAAAACATTCATCGGGTTCTGCACCCCTTAATTGAGGGCGTTTAAAGGTGGTAGAACCGAGGGGATAAATCGGGACTGCTGATTCTTCCGCTAGGGTTTTGACAAAGCGACCGATGAGGGTTTTACTAAATTCGTGTCCGGTCGAAGGAGCCATGATTTCTAAATTGCCACGATTGTAGGTCAGCCGGAGACGGCGATCGCTCATTTCGGCGAGCAGCGTTTCGTAGGTTTTCCAGCTAATCCCGGACAGGTGAATTATTTCAGCCGGTGGTGCGAGCAGTGTTACAGTCATAGATTCAAGCAAAAATCCCCTGCTTCCATTTTAGAATAGTGATCAATATAGCGTGCCTCTCGTTTTGGCCGATCACTTATGGAGTAAAACTCATCTTAAAATAGAGGAGGAAAAACTACGGGTCTCAACTTAGTTGGGGTTTAAAGTTCAAGGTTTTATAGTTTTTGACAGCCATAAGCATTAATACTTGTTGCACAAGTGAGATGCTCCCGACGAAACGCCTGTGGACTTGGGATGATGTAGTCACATAGTATGTGCAAGCGTTAGAATCTCTTGCCTAGGTTTCGGAAACGTTGTCAGAGAAATAATTATCTACAAATTGACTGATTTCCCTTTGAAATTTCTCTGATGAAAAAAGAGACTTTTGATGGGAGAGGGACATTAAAAGCTCTTCCTGTTTCTTTTCATTACTAATTACTGCAATAATCTTTTCTACTGCTTCTTCCATACTGTTAAATTGCAATTCTGTATTGTGCTTACCGACGATTTCAGTTTGACCTCCTATTTTCTGTACAAAGGGAATGATATCTGCTCTCACCATTTCGGCTACGGAGATACCAAACTGGTCTTTCTTGGGATGGATACCATACCTACATTTGTACAGTATATTACAATAATCTGCATAGGGAAGATCCTTATACAGTTGAATCCAGTCGGAATTTTCAGCTACCAATTGTTCAATATAGTGTTGATACTTTTTATTAAAAGCTCCCCCAGCGCCCCCAGTTATATGGAGTTTGATAGAAAATCCTCTCTCCCGCACTGCTTTTAAGACTTTAATGCCGAAATCTGGACTTTTATCTACTGTTAACCTACCGCTAATTATAAAAGCATTCTCTTTTTGCTCCCGAGCAATATCCTTAACGGGAATGACCACTGGGGGATAGATAACGGTACTATCAAGCCCGTAAACTTCTTTGACTGCTTTGGCTACATCAAAAGAGTTAGAAATAGACAGATTCTTTTTGAGGTTATCTACAGAAAAATTGGAGATATTTAGGTAGGGCATATTCTGGTGTATTTTACCACCTTCAAGGACTTTAACCCAATTGATATATTGGATTCCTGGTACGCCTAGATCGGCCGCATTACAAGCTGATATCACCAAGGAATAATTTTTGGCTCTTTCTTTTAAATAACGCAGGCTTAAATGAATGGATATCTGCCGAAAATGAGGATTATTACTGATGAGAAACTCTGAGATGCCTTGCCAACTTTTTGGTAATACAGAAACAACTTTAACTTCTTTGGGACTGAGGGATGTTTCATACAACTTATTTAGCTTTTCCCAGTCTGGATAGTAAAAGGTGAAAAGAGTTAAGTCATATTTTTCTTTTAAGGCTTCTAGTATCCAGAGAGCCACAGATTCAGCACCTCCTCCCATAAAATAGGGCATATAGACTCCAATAGTTTTTTTCAGCATTTTTTAACCACCAATATACGAAATACTTGTTTTAACAATTGCTTGGCTCTCTTGTTTATCCTGTACTCAGGAAAACACCTTCTGTCCCTACCGTCCCAGTTTTCGTCCTGATTTAGGAGCATTCATAGTTGCGGCTAATAGGCATCATATAGAACAATTTGCCAACAAAACCGAAGAGAACCATTGGCATTTAGGATACCACGAAATTAGAGAGCCAGTTAAGTAGATTTAGCTCGTACAGGATAACTTGCCTCGCTTCGGCGATCGCTTCTTTCGCTTCGTGCCAAGCATCCAAACTAGAAGTGACCTCTCGCAAATAATCAACTCCTTTTTGATCCAAACTGGGCAGGCGTAAGAAACTTTTCGGTGGCAATAGTTTCTCTGCATCCGCTCCACCGTAATAAATAGGTAGACACCAAGCTAATAGCGGATCCCAGAGCTTTTCGCTGATATACCACCTACTCTGTGCGTAGTTTTCTATGGCCAGATTGTAGTAGTAGGGAGCTAGGACATTCCATTTATTTTGTACCGAGCCTCTCGAACCCGTCCAGTCCGGCAAACCTCGCCCATAAAAATCGAAAGGAAGTTCGTTATCTTTGATTAGCTGCATAAAGGACAAACGGTGGCGATGATTGGCTGTGCGGGTAGTTCCAGAGGTAATCCAAGAGCAGAGGCGAATTTTTTCCGGACAGGGCAAATCGGCCAGATCTCGAAAGCTGTTGCTTATGTGCCAGTCGGCAGGCATATAGTATGGTTGAGGCGCGTAATCATCCGGACCTGATACATAGCCACAATACTCGCTGGCGATGCGGTAATTTTCCAGATTGGTCGATAACACTTCTGGTAAGGGCGGTTCTCTTAAGAGATAGATAATGCGTTCCTTGGGAACTCTCCCCAAAATAGATGGAAGTGCCTGCTGTTGCTTTACTGGTTTTTTGAGCCAATTTTTCCAGCCGCCTTGCTCTTTCTTTGGTTCCGGAAAATCAAACTGATAAAGTAACAAGTAATCTGGCTCAGGAGCGTTAGCTTGCATGGAAATATTACCCCAAACTCCCATGGAATAAGGAGTTTGTTTCCATAGCCAATCTCCCTGATTTAAATTGGGATAGCTGCTGAGCATACCTACTATTTTTTCTGTCACAAATTAACCTCTTGTTATTAGTTAGAAAAAACTTTACGGGCTATTCTCTGTAATTTTTCCTTCATTCTTTTTCCTAAACTTTTAGGTTGATTGTACCAGACAGGACTGGATTTAAATTGAGGATAATTTTCAGGTTCGTAGAGATAGCGATAATATAAAAATAAACTGCGATAGGGAAAATCTATATTTTCTCCCTGGCAACATCTAGTAAAGAAACTGCTTGAAATCCCAATATAATGAAGGTAAATTAACCTATATCCTTTATCATACAATAAATTATCTTTTTCGACAAATTTGGGATCGGTAACGCAGTTACCTACTCTCTTTTCTGGAGGAGTATTCAAAGCATAATTGTATATAGAAGTACCTGTTCTCATCATCATGTAGTTTAGAAGAGGTTGATCCACTGCCATGGGATAGATAATCTCTGACTCTCCCGAACGCAATTGTTCCAGAATCCAATTTCTCTTTTCTTCCTCAAATAAGTTTTTTTTAGAAGCATAGATTCCTGAACAGAAAATCTCTTTTTTGATCCGTTCTTCGGAGAATATTTTCAGTAACTTTGGCGAACTAACTTCATAGACGTGCGAGGGATCTTTATACTGATAATCGTAGATAACACAATCATAATCGTCTAGCTTTTCCCAGAAATAGTCTATGGGAGACAAAAGTAAGGTATCCGCGTCCATATAGACAAATCGGTCAAAGGGGCCGTCAAAGGCACAGTAGCGACGATGGGTACCAAAACGATGATAGCCATTGCTTCCCGCTTGCTGCCACCTGATGCGGGCTGTAGGATGGGAATCCCAGGCTGCTTTGGCAAAATTATCCCACCTCTCCATCGACTCCCGCTCGCGATACAGTTCAACTTGGGGGCGTTGAGCGATTAACTTGGCAATTTCCTCGGTTTGGTCATCGTAGGGGTAGACACAAACTGGTAAGTCTTTTCCCCCATTCGCCTCAATGCTATTCAGCAGAGCCACTAGCTGATCGTAAACCCGATCGTTAGCCAAAGTACAGATTCCGTTGCTCATAAGTTTTTACTGCTCCCATCTAAAAGTATTTATATCACAGTTAACCGATTTAGAGACCGGCTCCGGCAAGACCTAGCAACGAATTAGGTTGAGATATTGCCTGTCCTTAGAGTCCTCGTGGCTTGAAAGGAGGGAACAGGAAAGGAACAAAATACTAACTTTATCCTTGGCGGTGAAATTGTTGTATCTTGACGGACTTGTAGCCCTGGCCACAATTTACTTGACCGTAAGCGTTGAGGATTTTCCTTTTCCCTGAGATTGACAAGAAAAGTTTCCCTGAGTAGAATAGCGGAAACTCGTTGATAAATCTTAACCCATGAAGACGCTTGGAAAAGTAGGTATATACTGTTTAGCTAATGATCAGGTTTTGGAATGGATGATTCCTTTCTTAGAAAGTCTCAGGGCCTATGAGCCTGAATGCCCTCTATATGTTATACCTTTTAATGATAATATATCCCAACTAAGTAAAATTTCTCAGAAATACAATTTCAATTTTTATCGCGATATAAACTTGGAGCTATTAGATGGAGTGGGAGCAAAAGTAAGGGGTATCGACGATATACATAATCACAGATTTCGTATTTTTTCCATCTTCTGGGGACCCCTAGAGCATTTTATCTTTCTAGATTCTGACATTATTGTTTTAGATAGCTTGCAAGAGCTGTTCCGAACCTATATCAACTCTGAATTAGAATTTATGTACTACTATAGGGGTATATTCGATCAGGTCTATAAAGAGGGGGAGTTTAGAGATAAAATGATCCGAGAGTATAGGGCAAATGGTTTCAACGCAGGCTCTTTTATATCTTCCCGGGGAGCTTTTAGCCTAGATGATATTCAAGAGTTGGCTGAACAAGCAGCCACAATCAGACAGCATTTTGCTGATAATTGTATTGTCCAGCCTTTTGTCAACTACTGTGTGGATATTAAGGGGCTGAAAACCCAAGCCATTACTGAGGCTATCCCAGATCTGGGCTCCGAGTGGGCAAAATTCAAGATAGAGTTTGCCGATAATACTCACAAGGTAAATGGGAAAAGAATACTATATACCCACTGGGCAGGCTTTGGTCACGGGCCAAATATGCCCAATCGCGATCTGTTTCTTAAGTACAGGCTGAAAAATTTATCTTGGCCCTGGCGCTGGCAATATGTGATCCGCGATCACCTGACCACAATTTTCCGCACTTGGAAAAGTAGGCTAAGTAAAAAACTCAAAGGTTTATTAGGCAAACCCGAGAATAAACCCCTATGAGTGCAAGATATGCTAGAGAACGATCCCATTTTTGAGCTCGGCAAAGTTTCCGTATTAATTCCCTGTTATCAGCATGGACACTTACTTGCTCAAGCAGTGGAATCTGTTTTGAGACAATCTTATCAAAACTATGAGATAATTATTGTCAATGATGGCTCCACCGACAACACCCATCAGGTAGCCCAAGAATATACCCAGAGATATCCCCAGCGGATTAAGTATTTATATCAAGAACAACAGGGGCAAGTAGCGGCCAGGAAAAACGGCAGCGCTTTGATCAGGGGCGAATTTCTAATCACTTTAGATGCCGATGATCTGCTCGCTCCGTCAATGATGGCCAAGTGTGTAGAAAGCTTAAGCAAAAACCCTGAAGCAGCCGCTGTGGCCTCTAACGTTTGGATGATGGCGGAAGATGGCCAGACTATACTAGGCCAGCTCGATCAAAGTGAAGTTCCTAGCTGGCCCAATATTCTGGAACACAATACTTGGGGGGGGATTGCGGGCATTATGATCCGCTCCCAGTCTCTGCAAAAAGTAGGCTGGTTCAATTTCGATGGTACTGCGGGGGGTGAAGACTGGGATATCTGGATTCGCTTCGCCAGATCCCGTCAGAAATTGCTGCATATACCTGATTTTTTAGCTCAATACCGTCAGAATTGTAGCTCTCATAGTCGGCAAGGACTCAGGGTCTTAAAAGGGATATTACAGGTTTTGGATTGCTTAACCAAGGAAGATCCGCGCCTGATTCAGCTAGAAAACGTCCATCCCCCCATTGATATTTCTTACTACAATCAACTCCGTAATCGAGCCGTTTTTTTTAACTATGGTGTCGCCTTAGCGGCGGCAGAAGGTGAGGAGACTCTCCAAGATATCTTGCAATACTTTGTGCCATCTGATTTAGATTTAGAAACTCTAGCAACTGCCTATATTAAGGGGCTCATTTTCGTCAGTCGAGTGCAAGGAAACCCTAACATTTTTTGTCCAGATTTTCAAGATGATGCCTTAGGCAATGCGCTAAGTTACCTAGAAAATAAAATCTCTGAAGATACGGCCAAGTTGTTGAGGATTAAGATAGCAGAAAATTTAATCACGCAAATTCAAAGATCTACCAAAAATTCTAATCTATTCAAGAGTAAAATAAAAACTATCCTGATTAAAATTAAGCAAAAGTTATCAGCTCTGGCAAACCTAAATAAGACGTAAACAACTCCTCTGCCGATTCCTAAAGAGAGGGTATAAGAACTGACTTCAGGCTAAGGAAAACCCCTATAGATCAAATATTTTCTGACTTAATACCCACTGCTTGTAAATCTCTATTGTAGTCCGTCTTTAATCCTCCCCCTAAAAACAGCCTAACTTTCTCAGAAATCCTTGTCCACTTTACCGCTAAAGTAACCAAGACCACCTTGATCCGATCGCTTTGGTTGGGAATTCTGGCATCTTTGTAGATAGCCAGAAGATCGTTCAGGTTAGGCCAATCTCGCCAAATATCACCGATTAAGCCCCGGAAACGGTTTAAATTAGACCGATGGGGGTAACTGATTAAATTGATCTGATGCAATCCCCCCATGACCCTTATGGTTCTAGACCTTAAGGAAGGCCAAGTTTTGCGAGCAGGATGTTTGACTAGGGCTTTTGGGGCATAAACTACTTGATAACCTGCGCTACTAACTCGCCGTCCCCATTCTAAATCTCCTCCCGAGGGAAGAGAGAGATTGAAAAATCCTACGGTTTCAAAAATCTGTTTAAAAGTAAAAATATTAGCAGTTGCGCCAAATTTCATCTTCGTAACTAATTCTTCTTGGGGTAAAGCTGTAATCATCTCAAAAAGCTCAACCGCGTTGGCTTTGCCTTCGATTTCGGGAAAAACCTCAATATGACCTGCAACCAAACCACAATTAGGAGTATTGACCAAATCCTCTACCCCCTCTCTCAGCCAGTGGGCATCGGGAAGGCAGTCAGCATCAGTAAAAGCAATGATTTCACCCCGGCATTCCCTAATCCCCGTGTTGCGGGCAGCAAATTGCGTGGGGATGGTTTCTACCAGATAAGAGGCTCGAGGAAATCGAGCCACGCAATCTTTAATGCTATCATCGGGCCCGTTATCGACAACAACGATCTCCCAATCGTCCGTAGGATACATTTGTCGCTCAAGAGCTTCTAGGCAAGTTTTCAGACCCTCTACATCATTAAAAACAGGAATAATAATTGAGACAAAGGGGAAAGTCATAAAATACTTAGAGATCAATCGTCCCAGTTGGGCATCTTCTAAAAAATTACCTCACAAATCCCAGTCTTGTCAACTAACTCTATAAGACTAGGAACTGGGGTGGGGTTTAAACTGCCAAAAGGGGTAAAAAAGCTGTGAAGATGTTATAATAAGCCCCGTCCCGTATCTAAATGGTTAGAGGCAAGATTAATGGCATCTCCTACTTGTTCGCTTTGGTTTTTTGTAGCGCGGACTGACTTACCATTTATGATGCTTACTATCCCCCATATAGTTAAGATGTGTAATTTTCCCTTTCAAGAAAAAGTGTTAGCCATAGACACGGCTGCTTTAAGTGGGGAAAAAGTTGATCGTCCTGGTATTGGTACGATGGAAGACTTACGCCAATGTGCACAAACTTTGCTGCACAAGGGTGTGGTTGACCGGATTGTAGATTTTAATTACGATTCCAGGTATCAAGAACGATTATATCTAAAACATTTCGGCAGTGCCATAAAACCTACTCATAACTATAAAGGCTATCCGATCCTTGGCTCGATTTTTAAGATAGAAGAATGTCAGAGTGACTATCTGCTGCATTTTGATAGCGATATGATGATGTACCAAGAGCCAGGCTACAAATGGATTGCTGAAGGAATTGATCTGATGGAAGCAAATCCTCGGATTATGTTTGTCCGTCCTATGACAGGACCGCCCACCTCTGATGGTAAGTTTTTTGAATCAGATACGGGCAAATTAAATCCTCAAGGTTTTTATGAATTTAAATATTTTGGAAGTCGCCTATATTTGCTCAAATGTAACCGGTTTGATGAGTTATTACCCCTGCCTATCATCTGGTATAATGAATATCGGCAGCAGTTTGTAAAAAATTGGTCAGAAGGGATGAAAACAGCCCTAAATATCTGGACTGGAAAGGGAAAATTAGATTCTTGGGAAATTATGGTTTCTGAGAAGCTCAAACAGACGGATTATCTGAGGATTAACCTCACCAACCCTAGAGCTTGGAGTCTACACCCGAAAGAGAGAAGCCCTGCTTTCATCGCAGCTTTACCATCAATTATTGCTAGGATAGAAAGGGGCGATTTTCCAGCCAAACAAGCGGGATTTTATGATTTAATTTTTGACCTGTGGGTTTAGCTCTGAATCATCCCAAGGCTATCAGAACATTAAATTGCGGTTCTTCGGTTTGTCTGATGCAATGTACAGGGTTATAAGGAATGAAACTCTTATAGAGAAAGGCATTTAGCGATTTTTGTCAATTGTTTTTTATCTAGAGGGAACTAATCAATTAAGTCTCTTGCCATATAAGGATTTAGTCGATTTATGCCCCCCTATCGAACCATAACAAGTAACGAAGAGCCGAATAATTTGACGTGCTGTCACCCATTTTACCTTAGCTGACAATAAGTACCTAAGCAAAATTAATTACACACATCTAACCCCCCCTTGCCTTTTGCCTTTTGCCTTTCTTCACTAGGAAATTTATTTTGCACGACTACTTAATTATAAATTTTTATTTCCCTTGAATTCCCTATTCTAAAAACAGAACTATCTTCCTGAATTAACCCCGTTCGTTCTCAGCCAATCCCTTTGATTGCTTGAGTATTTATAATTAATTTGTCCCACCAGTTGTTTTTTTTGTGATCGCCTGTCCCTGAAAAATAGTCACTTTCTACTATATTTTGCCTTCCAAAATCGGGGTTAATGCTCTATTTATTTCAAAATGAGAATTGCTGGATATTCAGCCAATTCTACTTATCCTGACTTCCCACACCCCACACCCTAGGAAAAACTTTTTGCCGCAAACCCTAGATACAGATTTTGGGCGGTGGATTGGTTGTGATAGAAATATAAATATCGATCGCTTGCTATCAATCTTGATGAAAAGACGATATTTTCTGGCTTTTATCGGCTCAATTGTCCTTAGTTGCTTATTATCTCTAGGAATAAACCTTTTTTCATCTACTATCGCCACCGCGCAAACCCAGACAATTCTAGTTTCCGCCGCCGCTAGTCTCAAAGAGGCCCTAGAAGAAATCAAGCCGGGGTTTGAAAAAGCCCATAGTAACATTAAAGTTAATTATAACTTCGGTGCGTCGGGAGCTTTGCAACAGCAAATTACACAAGGTGCGCCGGCCGATGTTTTCCTCTCGGCTGCCACTAAGCAAATGGACGCTTTAGCAAAAGCTGGTTTAATCGATACAACTACCAGAAGAAACCTGCTCACTAATCGCCTAGTTTTAATCGTTCCCAAGAATTCCGCCCTAAAAATCAGCGATTTTCCTTCCCTGACTAACAGTAATATCCAAAGAATTGCCGTGGGTGAACCGCGCAGCGTTCCCGTCGGTCAGTACAGTGAAGAAGTTCTGAAAAATCTCGGCATTTTAGAGCAAATAAGACCAAAATTGGTCTTTTCCAACTCCGTCCGTCATGTTCTCGCCGCCGTAGAGACTGGTAACGCCGATGCTGGCATTGTTTACATCACCGATGCTAAAATTTCCGACCAAGTAAAAGTAGTGGCTACGGCTGCCAATAATCTCCATTCTCCGATTATTTATCCCATAGCTGTGATTAAAGCCAGCAAAAACCCGCAAGCTGCCAAGACTTTCGCCCAATATCTCACCAGGACAGCCGCTAAAAACATTTTTGAAAAATTCGGCTTCGGAATAGCCAGATAAACAATGCCAGACTTTTCCCCCCTATGGATATCCCTGAAAACCGCCACCATTGCCCTGATAATCATCTTTTTTCTCGGTATTGCCGCCGCTTATTGGATGTTAGGCTATCGTGGACGGTGGAAATCCCTAATCGAGGCAGTTTTCGTCGCGCCCCTAATCTTGCCCCCGACGGTGCTAGGCTTCATTTTACTGCTCCTATTCGGCAAAAACGGACCATTAGGACAGTTATTAGACTTATTCAATTTTCGCATCGTTTTTACTTGGTATGCCGCCGTTATCACCGCGACGGTGGTAGCTTTTCCCCTGATGTACAAAACCACCCTCGGCGCTTTTGAACAGGTGGATGCCAGTCTTTTACAGGTTGCCCGCACCCTAGGGGCATCGGAAGGGAAAATATTCTGGCGCCTACTTTTGCCCCTCTCCTTCCCCGGGGTATTAGCAGGATTAACCCTAGCTTTTGCCCGCGCTTTGGGGGAATTTGGGGCGACTTTGATGTTAGCCGGTAATATTCCGGGGCAAACTCAAACTATCCCGATGGCGATTTTCTTCGCTGTGGAAGCAGGAGAGATGACCGAGGCTTGGATATGGGTATTTATTATCATATTAATCTCCCTATCGGGTATTATCGCCGTTAATCTCTGGCAAAGTCAACGTAAACAGCAATTAGGACGACTGGGAGAAAGCAAACCTAACGAGATGGAGGACTGGCTGCCACCCTGGGAGGGTCGCGATTTTGCCCTTTTAGCAGCTGAAAATCAGCATTATAGGGATAAAATAGGCTTATTTGTCGATATAGAGAAATGTTTACCCGGTTTTAACCTCTCAGTCACTTTTAACTGCCAAAATCAGCCATTAGGACTATTAGGGGCTTCGGGTTCGGGAAAAAGCCTGATTTTGCGATCGCTGGCTGGGGTAGAAACGCCCTCAAGGGGCCGTATTGTCTTAAATGGTCGCATTCTCTTCGATTCGGAAAAGGGAATTAATCTCCCCAGTCGTCAGCGTCGCATCGGTTTTGTGGTGCAGAATTATGCTCTTTTTCCCCATCTCACCGTGGCAGAAAATATCGCTTTTAGTCTCCCGAAAAACTTATCTAAAAAAGTTATTAAACAGCAGATTGCCAACCAATTAGAATTAGTGCAGTTACCCGGCATGGAAAACCGTTATCCCCATCAATTATCGGGGGGACAACAGCAACGGGTCGCCATCGCTCGCGCTTTAGCTAGTCGTCCGGAAGCTTTATTATTAGATGAGCCTTTTTCTGCCCTTGATACCCATCTACGCGCTCAATTAGAACGTCAGATGATCAAAACTTTAAGTAATTACGATGGCGTGACAATTTTTGTTACCCATAATATGGATGAAGCCTATCGAATATGTGAGAATTTATTAGTTATGGAAAAAGGGCGGGCAATTGCTAATAATTCTAAACAGAAAATTTTTGAGCGACCAGATAGCGTTAGTTTGGCAAAAATTACTGGCTGTAAAAATTTTTCCCGTGCTATTATCATCAATAATCAACAATTGGAGGCCATTGATTGGGATGTTAAATTACACACCATCCCCGGAATTCCCGACTATTTAGCCTATACGGGAATTCGCGCCCATCAAATTATTTTTGGTCGAGATTTAGGCGATATTAATACTTTTCCCTGTTGGTTAGCTAATGCCATTGAAGGACCCCATCGGGTGACTCTCTATCTGAAACTTAATCAACCCTCCAACCACGACAGAGATTTTCATATCCAAGCAGAGTTATATAAGGATAAATGGTTAGAAATTAAGGAGCAAGCTTTGCCTTGGACTGTTACTTTATCTCCCCAGCGTTTATTGTTATTAAAATAAACAGAGATTTTGATGCTAAGTTGTCAAACACCCCCCTTATCAAGGGGGGCAGGGGGGATCGGCACCCCCTTATTAAGGCGGGATTAAGGGGGGATCGGCACAAGGGGGGATCAAGGCTGGATCGAACCCAAAATCTATCTTCAATAGAGTTCTAATATAATTAGAAGAGGTTGATCAAAGGGGGTTTATGGACGATAAAACCGCAAAGCTGGAAGCATCGGAATCTGAGGAGAAAAAAGAATCAGATTTTGACCAGGAAAAGGAACAGGCTCAAGTTTGGACGGGAAAAATCACTGCTTTTGTTGCCCATCAACTCCGAACCTCCGCTCCTTCCCTTCCAATTATCGGGGGTAGCATTACAGGCGGCTTAACTTGGCTTAGTCAACATGACACGGTTAAGGCGATTATTGTCGGGGGAGTCACCTTTATCGTCACGGGCTTTTTTACCTACGGATCAGCCTGGAGTAAAGCGTTTTTAGAAGTGGCAAGAACCAAAGGTAAAAATCATGGTAAAGGTACAGCTTTAAGCTTTTTTGTTTGGCTAGACAAAGGACTGGAAAAAATACGTTGGCAATTAGCTAATCCTGACGGGAAATATTTAATTAAATTACGGGATTCAGATTGTCGTTATGATGATATTGAAGGGATTGAAGATACAATCTTTGGTTTTTCTACTCCGGAACTAGAAGAAATTTTTATTAATTTGGATCTGAGTCAATTAGAACTGCGCTCAGAAGAAGAGTCTAAAGGTACGGGGGATGATATTTGGGATTTGTTGCGACGGGCTAAAAAGAGGACAAATTTACGGTTGTTAATTCTGGCTCCTGGTGGACGAGGAAAAACGACTTTATTGCGTCATTTAGCCTATAACTACGCTCTAAAACAACCGAAACAAAATGCACCTTTTTTAATTCCTGTCTTTTTACGTTTACGGAGATGGCAGGAAGTGATTACCACCACAGAAGGATTGGATTTACCGACCTTAATTGAGCGACATCTTAAACAAGATATTTCTCAAGAATTAGATTTACCTCAGAACTGGGCTAAAAGTCATTTAACCCGTCAGCGAATGTTAGTGATGTTTGATGGTTTTGATGAAGTTAAACCCGAATATGCCGAAAAAGTCAGTCAATGGATTGGCAAACAGTGGCAAGATTTTCGCCAAAACTATTTTATTTTAACCTCTCGTCCCAAAGGCTATCAAGCGTTTAGCTCTGAGCATAAACCTCGGCAAAAGGTGTTTATTAATGAATTTACCGATAAAAATATTCAGGATTTTGTGTATAAATGGTATTTCTGGCAAGAGCAGGAAACCAGAGTTAGCAGAAGTTTAAAAGCTAAACAAGAAGCTGCCGACAATAAAGCAAAGGATTTAATTAATCAGTTATTTGCTCTCGATGATTCCGGGGAAAGTTCTACTCTATTAGCCTTGGCGAGAAATCCCTTAAATCTGAATATGATAGTACAGTTACATCGGGCAAACTTTGGCTCGGGACAAAAATTACCTCAGCAACGAGTGGATTTATTTCGCCGAATTTTTGATCTGCAATTGATCACTCGCCCTCAAGCTAGGGGCATTGATATGATTTTAGATAACAATGAGGAAAATCATCGTCAACTGGTATTGCAACAGTTAGCCCTGAAAATGGGAAATACAACCACGATTGAATATTCGGAATTACTGAGTTCTATACAAAATTTTATTCAGGAATTGGGTTATCCTGAAAGCACTTCGGCTAAGGATTTTGTAGAGCGGTTAATTCATGTGAGCGAGTTAATTTTGAAAAAGGATGAATACTATGAGTTTGCCCATAATCTTTTTCAGTCCTATTTAATTGCTTTGGAGATTAAACGGTTAAAGCAAGAAAATTTACTCAAGGAAAATTGGCAGCAAAATCTCTGGTACGAGGCTTGCATTATGTATGCAACTTTATTGATTAATCCGACTGATTTTATTGTCTATTTTTATAATCAATCTAATCCTAAAGCTCAGGGATTAGCGGAGCGATGTTATTGGGAATTACCTGTTAAAAAACGTCGCAGATTGGAACTTTTAGAACAAAAACGACAGACTTCTCTCTTTACTCAACTAGAAACCTATCTGAAAAATGGGCAATGGCGCGAAGCCGATGAGGAAACGATGCGGTTAATGTTGTTAATTGCTAAAAGGGAAGATGAAGGCTGGCTAGATGAAGAAAGTGCTGAAAACTTTCCCTGTGAGGAATTACGCACCATTGACAAGCTCTGGGTAGATAATAGCGGCAGCAAATTTGGCTTTTCTGTGCAGAAAAAAGTCTGGCTGGATTGCGGTGGTGTCCTAGGGAAATACGATTATGATGTGTATAAAAAATTCGCTGACGAGGTGGGTTGGCGCGGGGACGGACAATGGTTGATCTATGATGAGCTAACTTTTTTATTAGAGGATAGTCAACACGCACACCTACCCTTGAAGAGGGATAAAGATGGGTTTGTGAGGTGGTATATTTCTTTTCTCGCGCAGAGACTTGTAACCTGTAATATATCACAGACTTATACATCTTAAACCAGTAAAAAGCCCCCCTTATCAAGGGGGGTTGGGGGGATCAAATTAAACCAGTAAAAAGCCCCCCTTATCAAGGGGGGTTGGGGGGATCAAATTCAACCAATAAAAAGCCCCCCTTATCAAGGGGGGTTGGGGGGATCAAACCTCAAAACTGCCCGCCAAAATTCCCCTGCTAACAGCAAAACTTATCAACAATAACACCTGATTTTTTAATAAAAAAACGCAATCGCTTTAAGTTTCATCCCCCCGCCTACGACTCCTTGATAAGGGATATTATAGCGGTTCTCACCCCTGTGTGGCACAGTTAAACCTTTGCTGATTAAGCTTTTCAACATTAATAATGTACCTCGTGCGAACAGAAAACGCTATATATGCTAAACTTATTAGTTGAAAAATAATCTTTCTTTTTTTAATAAATAAAACTGCAATCACGTTAAGTTTGATCCCCCCAACCCCCCTTGATAAGGGGGGCTAAGTACGGTAACATGACTAACCAGAAAGTAAGCTTATGGAATTAACCAATCATCATCATCTACCCTACAATCCCAAACTCGTAGAACTAGCCAAAGAACTCCGTAAAAATATGACCAAAGCTGAAAGAAAACTTTGGTATGAATACTTAAACAATTTTCAATATAGAGTTCATCGCCAAAGACCGATTAATCAATTTATTGTTGACTTTTATTGCCCCGAATTAAAATTAGTGATTGAAATTGATGGTGATAGTCATAATAGGGAAGATGCTCAGACCTATGACTTAGAAAGAACCCAAATTTTATCAGGTTATGGATTAACAGTAATCCGCTTTACTAATCAAGAAGTTTTGAGTAATTTTGAGGGAGTTTGTGGAGTAATTGGAAGTTTGATCCCCCCAACCCCCCTTGATAAGGGGGGCTTTGATCCTTCTTGATAAGGGGCTTTGATCCTTCTTGATAAGGGGCTTTGATCCCCCCAACCCCCCTTGATAAGGGGGGCTTTGATCCTTCTTGATAAGGGGCTTTGATCCTTCTTGATAAGGGGCTTTGATCCTTCTTGATCAGGGGCTTTGATCCTTCTTGATAAGGGGCTTTGATCCTTCTTGATCAGGGGCTTTGATCCCCCCAACCCCCCTTGATAAGGGGGGCTTTGATCCTTCTTGATAAGGGGCTTTGATTCTCCCAACCCCAGCTGCCGCAAATACGGCGCTGAGAATGTCAGGTCTTACTCCACTCGATTAAAGCGCTAGTCAATCCTTCTAGGGTATATTCTCGCGCCTCGATATCAACACGACCAAATAACTCTTGACAGGTTTTTGAAGTTTGCGGACCGATAGAAGCCAGACAAACTTTTTCTAATAGGGAATTAACCGATAATTGTACCGTTTCTTGCAGCAATAACTGATAAAAATTCTGGACGGTTTTGGAACTAGCAAAGGTGACTATATCGACTTTCCCCTCTCGAAACGCTTCCCAGATGCCACTATCCATGCGTGCGGGACATCCGGAATAATATGCGGCCACTTCCGTCACCTGACCAGCTTTGGCCGTTAACTCCTTAACTAATATCTCTCTCCCTCCCGTTTCCACGCGAGGAAAGAGGAATTTTTGCCCCTTAATCGGGTCGGGAAACTCGTTTACCAAAGCATCGGCGACAAAATCCCCCGGGATAAAATCCGCTTTTAATCCCCGTGAGTGCAAAACTTGGCTGGTTTTTTTGCCCACCACGGCGATTTTTACAGTCGCTAAAGCCCTAGCATCTTTTCCCCAAAATGTCAAGCGATCGAAGAAAAAATTAACAGCATTGGCAGAAGTTAAAATCAGCCAATCAAACTCTTTTAACTGAGCGATGGCATCGTCTAAACCTTGCCAACGGTCGGGGGGACGAATCTCTAAAGCGGGCATTTCCAGGACTTCTGCGCCTTGATTTTGCAAAATTTCGCTAAATTGACTCGTTTGCTCGGCTGCACGGGTAATAACAATAGTTTTACCGCCTAGGGGTGGGGGAGAGGACATAATCGCCAGATCCACAACTTGACCAATGACCATAATAGAGGGTGAGAGGGACACTCCGGCGGTTTGAGCGAGAATATTTTCTAAAGTGCCGCGCCAAATTTGTTGATCCTTGCGTCCCGCCTGACGGATAATAGCGATCGAGTCGTCAATATTCCGCCCATTTTGGTATAGTTTCTCGATAATTTGCCCTAAGGACTGACCGGCCATCAATAGCACAAGTGTATCAATTTTAGCTAAAGCTGACCAATCGAGAGACTCGGGATCGTGAGCGCTCAAGACCGCAAAACAGCGACTAATATCCTTTTCGGTCAGGGGAATTCCGGCCAATAAAGGAGCGGCTAAAGCGGAGGAAATACCGGTTATCAGTTCAAAATCACAGCCTGCCTGCTTTAGGGCCAACATTTCAGGATATACTCGCCCAAAAACCCCTGGATCACCACTTTTAAGCCGAATAACTCGTTTTCCCTCTTGACAATAATTAACCAGTATCCGATTAATCTGATTCTGCTCGGCCCCGGGTTGTCCCCCCCGTTTGCCCACATCGACTAAAACACAGGTTTTCGGCACTAGGGAGAAGATTTGACTATCCACTAGGGCATCGTACAGCAAAACCTCGGCCGTGGCTAAAATTGCTCGCGCTTGCAGGGTGAGAAAACTACTCTGACCGATTCCCGCACCGAGAAGATAAACTTTACCCCGGGGATGGACGACTGCTGACATAATCGCAAATTTGGGTTTAATCTTGAATTTAGCACTGGAGAAGAAACAAATTACTAACGCAACCAGGGCAGCAGTAAAGTGACGAAATAATATACTAGGGGAGCGGTGAAGACATAACTATCAGTGCGATCAAGGATACCACCGTGACCGGGGATTAACTGGCCGGAATCCTTGACCCCAGCATCGCGTTTCATCATCGATTCGGTTAAATCGCCCAATAAACTGACAATACCAATTAATAAGCCCAAAAATAAGCCCGTCAGCTGCCAATAGGGCCAATCTAAATACCAAGCACCCAAATCGGCCACCGCTATACTGCCTAAAATGCCAAAAAAGGAACCTTCCACGGTTTTTTTGGGACTAATCAGCGATAAACTGGTTTTCCCTAACCATTTTCCCATGATATAAGCTCCGATATCGGCGGCCCAAATGCAACCGAAGGCCAGAAAAGTCACCGTCAAAGCGGCCGGGAATAATTTCGGTTCCATCCACGATTCCGGCCAATATCCCATCAGGGGTAAGTTACTGGCCATAGCCACGGGACCACTTTCAGGAGAAAAACCGACCCGTAAACGAATCCAATAACTAGGTAAGTAACCACCATAAAACAGACCGAGAATTGAGGTGGAAATGTCGGCAATTGTCGCCATTTTTGGCTGAAAGAGCAGATAAAAACAAATTAACGCTCCGGCCAGGGGAAACATGGCATCGGTGAGGGGGGCTGCCATAGTTGCCGTCAGTAGTAATAATTGGGAAACTACGAGAGTGGTTTTAGCGGCCGGTTCAATGCCTTTAGCGCGAACTAAGCGAAAATACTCTAATTGTCCCAAAAAGACGATAACACCGATGCCGAGGGTGAAATACCAACCCCCAACGATAATAATTCCCAGTGCGAAGGCAATAGCAAAAATAGCGCTGACAATGCGTGGCCAAGGCATGGTTAATCCAGAGAAATTAGGCGGCATTGTCATAATTATATAGATTAAGAAAACTTTATGGAAGGTTATCCCCAATTAAAGTTTATCGCCGCTCAGGATAAACATGGGATCAACGGCGGCAAAAACTTGGTGAATACCCCTAGTTTCTAGGCGATTTACTGCCGCTTGGACAATCTCGATATTACGGGCCTGTAAATTAGAAAAACCTTCGGAAAATTGATAGAGGGTTTCTAAATTATTGGCCGTAGCCACGATGCGGCCGTTGGGTTTCAGGTATTGCCACACTTCTTGCAGAACCGATTTAATCGGTTTGCCGCCCTCGATACAGACGCGATCGGGTGCTAGGGATATATTGGGCAGACAATCGGGGGCGCTGCCTTCAAAAACCGTAACATTTTTTACCCCGAAGCGATCGCAATTACGGCGGATTAAACTGGCCACTTCTTCATCCCTTTCAATAGCAATAATCGGACTATTGGGGCATAATAAGCCAATTTCAACGGGAATAGTGCCGGTTCCTGCTCCTATATCCCAGAAAACCCCCCCATCACCTAACCTCAAAGCGGAAATCATCAATAATCTCACCTCGCGTTTACTCAGGGGAATCCCGGGTAAACGTTCAAACAATTCATCGGGAATACCGGGGGTTTTATATAACCAAGTCATGGGGGATCAATTATTGAGAAGCTTCACTACCAAGCATTATTATATAAGTTTGTCAAATTTTCTTTATTAAGTAAACAGGGACTTTTATAGGCATAAAACCCTGATTATAGCTCTAACAAGCTATTGTCTGTCATTAAGCTAAGACGTATTTTAACCCCCCGATCCTTAGATTAGGTCAATCTCTCCCAATCCCTTTACTGTTGCAACACTGCCACAGTGCCTCATCTCAACAAACAATTTAAATACGCGGGCAGCTGATCTTAATGATGAGATAGGAAGTTTTTGTTTTGGCGGGTCAGTCCTCGGTCGTTAACACCAAATTAGGTTACACTTCATCTTTATGGGAAAGGCTGTCATGATCCTTTTTCTTAAGCATAGATTGTCCTAATCAATTTCTTTTGGTATTGTCTATCAAATGTTACTAAATACTCTGGCTATTCAACCTTCCTAGCATCTGTCAGCCAAAAACTATAGACTAACTCCTGTTTTATCAACGATAACTCTAAGTAGCTGGTTATAATTAAATTAAAAATGGATTTTAAGTTCGATCCCCCCTGCCCCCTTTGATAATGGGGGTGCCGATCCCCCCTTAATCCCCCCTTAATAAGGGGGGCATCTGAAAGTTTTTAATACCTATCTAGTTATCATGTCTAATATCTATCGTCTTGCCCAGGGCCATTTAAACCTATTGGAAACCTGTCCACCGAGATTTCAAAAAGTCTATCTAGAGCAACTTAACACACCGGCTGACCCCGGGCAATTGGAGAGGCAAGAATGGGGCAGTCAGTTTCACCTATTATTACAGCAGCGGGAATTAGGGCTGCCAATCACGTCCCTATTACGCGAAAATGAACAGTTAGAACATTGTTTAACAGCCCTATTAAAGGCCGCCCCGGCAATTGCCCAAAATCCGGGAGAAGCTAATCGAGAAGCGGAACATTGTCGCAGTTTAACTGTGGGTAATTATTTATTAACGGTTATCTATGATTTAATTTTACTAGAGAGCGATCGAGCGGTAATTTTTGACTGGAAAACCTACTTAAAACCTATCGATGCCGACAAACTAGCCAAAAATTGGCAGACGAGACTTTATCTGTATGTGTTGGCAGAAACTTCTGCTTATCCTCCTGATAGTTTATCGATGACCTATTGGTTTGTGCAGTTACCCCGCAACCCCGAACAAATTACTTTTAACTATAACCAGAAACTACACCAACGGACAGGACGGGATTTACGCCGTTTATTGAAGGATCTCGATCGCTATCTATCAGCATACCAAAATGATTTAGTCGATTTTCCCCATCGTCCCGATTGTCAGCTTCATTGTCCCTATTATCTTACACAAGAGCGATCGGGTCAAATAGACTTACCCTCGATCGAGGATATCCCTGAAATCAATCCTTTTGTCTAAATCACTGATAACTGATCACTGATAACTGACAATTCCCCTTCTCCGCCTGGTTAACCATGATCGATAATAACAAAAGACAGATCGATCGCTTGCGCTCATGACCGGCAACCACTACCAAACCTTAGAAATCAGCCATAAATCGACCCCTGACGAGATTAAACGGGCCTATCGGCGTTTAGCCAGACAATTCCATCCCGATAGTCAAAACGATAGTGCCAGTCACGATAAAATCGTCGCTATTAACGCCGCCTACGAGATCCTAAGCGATCCGAGACTAAGAAAGGACTACGATAACCAACTAATCGCCAATTCTCCCGAAAAACGCGCCCAACGCACCGCCACCGCCCAGGCAAATTACCATCGTTACAAAGAAGCAGTCCAGGAAGACGAAGCCCTGGTCAAACAGTGGTATAACCAGACCTATAGCCCGATTAATCGCCTGATCGGTCAAATTATCCGACCCCTCAAAGGTCAGATCGATCACCTATCCGCCGATCCCTTCGATGATCAGTTAATGGCTGTTTTTCAAGACTATCTAGAAACCTGTCGCCAAAATCTCGATCGAGCCAAAACCCTCTTTTCCCAACGGCCCAACCCTGCCAAAATGGCCAAAGTGGCCGCCTCTGTGTACTACTGTCTCAATCATCTCACTGACGGACTAGAAGAATTAGAAACCTTTGCCCTTAACTACGATGATCGCTCTCTCCACACCGGTCAAGAGATGTTTCGCATGGCCCAGCGTTTACAGGTAGAAGCTAAACAGATAGCCAGTCAGTGCCAAAATTAAATCTCTAGCCATGGGCAAAAAAAAAGACGAAAATAGATCAAGACCAGATTTACCCAATCCCTAGCTTAACCCCGATGAGAGACAAACAATCAGAAATTACCAATATATCCACCCCTAGAGATTCTGATCTTTATTCCTTGCCTCCAGCCGTCCAACGGGCTGCTAATATCCTTTTACGTCAGGGAAGAATCGGTTTTTGGACGCAGATTGTCCTAGGCGTAATTTCAGGGGTTTTATTGCTCATTGCTACCGCTAGTTTATTAGGGACGAGACAACGCACTTCCGGTATTGAAATCGGTGTTTTATGTGCCATTGGTGGGGCTTGTTTCTTGGTGGTTGCCATTTTCTTTTCTTCTCGTTACATGAAAATCGCCCGTCAAATGTTGGGGGGTGATCAAGATAGTCGCCCGAAAAAATCCGATACTATTCAATTAATCCGTCAGGGTTTAATCGCTAATATTATCGGGATGTTTTTAACAATTTTGGGAGCGCAAGCCTTGGCGGGAATCGTCTTAATTAAATCCCTCAATGTTCCTCAAGGCACTTTTAATGTTGCCTCTAACCCCAGTCAATTTGTTAATTCCGTTGACCTGTTAATTGTGCAGGCTAATACTAATACAATTCTCGCGCACTTTACTGGTATTGTTACCTCTTTGTGGCTTCTTAATCGTATTACTTCTAAATAAATATGACCATGCAACGCACCCGTTTAAGTACGCTGGCTAATGTCACCAGCAGTCGATTTAATAGCTTTTTTGGTAATCCTTGGCGGCGGATTTCCCTCCAGATAATTTGTGTTTTATTTGGAGTTTTTTCTGGGCAAGCAATTGTCACTACTGCTGGACAAACTGCTCAATGGGATGTCACCGCTGCCGGTTTATTACTGCTGTTTACGGAGGCGACTAGCCGGATTGTTTATCGAAAAAGTTCCCAGGCTAAACCAGCACCGATTCTGCGAGAATCTTTCAATTTACTAAAAATTGGTATCACCTATAGTTTATTTCTAGAAGCCTTTAAAATTGGCTCTTAAATCCCCAATTGAAAAATAAAACGCACGACTACTTAAGAGTTGACAGAGAAAGTCTCATCAGGTTTTGTCGGATTAATACAACAACAACTAACATAGAACCAAGAAACTTACTCTACCAACTTGGTCAAGAGGGAAATTTATTGACTATAAACTACAGAATAAAGGCGGTAACTGCGCCTAGGGAGTCGAGGTAGTTCACTATGTTTCAAAATAGCTCCAGTGAAGTTAGTATTCTCCCCATGGACGAACATAATCAAAAATTAGTTAATTATGTTCATCCTGCCGATTGGCTCAATCCCCAACCCCAAGATTGTTATGATTTAGTTGTCATTGGTGGGGGTACTGCGGGTTTAGTCGTAGCGGCGGGGGCGGCGGGTTTAGAGATAGGTTTAAAAGTGGCTTTAGTGGAAAAACACTTAATGGGGGGAGATTGCCTCAATTTCGGTTGTGTTCCTTCTAAATGTTTGATTCGTTCCTCTAGAATTATCGGGGAAATTGAGAAAGCCAAAAAATTGGGAATTGATATTGGAGATACTAGAGTAGATTTTGCCAGAGTAATGACCAGAATGCGGCAAATTCGCGCCGATATTAGCCATAATGATTCGGTGCAACGTTTCCAAAAACTAGGTATCGATGTCTTCTTGGGTAGCGCTCGTTTTTTAGGACAAAATGCTGTGGAAGTGACGGGAAAAACCCTCGCTTATAAAAAAGCTGTCATTGCCACTGGTGCTAGGGCTTTTCATCCCGATATCCCCGGACTAAAAGAAGCGGGATTTTATACCAATGAAACAATTTTTTCCCTCACAGAATTACCTCCTCGATTAGCTGTTATCGGTGGCGGGCCGATTGGTTGTGAATTAGCTCAAGCTTTTCAACGGTTAGGCGCACAGGTGATTTTATTTCATAATTATTCCCATCTTTTGAATAAAGAAGACCCAGAAGCAGCCGAAATTATTGAGAATACTTTCCTGCGGGAAGGAATGCAATTAATTCTCTCTTGCCAAATTGAACGGGTGACAAAAAATGAGCAGGGTAAAACCATTGAATATACTAGCAACGGCCAAGGAGCAACTATCACCGTTGATGAGATTTTAGTCGCTGCCGGCCGGGAGCCTAATGTGTCAGGATTAAATTTAGAAGCGGTGGCCGTGGAATACGATACTCGTCGGGGAGTCAAAGTTAATGATTATCTGCAAACTACTAACCCGAAAATTTATGCGGCCGGTGATATCTGTATGGATTGGAAATTTACCCATGCTGCCGATGCAGCCGCCCGTATTGTGATTAAAAATACTCTCTTTTCTCCCTTCGGTTTCGGACGCGATAAGCTCAGTAATTTAGTTATGCCTTGGGTCACTTATACCGACCCAGAAATTGCTCGTGTGGGTATGGATGAAACCCAAGCACAGACCCGGGGATTGGTCACTAATACTATTAAAATTCCTTTGAGTATAGTCGATCGAGCTATCGCTGATGGCGAAACAGCAGGTTTTTTAAAAATTATTCACAAACAAGGTTCCGACCAAATTTTAGGAGCCACTATCGTCGCCTCCCACGCCGGTGAGATGATTTCCGAAATTACCACCGCTATGGTTGCCAAAATCGGATTGAGTAAACTGTCTATGGTTATTCATCCCTATCCCACCCAAGCGGAAGCGATTAAAAAGGCCGCCGATGCCTATCGTCGAACTCTCTTGACTCCTAATAGTAAAAAACTCTTGGAATTGTTGACTAAATTATCCCGTTAAAATCAGTTATTGCCACCAGAGAACTGCGGCAGAACTTTGAACAATTCTGGCGGGAAGCTGCCGCACAGTTGGGGAACGCCCAATCCCTCACCGAACGGAGGCCGGGGAAATGGCAAGAGTACCAGTTGGAGAAATACCAACCCCTGACGTAGCTCTGCCCTTTTTAGAATACAAGTAAACGGTGAAAACCTTCTTGCTCAAAATGGCGATCGGTGGTTAATGCTTCATTAATATTGAACTGACGCATCAATAAAAAGCTAACTGCATCACACAAGGAATAAGTCTTATCTTGCCGTGCCATCAATAGTTTGACCGCAGCACGATGTAAAGGCTCTTCTATCCAAACTGTCTCGATATCTGGATTTTCTAGCAAATCGGTGATAAATTCTAGGGTAGCTAAACGCGGGTAACGCCGAACTTGAGCTAGAGCAACTAACTCTGCTAAAACGTAACTGTGGGTGATGCTTTTACCTGCACTATCTAACAATTGGACAGCTTCTTCATGTCCTGGTTGATCACGATAGACATAGCAAAGTAACCCAGAATTATCGAGGAGTATCACCGATTTCATGTCTCCTCATGAGTATCTCCATACTCTCTCCCTAAGTCAGCATCAATGCTTTCATTATCTGCTCCTGTCGGATAGCCGCTAATTGAGCCAGCGTGCGCTCGAAAGCGTTGACGTGCTGCTTCTTTTTCCGCTTCCGTGCGTTGGTCTTTATTTTTGTTCAAGCGATACTGTCGCTCTAGGGAAGTTGTTACTAATTCTGACAGGTCGATACCTAATATTTTAGCTTGCTGTTGCAGGACGGCATAAACTTCATCGCTCAATTCTAGGGTTAAGACTTGACTCATTTGGCTGTACCTTCATTGTGGCTATTGATTAGATTAATTTCTTTTTTAACTCTTTGACCATTATAACCTCGGACATCAGCTTGTCTCTTCACAGTAGCACTGTAGGGTGGGTTAGCGACAGCGTAACCCACCGAATATTAGGAAATTGATGGTGCGTTACATTAACATTAACGCACCCTACGAAAGCTTATAAGTCATCTTCCGATAATCGAGCTATTTTCATAATTGATTTTAAAGTTCCAATTTTTAAGTCCTGATTGCGGTGTACAGGAATAGATAGAATTTTATCTTCATCCTCCTTTTCATAAATATGGTGACTACTGGTAATTTTTTTGAGTATCCAACCTTTTTTTTCGACAATTTTACAGAGTTTTTTCCTTGATATTGATTTCATACAGCAATTTCAATCACTTCTGACCTAGATTCAGGTTGTTTGCTTTCATTGGCAACTTCTAACCAGCCTTGTATGGCATCTTGGAGGTTATCGACAACTTCGTCCATACTATCTCCTTCTGTTATACAACCGGGCAGAGCGGGAACTTCAGCCCAGTAACCGCCTTCTTCGGCTGGATGAATAATAGCTTTGATTTTCATCAGGTTCAGAATTTTTGAAAACTTATCTCTTATTTTAATTTGACATCCTCACCGCCGTAAACGGACGGTGATTCCCAAACCTCACGATTTAGGTTTCTGCTTCTTTCCCGAAGGATTTTTCGCACCTGCCTTAACAGATTTACTCTGTTCTGGTCTTATGGTCGCTCTACAGACTGACACCGCAAGCCCTGCGGCCAAAATATTTTTACTGGCGTTAATATCTCGGTCATGGTGAGTCCCACAGTCTGGACAATCCCATTCTCGAACATTTAACGGCATTTTCTCAGCAATATGCCCACAATTACTACACCTTTTAGAGCTAGGAAACCATCTATCTATTTCGATGTAATTTCTGCCGTACCAACGGCATTTATAGGCTAATTGTCGAGTGATTTCTCC
>NZ_JACJSV010000129.1 GCF_014698335.1 Microcystis viridis FACHB-1342 | reverse complement strand
CTTTTGGCTTGGGTGGCAATTATATCTGAGGGGTGAAAATAGGGGGAATTCCAAAAGTCGTAGGTGGCACTCGCTGCGGCTAGATTTCCCGAAGCTTGTGGCACACTTGTACTAGGTTGGCTGGCCAAGTTTTCTACGATACTGATTAACCTTTTCTTTCTTCTGGTGTCCCCTAGGTCTGCATACTGTAATTCTTGGGCTGCCCATTTCTCCATTTTTTTGCTTACCTCCACCTTAATTCCTTCTTTCAAAACTATACCTATCAATCGTTTCCCCTTTTTTTAAGTTTCTTCTCTTTTTGTTAAGAAAGATCTGACTAATGGATAGCTTATCAAGGGGGGCAGGGGGGATCGAACCTAAAATCCATTTTTAATTTAATTATAACCAGCTACTTAAGCTTATCTCCCTCCGATTGCCATTAAATTTTAACTAGAAGCAATTACCCCAGATTGTTGAAACCATTGGCTAATTCCGGCGGCTAAAACTTGCGCTAATTGTTTTTGTGCCTGAGTATCGGTAATCCATTCAAATTCTTGAGGATTACTCATAAATCCTAACTCTAATAACAATGAAGGACTACTATAGGGACGAGTTAAAGCTAAATTATTCCAAAATACTCCATAGGAAGGACGGTTAAGATTTTTGGTTAAATAATCGTGGAGAAAAACTGATAAATCCGCTGCCTGGGGATGATACCAAAATATGCCAATTCCTTGAGTATTTAAGGCATCTCCATCATCGGGTAAAGCATTATAGTGAACCGATAGTGCTAGGGTTGGTTGTAGATTATTAATCATTTCTACTCGTGCCGGTAAAGATAAGTCTATGTCAGTTTCTCTGGTTAAATAAACTGTTGCCCCCAATTTTTCTAACTCCCGTTTAATTAATTTAGACATAACTAAATTAATCTCTTTTTCCGTGTAACCCGTTGGACCGACAGCACCAGTTTCTTTACCTCCGTGTCCGGGATCTAATAAAATAACTTTGCCCTGTAAATTATCACTTTTTTCCGGGGGATGACGCAGGGTTAAGATTAAATTTGTCCCCTGATAACGAAGACTATAACCCCACTGTTGTTTTTGATTAAGATTAAAAGTGTATTCTATCGTGGTCGGGTTAATTTGTCGCCAATCTAAACGTCTAACTAAAGGATTATCCACCAGAAAAATTGTATCGGTTTGGGCAATGGTATTATAGAGAGTCAAAATAAATTTATCATCTTCTTGTGCCACGGCGATGGGTACGGGATGGGAGAGGGGAAAAATAATTTCCGTTGCTTGATTGATACTGCGAGAAGAGAGACCACGAATATTAGCATTATCTAGGACTTCATTAACTATTAAACGGGTTTCTCGCTCTAAAATCCAACCACCATAATCTAACCGTAACCAATCCCCTTCTTTCCCGGTGACTCTCGCTTTCGTGCCTTGGGGTAAAGGAGTTAAACGGGAATAACTACTACCCGGCCCCGTGCGAGCTACTCCTTGGTCTGCTATAATTTCAATCACTGGTAAATTTTGATCGCTAATAATGTTAATTTCTCCTTGACCTTGTTGACTAATCGAGCGATTATTTAATTGTGCTGTAAAAATAGGTTTTCCTAAGTTACCCTCTTGCTTAAACTGCTGACAACCTCGATAGTAACCAGTTTTATCCTCGGAATTCGCTTGATTAAGATTAGTTAAAACTGCGGCATTACTAGGCAGTTTTGTGGTTTGAGTTTGGGGTAAAAGAGGCAGAATTTTATCTCCTAACTGCACAGAAACCTGAGCTTGGGGAGTGGCAATCGCACTAAAACAAATCCATTCCCCCACTAACCTCGTCTTATGGACAGAAGGACTGAGAGAGTTATCAGCAAAAGCTAATTCGTGGGGAATAATTGCTTGAGTATCTAGACGAATTATTTGACGATTAATAGTTTGGTTTTGATAGCGAATAGTGAAATTATTTTCACCAACTTCTAGGGGAAAACTAGGGGCAAAATATCCTTTAGCACTGCGTTGAATCGGTTGATTATTGAGCAAAACTTGACCTGATGGAGGAGCAGAACCAATAAAAAAGATTTTCGAGGCCGTGGTTTGATGATTATCGGGAGGATAAACAATCATTAATGAGGTAGATTTAGCGCTGATGCTGTCATAAAAACCGATTAATAGCACTAAAACTAAACCGATTAAGATATTTTGCCCAAAAGTTCTCACCCTTAACCAGAATGGCCCCATATTATCCCCCTCTTAGCTGACAAATATTATCCTAGGACAAATTCTGGAGGTTTGTTGTTCGTCTTCTCAGTTGCACTGCATTTAAACTGATCGGGAAAATTTAGTACAAATGCTCTGACTTCTTCTCCCCTCTCCCTGTTTTTGACCCTCATCCCTTATGATCAATATAGATTAACTTTTGTAAAGGAATCGGAGTTATGGCTTTAACCGTTGGAACAATCGCACCGAACTTTACCACCACCGACGATACTGGAAAAACCGTTTCCCTGTCGGATTTTCAAGGTAAAGTCGTAGTTTTATACTTCTATCCCAAAGATGATACCCCCGGCTGCACCAAGCAAGCGCAAAGCTTCCGGGATAACTACGAACAATACCAAGACAAGGAAATAGTAGTCTTCGGGGTGAGCAGGGATGACCAGGGTTCCCATGCACAATTTAAAGAAAAATACAGTTTACCCTTCCAATTGCTCGTAGATACCGATGGTGCTATCACCAAAGCTTATGATGTCGATGGTGGTGGCTATTCTAAGCGCGTCACCTATATCATCGATGCGGAAGGCAAAATTAGCTATATGGATGACAAAGTGAATACCGCTAGTCACGCATCGGATATTCTCTGCGTCGTCGGTTAATTTTTCCTAAAATCTTTTCTGGGTGTGTTAGGGGAGCCTAATACACCCGATATCTATTTTTTAGTTCACTGATAATCAGTTTTTAATAACCGGATTGAGTATGACTAAATAGGGCCTGCTGATGATGAACTGAATATCAAAAATCGGACTAAAATAATACTATTATCAAATATCTTGGTGGGATTAATCGGCAATCATGGTTAAGTTTAGCAAGTACCTAAAGAGGTTTGGGATTGTTGCTGGAGTGGCTTTTTTGTTGTTGGTTACTCACCGAGCGGCTCCCCGAAAGGCAGTGGAAAATGAGCAGATGAAGGGGGTTTGGTTAACCAATATTGGCACGATATTGTTACATCACACTACGTCCTTAGATGAGGTGTTAAATCATCTTTCGCGATCGGGTTATGACCGGGTGTATTTTAGTGTTTATGGGTTTAGGGGAACGCTTTATCCGACTTCCCAACGTCCGACGAATTGGTTGTTTGTGCCGCCGTTGAGCAATCCCTGGAGGGCAGCGGTTAAGGAGTCTTTACGGCAGGGTTTGAAGCCCTATGCTTGGTTTGAGTATGGTTTGATGTTATCCCCTAAGGATCCCATTGCCAAAAAGCATCCGGATTGGCTATTAAAAACGCCCGCAGGGAAGACGGTGGTGGAAACCAATGTCTGGTTAGATCCGGCGAATCCGCAGGTACAAGCCTATCTTTTGGGGAATATGGAAGATATTTTAAAAGAAAAAGATTTGGCGGGGATTCAGTTAGATGATCATTGGGCGGTTCCGCGTGTTTTTGGTAATAAAAGTCAGGCTTTAACGAATTTAACCCGCAAGTTGCACGATCATGTCAAGGCGATTAATCCCAAGTTGGTGGTGAGTCTTTCGCCTAATCCTCACTCTTTTGCGGTGAATAAATATAATCAAAATTGGTTGGCTTGGGTGCGTCAAGGGATTGTGGATGAGGTGGTCTTACAGATCTATCGGAAAACTCCCAATCAGGTGGCGGCAAGTCTTTCGGGATCGGGACTGGCGACAGCTTCCCGGTATGTGCCGGTGGGGGTGGGTTTATATGCGGGTTGGAATCCTGATTTTTCCTTAAAGGGTTTACAAGCTCAGGTGAGGACGGTGGAGCAGCAGGGTTATGGCTATTCGTTATTTTGTTGGGAGTTTGTGGTCATGCGTCATCTTTTTAATCATATTCCTCGGTTTTAAGGGACTTCCAGAGAATAAAATACCCAACAAAAAAATAGAAAAGTGTTTTTTTGAAAAAGTAATTATTTTTGTCTAGGAAAACAAAGAGTCTCCCAT
>NZ_JACJSV010000128.1 GCF_014698335.1 Microcystis viridis FACHB-1342 | reverse complement strand
AAACCGATTATTGAAGGGTGTTTGCAAAAAGATAGAAAACAAAGATGGACAGCACAACAGGTTTTAAATGCCTTACAACCTGTGGGATGGAATTCTCCCCCTTCACCTCCACCAGCACCGGCAGCAGTCAAAAAGCCTGTTTCACCAATACCCCTAATTGCTTCACCTACTCCATTTACCGAAAAAATATCCAACGTAGTAACACTAGAGATGGTGAGCTTACCAGCAGGTCAATTTCTCATGGGTTCTCCTGATAGTGGTCCCGATGCTGACAAGTATCAAAAGCCTCAACACCAAGTTAAAGTCAACAGTTTTGCGATTGGCAAATATCCAGTGACTCAGGCACAATATGAAGCAGTAATGGGAACCAATCCCTCTAAGTTTCAAAACAATCCCCAAAATCCGGTAGAACAGGTTAGTTGGAATGATGCTCAAGCTTTTTGTCGGAAATTGAGTCAAATAACCGGGAAAACCTATCGCCTACCGACGGAAGCGGAATGGGAATATGCTTGTCGTGCGGGGACCACTACTCGCTATTATTTCGGTGATGATGCTAGTCAGTTAGGAGATTACGCTTGGTATGACGGAAATTCTCGGTATAAGACTCATCCTGTTGGTGATAAAAAGCCCAATGCTTGGGGACTGTATGACATGAGTGGCAATGTTTTTGAGTGGTGCGAGGACAATTGGCATGATAGCTATGAGAATGCGCCAAGGGATGGCAGTGCTTGGCTGATAAGGGATAATCATTTTCAAATACTGCGGGGCGGTTCTTGGTACTACAATCCAAATTACTGCCGTTCTGCTTACCGCAACTACTACTTCCGCCGCGACCTCACCTACGACCTCAACGGTTTTCGGGTGGTGTGCGGTGCTGGGAGGACTCTGTAACCCTTTTTCCCTTTTTACCCTTTTTACCCTTTTTCTCTTTTTCTCTTTTTCTCTTTTTCCCGCCGCTAGGCGGGTCGATTTTTTTTTGAGATTTTCTAGGGTGCGTCCTGGGGAGCTTTTCGCTTTTGCCAAACTAATTTTGTCTTAACGAAACAGCATCAGCACAATTTCTAGAAATAGCTCGTTTTCTGAAAAGCCATTGGTCTTACTATGTCCTCTGAAATCACCATCAGGCTGGCTTTTGTGGTAAGATGTGTTACTTAACGTACTTTTTCAATTTATTAAGGTAATACCTAACGGATAAGTTTTGTCTATTATATAGATACAAGAGAGCCGAGTAACCATAGCAGGGGGAATCGAAAGCAAAATCTATCTGCAATTTAATTAGAAGCACTTAAGTAGCTGGTTATAATTAAATTAAAAATGGATTTTAGGTTCGATCCCTCCTTGATAAGGTAGGGTTGATTCATGAATCAACCCTACCCTTGATAACGGGAGTGTCTGATAATTTTTAACGCCTACCTACTTACTTATAATTATCTGCGAAAAAAGTTTAGTAATTTCACTGCAATTATAACGGGATTGTCGATGACTAATTTAAAAAAATGGCAAATTATTAAATCTGAGCTAGTTTTTCATAATCGTTGGTGTCAAGTCCGTCAAGACGTGGTGAAGTTGTCCTCTGGACAAGTTATCGACGATTATTTTGTTAATATTCGTCCTGAAATTGTTTTAGTTGTTCCAGTTACCGGGGATAATCAATTAGTTTTTGTTCGTCAATATCGTCACGGAGTTAAGGAAATTTTATTAGAATTTCCCGCCGGGGCAGTAGATGCGGGTGAAGATAATATTACTGCAGCAGCGCGTCGAGAATTCGAGGAGGAAACTGGTTATCAAAGTGATTCTCTAATACCTCTAGGTGTTTTGTACGATAATCCCGTTAAAGATACTAACAGAATTCACATTTTTTTGGCTCTTAATGCTATCCCCACCGGTCAACAAAAGTTAGATGTTACCGAGGAAATTGAAGTTATTCTTCGACCTTTACAGGAAATTAATCCCCAAGAAATTACCGTCTCTGGTAGTTTAGCTGCTTTCTATCTAGCGAGGGATTTTTTAAAGCAAAATTAAGGAGTTATAGCGGTTATATTAATAGGTAGGTAGGAAGTTTTCGTTTTCGGGAGCCAGTTGTCAGGAGATTATTTTTATTTATTCTCCCCAATTCATAATTCATAATTCATAATTCATAATTCATAATTCATAATTCATAATTCATAATTCATAATTCATAATTCATAATTCATAATTTATAATTCCCACTGTCTATGAGTAATTTTTTTATGATTGCTGGCTTTATTCTATCAGCTTATGCAATCGTTGCTAACGATTCCCTACAGACTTTAGGGACTTTTTTAAGTGCCAATGAAGAACGTCCCTGGTGGATTTTATGGCTGTATTCCAGTATAATCTTAGCCTCGATTTTTATCGCTGGTTGGTATATTAATCAGGGAGATGTGGCTTATAATCGACTAGAAATGATTCCCTTACCAGAAAATTTTACTTGGATTTATATCGTTCCTCCCTTAGCAATTTTAATTCTCACCACTTGGGGAATACCCGTGAGTACAACCTTTTTGGTTTTAACAGTTTTTGCTCCCCAATCTCTAGATGAAATGTTAGTTAAATCTGCTTGGGGTTATGCTATTGCTGTTATAGTGGGGTTAGTCATCTATCGAATTATTTATCGATTAGAAAACTTTTTCCTAGAAACAGTTAATAAAGAACCTCAAAAAATCTGGGTAGTTTTACAGTGGTTATCCACCGGGTTTCTCTGGAGTCAATGGTTAATGCAAGATTTTGCTAATATTTTCGCCTATCTTCCCAGAAAGTTAGCAGCAACATGGTTAGTTTTATCTCTAACAGTTATGCTACTCCTGCAAACTATCATTTTTATTAATCACGGTGGTCAAATCGAGAAAATTGTCACTAGCAAAACTAACGCCCATGATCCGCGTTCTGCAACAATTATTAACTTAATTTATGGTTTAATTTTACTCTTTTTTGTTGGCTATAATCATATTCCCATGAGTACCACTTGGGTATTTTTAGGTTTATTAGGAGGTCGAGAAATTTCTCTGACTTTAACCAGAGAAACCCCTAATTTAGCCGCCACGGGTAAACTGGTTTTAGGGGATGCTTTGAAAGCTTTTATCGGTATGATTGTTAGTGTTGCTATCGCTCTTGCGTTACCTCTAATTGCTCAAAAACTTAACTATCTATAGGTAATTATAAATTATAAATTATAGCAATTCTCTGATTTATGAGGTACAGTAAGAACAGTGAGTAAACCAATTGCGAATATCTTTTTGAGTAACTTCTAACATAGCCAATTCAATCCCTTCTATTAAGTCTTTGTAAGTTCTCACCTCCAGTTTTCTTAACATCGCTTTCACTTTTTAACAAAAGTTTTCAATAGGAGAGAATTCAGGAGAATAAGGAGGTAAATAGATGAGTCTAGCTTTTTCTTGTTCGATTATTTCTCTGACCATTTCTCCGAGATGAATCTTGGCGTTATCCATGATCAAACAGTCTCCTTCTTTAATTTTTGGCAGCACTTCCTTCAGAATAAATCCTTCAAATGTTACCGCATCCACTGCACCGTATATGTTGACTGATGCCACAACTTTTTCTAAGCTTATAGCACTAATTATTGAAATATTTCTCCCTCTTTGGCTCTACCAGGTTTGGTGGGTAAAATGTATTCTAAGATACATTCCTCCTAGCGAGGGGGTGGAACGAACCACAAAGACACAAAGGACACAAAGATTGATCGATCCTATGTAAGTTAAACTTATCACACAGAACCTAGAAGAACCCCTCTTTTTTGTGGTTTTCTTCCCCTAGCTCTTCGGCCAATTAAGGCTCTAGCATAGAGTCTCAAAAGGGCTAAATTTACCCCCGATTCATCGATGAAAATTAGTTTTGATGCCTCAATTTCCCGAACTTCTGACCAGTATCCCACTCTTTTTTGCTGTACCCTGTCACTTTCTTTTTCCGCCGCGTGTAGTGTTTTTTTTTGAAACTGTAATTGAGTTTTTGCGTCAGCCGCCCCAGGGTGGCTCTACTGACTTTCACCTGTGTCTTTTCATACAGTAAGTCCGATAATTCTTCGAGAGTTGCATCATTGTTAGCTTCAATGATTTTGCCAATTCAAAAATGAAACGCATCAACCTCAAGAGTTGTCAAAGAAAGGCTCATCAGGTAATGTCTGATCATTAACAAAAACAAATCAGACCCAAAAACGAAGCCTCCAACATCTTAACATAGAACAAAGAAACTTGCTCTACCAACTTAGTCAAGAGGGAAATTTATCTCAACGGCAAATGGCCGTCTGGCTCGGATGTCATCAAAGCACGACCAGAGCGAGAATTAAAAAGGAATCAAAGTTCCCTTGGCTGCTATCTACCTGACACAGCACAAGCTCAAAGCGAGACAAGGCGAAAAAATGCCAAACAACCCTTTAAAAATGTCAGCGAGTCAGCCTTAGAGTTGGTGAAAAAAGGATTAAAAGATTATCATAGTCCC
>NZ_JACJSV010000127.1 GCF_014698335.1 Microcystis viridis FACHB-1342 | reverse complement strand
CTTTTGGCTTGGGCGGCAATTATATCTGAGGGGTGAAAATAGGGGGAATTCCAAAAGTCGTAGGTGGCACTCGCTGCGGCTAGATTTCCCGAAGCTTGTGGCACACTTGTACTAGATTGGCTGGCCAAGTTTTCTACGATACTGATTAACCTTTTCTTTCTTCTGGTGTCCCCTAGGTCTGCATAAGTACCTAAGCAAAATTAATTACACATTTCGATAAAGCTTTTGCCTCTTGCCTATTGCCTCTTGCCTGTCTTCACTAGGAAATTTATTTTGCATGACTACTTACTGTAATTCTTGGGCTGCCCATTTCTCCATTTTTTTGCTTACCTCCACCTTAATTCCTTCTTTCAAAACTATACCTATCAATCGTTTCCCCTTTTTTTAAGTTTCTTCTCTTTTTGTTAAGAAAAATCTGACTAATGGATAGCTCAGAGTCGAGGGCTATCGTACCTTAGCCGAGATGAATCCCTTCTTTCAAGGTCGGCTAAATTTTCCGCGACGGCTCTTCGCCAGTTTGGAAGATTATATGCTTCAAGCTTGGGAGCAACCCATCTTCGAGGTGGTTCGCGAACGGACAATTTACTATCCCGTGAATCCGGATCTCAGTACCTTGGAGTTTGCCCATCTCGGAGAGGCGGAATTTATCGACTTACACGATCGTCGGCGAACCCTATTCTGTGAACCCTGCGACCTCGCGCAAGGATTAATTTTCTATTGGCCGGCCGTTCGGATGAAATTACAACTCGATTTGAACCAAAGTGTAGAAACAATTCTGACCGCGATGACCACGGGTTGCGCGCGAGATGTGCTGAAGAATCCGTGCAACAGTTTTATCGAGATCCGTCATCTGCCCGCCATGTCCCGAACCGAAACTTTTAGTTGGCTCGCCCTATTTTTGGGTTGTTTGGGAGATATCGAGTCCTGCGATCGTCTCACGAGAGATTTGCGATTAGAGGAGGTACGTTTTAGCTCTGGCGAGGTATTAACGCAAGGATGGGAGACGAGTTTACAGGATCGATCGCTCGGCGATTGGGGACGCGAGGTACTCAATATCGCCACCCGTAGTTTGGAACGACGGGAACCGGCGTTACTACCCTTTATCGAACTACTGGCCCGACGATTGCAGGAGCGCGCTTCCCCCGCGCGCGAGAGCGTGGAGAGTTTCGATCGAGACGGCATTGACGGACTGATCGAAAAACTGAAAATCCGTTAGGTTATAAAGGGAAAAAAGTTTTATGAATATTTACAATTTTTCAGCCGGCCCCGCCATGCTTCCGAAAGTCGTCATGGAGGAAGTTCGAGAAACCTTTCTCAACTACCGAAACACGGGGGCTTCGATTATTGAAATCGGTCATCGCTCCGATATTTTCGTGGAAGTTTTGGAGGAAACCGAACGGCTTTTTTATCAACTGACCGACTTGCCCGCTAACTATAAAATTTTGTTCGTTCACGGTGGGGCGCGAATGCAGTTTTCCGCGATCCCGTTGAATTTGATCTCGCTCTCTCCCGCGCGCAAATCCAGCTACGTGGAAACGGGAAATTTCGCCCGACAAGCTTGGGAAGAAGCGCGGCGCCTCGCCCAGGTGGTGGCTAGTAGCGCGGATACCGATTTCGATCGAATTCCCGACGAGCGATCGATTCAATGCGATGAAGACGCGGCCTATCTGCACATTACCAGTAACAATACTGTTTACGGTACTCGTTGGAATCGCTTTCCCTCGGTGAAAGTTCCGCTGGTCGTGGATGCCACTTCAGAGATTTTATCGAGACGGATGGACTATTCACAATTCGGGGTCACTTATGCCGGGTTTCAAAAAAATCTCGGTCCCTCGGCCCTGGCGTTGGTGATTATCCGCGACGACCTACTGGGCCAAGCTTTACCGGAAACTCCCTTACTGTTGGATTATAGTATTTACGCCAAGAATCGCTCCCTATATAATACGCCCAATACTTTCGCGATTTACATGATGCAACTGATCTTACGCTGGATCGAAAGTTTGGGGGGAATCGCGGCGATCGAACGCTTGAATGATGCCAAGGCGAAATGTATTTATGATTATTTGGATTCCACGGAATTCTATCGGGGAGTGGCGCGCCAGGAAGATCGATCAACCATGAACGTTACCTTTCATCTTCTCGATCGCTCTTTGACCGATCTATTTTTACAAGAAAGTCGTGACCGGGGACTGCTGGCCCTGAAAGGACATCGATCGGTCGGTGGAATTCGCGCCTCTATCTATAACGCGATGCCGATAGAAGGTGTCAAAGCTCTCGTAGAATTTATGAAGGAATTCGAGAGAATTTATGGTTAAAAAAACCCGTTGGTTATAGTCTTATTATTCTGGAGACAAATACAGAAAAAATGACGCACTTTGCCGCACCAGAACAACAATTTTTTATGAAGGAATTCGAGAGAATTTATGGTTAAAAAAACCCGTTGGTTATAGTCTTATTATTCTGGAGACAAATACAGAAAAAGTGACGCACTTTGCCGCACCAGAACAACAATTTTTATCGATGTAACTTATCACAAAAATCACCGATCTATGACTCATATTACTGAATCCAAATTTTACGGTAAACGTTTTACCACCCCGGAAACGCAATTAATTTTCGCGGATGAAACTCGCTATCAACGCTGGTTAAATATCGAAGCCGCCCTCGCTTTAGTACAGGGTGAACTGGGCGTGATCCCGATCGAGGCGGCCGAGGAAATCGCCCAAAAAGCGAAACTGGAGAATCTGGATTTAGAACGGGTCAAGATAGATTTAGAACTTACCAGTCATTCCCTGGTCCCTTTGTTAAGGGAAGTGCAACGAGTATGTCGCGGCGGCCTCGGAGAATATATTCACTACGGGGCGACCACCCAAGATATTCAAGATACGGCCACGGTGTTAGAGATGTTAGATGCTTTCCGAATAATCCGACGGGATGTTCGGGCGATCGCTCAAACCCTAACGGAATTGGCCACCCAGCATAAAGAAACCCTAATGGTCGGCCGTTCTCAAGGTCAGTACGCGCTAACCACTACTTTCGGCTATCGGGTGGCGATCTGGTTAGATGAACTTCTCCGCCATTTGAAGCGGATGGATGAAGCGGAAGAACGTATTTTCGTCATTTCCCTTTTCGGCGGTGTCGGTAATATGAGTTGTTTACCGAGGGGGATCGAAACGATGCGAATGTTGGCTAAACGTTTACATCTCAACCCGGCGAACACCAGTTGGCATACGGCACGCGATCGGATCGCCGAGTTCGTGATGCTTTTATCGATGACAGCATCAACGTTAGGTAAAATTTGTAACGAGATCTATGTATTGTCTCGCACGGAATGTTCCGAATTAGCCGAACCTTACACGCCAGGAAAACTCGGTTCGTCAACGATGCCCCATAAACGAAATCCCGAAGTTTCCGCCCAGGTAGTCCTTCTGGCGAGGATGACAAAATACAATGTGGCCATGTCTTTAGAAGCGATGATCGCCGAGGACGATCGCGATCTTCGCTCCCTACGAGCGGATTGGATCTGTATTCCCGAAGTTTGCAGTTATACTGCCGCCGCCGCGACTTTATGCGGCAAGTTATTGAAAAAGTTGGATATCTGTCAAGACAAGATGGCGACCAATCTAAGGGTACAGGAAGATTTCATTTTTTCCGAGCAATATATGATAGCTTTGGGAGAAATTATCGGTAAGCAGTCCGCGCATTCGGTAGTGTACGAAGCGTCTATGCAAGCGTATGAAAGTGGACAACCGATTATTAATCATCTCCTGAAACACCCACAGGTAGAGAATCATCTGAGTCGCTCCGAACTAGAAGATATTCAGAGCCCGGCCAACCGGATCGGTGCGGCTAAGGAGTTGACGCAAGCGATTATCGACCAATCTAACCGTTATTTAGGGCTTGCTGAATAATGGTAAAACCCTTTTAAAATAAGGCTTTTGACCTGTTAAAGTCCGATGTTCATGCTGCGAAAATAGGATTGGGACTTTCAAAAACCTTGCATTATCCTTCTTGTAGTACATCGCTTGGTACAAAAAACAAGGGCAACAAAGCCTGAAACGACCGGCTACTGACGACCAGCTACTGACTCCTACCCCCAGGAAAACCTTTTTCAGCAGACCCTATTTAGAGTTTGTCGAAAAGCTTTAAAACAAAAGCGGTCCCGGTTTTTTCCAGATTTCCCGTAATCCGAACCGAGATCTGGGGGGGCGATCAGGGACAGTGATTTTATCCCAATACTTCTTTTGATAACACCATTTACCCGTTTACAAGGATACTGAAACCCTTGCAATGATCTGGGCGATAAGCCCCAGAAAATCCAAAACCCGCGAGGTATTGGATTTTATCCTTCAGGATTCGGTCTCGAAATTTTGTGACTAGAATAACCTAAGTTGCTATACTTTAGACGTTCATAATCTGAGATTTATTAAACTTCTGAAATCGTAGAGTCAGCAAGGAATCCAGTTCTTTTTTATGTTTCAGATGGGCATCAT
>NZ_JACJSV010000126.1 GCF_014698335.1 Microcystis viridis FACHB-1342 | reverse complement strand
CTTTTGGCTTGGGCGGCAATTATATCTGAGGGGTGAAAATAGGGGGAATTCCAAAAGTCGTAGGTGGCACTCGCTGCGGCTAGATTTCCCGAAGCTTGTGGCACACTTGTACTAAGTTGGCTGGCCAAGTTTTCTACGATACTGATTAACCTTTTCTTTCTTCTGGTGTCCCCTAGGTCTGCATACTGTAATTCTTGGGCTGCCCATTTCTCCATTTTTTTGCTTACCTCCACCTTAATTCCTTCTTTCAAAACTATACCTATCAATCGTTTCCCCTTTTTTTAAGTTTCTTCTCTTTTTGTTAAGAAAAATCTGACTAATGGATAGCTTAATAAGGGGGGCATCTGACAATTTTCAACACCTACTTACTTAGATAGCTGATGGCAAAAAAAAACAAAGCTGATAGTTAGTAACTAAAAAAAAGATGTATCTACTTGACAAAATCAAAAACGGAACCTTGGTATTGATCGGTTACTTATTATCGCCCCTGTGTTGGTGGAACGATCTAATTTTTAATCTGCCGATCGCCTACGGTTTCGGTCGTTTAATTGCTTGCTTACACGCCGATTTTTTTCTACCCGCGGCCATGGTTGGTTATTGGTTATCTAATCTTGTGGGAATTCTGCTAATGCAGTTCGGAACGAAAGAATTAATCGGTGGAGAGAAAGAAGAACGCAATTGGCAAAAAGAATTAAGAAATGGATTACTTTCCTCGACAGTTTATACTTTAGTAATCCTAGCTTTGCTGCATTTTCAGGTTTTAGAAATGCCCCTGTTATCCTCGATCGCCACTTTTTCCCCGTGATTCCCAAAACTTACTTAAACAATAGCTTAATTTTCTTGGTTATCTTGTTAACATCGCTAACTTTTACGGATTTAGCGATCGCTATTCGCCAGCAGCCGCAAGGATTTGCTTGGGAAAAATCCCTGATGCTATCTATTCATCAAACTACTAATTTAAACCTAAATTTTTTGGCCATAAAACTAACGGGATTAGGTACTTATTGGGGAGTGGCTCCGATACTAACAATTTTACTGCTGATTTTTGCCCTAAAAAAATACTGGTATGGGTTCGCTTATATCCTTGTGACCATGACGGGAGGTTGGGCTATTAGTTATAACCTCAAGATTTTTTTTCATCGAAATCGCCCGCAATTTTGGCAGTTATTTTATCCGTTACCCGATGATTTTGCCTTCCCTAGCGGCCATGCTTTATTTAGTTCCCTGTTAGTCATTTCTTTACTGATTTTATCTTGGAGAACGCGCTGGTTTTTCGGGGTAGTTTTACTGGGGATTCCCTTCGTCTTGGTTATTGCTTGGACTCGTCTTTATTTAGGAGTTCACTTTCCTAGCGATATCCTTGCCGCTTGGCTTTTAGCGATCGCTTGGTCCCTCCTAGTTCATCTCTGGTGGCAACAGTTATTAGAGACACCCAAGGCGATCAACACCCAAGAGGAAACTAATAATTAGTTGACCGACTTGCTGCCCAAAAAAAATATCACGTTATACCTAAATTTTTGGAGAAAGCTAATCAAAGCCCTATAGTAATTATCGTTTGATATTCGTCGCTGACACTGAATCATGAAACCAAAACTGCGTCAAGGGAAGGGTCTATCCCTGGGACGGTTTCAAAGCCGTCCCCTTGCTTTTCTCACTTTAGTTCTTCTGTGCATTTTAACCTTTACCTTAGCACCGTCATCGCCCCTGATGGCCACGTCTAAATCTGAGACTAAGATAGACTTTGTATCGCCGGTTTGGGTAGCACAAAATCTCAACGATCCGAAGTTAAAAATTCTCGATGTGCGGATTAATCCTTTGGAATATATCACCGGTCATTTACCGAAAGCGGTGAATATAGCCGACAATAATTTTCGTGGTCCAAACGGATTTTTGCCGGTTCAATATTGGCAAGAGGATAAAATTGGCAGTCTCTTTGCCGCCGCAGGAATCAATAATGGCGATCGAGTGGTAGTATATTCCGATGGTCGCGATGTCTTGGGGGCAACCATGGTCGCCTATTTACTAGAGCGATCGGGTTTCCGAGATGTGGCCGTCTTAGATGGTGGTTTTAAGGGTTATAAGGGTTCTGAACAAAAGGTAACTAAAGAATTCCCTAAATATCAACCAGGGAGCTTTACTGTCCGTGATAATCCCTCGATTCGGGTGACTTTAGCAGAAGTAGAGAAATTGATCGGCAAACCCGATGTGGTTTTTATCGATCCTAGACCGGAAGAACTTTTTCAGGGAAAACAGGATATCTGGCTGAGAAATGGTCATATTCCGGGGGCGAAAAATATACCCTGGCCGACTTTTACGGAAGCGAATAATCCCGATGAATCCCTGAAAAATCCTCATAAATTGAAATCTTTAGACGAAATCAGGAAGATTCTTGCCCAACGCAACATCAAGCCCTCGGATAATATTATCGTCAGTTGCAGTACTGGACGGGAAGCGACTTTACAGTATATCGTCCTCAAACATCTGCTCGGTTATCCCAAGGTGCGAATTTATGAGGGTTCTTGGACAGAGTACAGTACCACAGATCTGCCCGTCGCTACCGGGCCAGAAAAAGCGGTCTAAAGTCAAGTTTGTCGGTTTATACTCGTTGTGTTTAACCATCTTGCCCAAGATGGTTTTTTTGTTAGGGTAGGTTCCCGACGACGACCAAGTTAGGGTTTGCTGAATAAATCTAAAAATCTTGTTGGATAAGGTTTTTAGACTTTTTTTCTCTCAAAAATTGCCGACCATTGGAGTGATTGGGGGGAAAATTCAGGTACTTTTTCCCTGAAAATTAGGTAGTTGACCACCTGAAAATCGATAAAACCCCACACCCCACACCCCACACCCCACACCCCACACCCTGCCACCACCGAAAAACTTTTTCAGCAAGCCCTAAGTTAGACGGACGCAAAAAAACCTCGGCGCTCATCCCGAGGTGAATTTAGGAGATTTGAGCTTATTTTGATGTGAAGTTGACGTAAATTAGCTAAGGGCGTTGATCACATAATCAATGTAGGAATTAGCTTCTACAGCAGCATCCCCAGTTAATCCGTGATTGGTTTTGATGTATTTTAAGGCTTCGATATACCAGCTAGGAGATAGCTCAAAGGCACTATTAATTTCACTCAAACCGGCGACTAGATATTCATCGATCGGTCCCGTACCCCCTACCACGAGGGCATAGGTGATAATTCGGATATAGTAGCCGATATCGCGAACGCACTTGGATTTCCCCCGCTCATCGTAGGCATAGTTCGGCCCCTGGAGTTGGGTGGTGTAGGGAAATTTTTGATAGACAGCGTTGGCTGCTTCTTGGGCTAAACTGGGGGCCTTTTGGGCGAGGATTTTTACCGCTTCTAGGGTGATGGCGGCCTGACGGAAACGACCGAAGGCTACTTGTAATTCAGCACTGCTGAGAAAACGGCCTTGGGAATCGGCAGTAGCCACCGCTTCGGTTAAAGGTGTCTTGGTCATCGATGGAATTGCTCCTACAAAAGTTTAATCGGATTTAGAGAAGAAAGTCACAGCATCAGGAAACTGCCGCCGCCGCTCGATCGAAGTAAGAAGCGACTTCTGCTAGTAAAGAACTGCAATCCCCGCGAGTGATCCCGTTGGGATCGGCCGCTAGGGCAAGGGAAGCGTCTTTGAGCTTGAGAATTCCAGCCGCAACAGAAGCTCCCGGAACCCCCAGGGCGACGTAGGTTTCCCGGAGACCGTTCAAGGCGCGATCATCGAGGATGCTGGCATCGCCGGTGAAGGTGGCATAGGTAACGTAGCGCAGGATAATTTCCAAATCCCGCAAGCAGGCGGCCGCACGACGGTTTGTATAGGCGTTGCCACCGGGGGCAACTAAAACGGGCTGTTCTGAAAACAAACTACGCGCGGCATCGGTAACGATCGCAGAAGAATTACTGGAAAGACGATTGACCACATCCACGCGTTTATTACCATCTTTGACGAAGGCAATTAGGGCATTGACTTGATTCTCGCTCAGGTATTCCCCCCGGGTATCGGCCTGAGAAACGACTTTGGCAAAGGCATCTAACACCATAGTTTTCATCTCCTATAATGATGATTGGTTTCGGCAAAATATCGAGGTTGATTTCTCTGGCTTTTCTTTATTTTTTCCGATAAAGTATCTAGGAGTTTTTTTCTTGGGACTATACTATCGTCCTTGAAAAAAGTTTTACTCTCCCTTGGCCAGATTTTTTTGTATATCGAGGAACAATTTTTTAAAATTGAATTTAGCCTTGATAGGCGCTTCCAGACATACTTCGTTTTTGCCATGAATTATTTTATAGACCATATTTACACCTTTATTTATTAAAAATTATTTCCTAAAAAAGCAGCAAAAAAATAATTTTTTAGGATAAATCTCAGAAAACTTTCTTAAATGCGCCAATTCAAAAATGAAACGCATCAACCTCAAGAGTTGACAAAGAAAGGCTCATCAGGTACTGTCTGATCATTAACAAAAACAAATCAGACCCAAAATGA
>NZ_JACJSV010000125.1 GCF_014698335.1 Microcystis viridis FACHB-1342 | reverse complement strand
TTGTAATGGGAGACTCTTTGTTTTCCTAGACAAAAATAATTACTTTTTCAAAAAAACACTTTTCTATTTTTTTGTTGGGTATTTTATTCTCTGGAAGTCCCTAAGTTTACGACTTCTCTGCCGCTTGCTGCCTCCTTTTTGCGTAGGTCTGCAAAGATTGCATCCAAGTCATACTAATTTGGGATAGCTTTCTTTGGATTTGAGCGTTTGCCATCTGCTTACAATTCCATGTTAGTAGATAGTCTAAGCCATAAACGGTTGCTAGTGCCATGTGTAAGGCATCATTAGAGGCTTTGGGGGGTAGGTTGCTTTGTTGCAGGAATTCTTGTGCTAGAGCGATCGCTTCTTCGGTTAGATCGAGAAAAATCAAGGACTGTAACAAGTTCTGTCTTTGAGTAGCAATTGTTGAATCTTCTCTCGATGCTTCATCTTCAACAATTTCCGAAACATACAGAACTAATAAACTACTATACTCATCCCACCAGTCTTGTGTAATCTTAATGTTGGCGGCAAGAATCAGGTTTTCTGTTGGTCTTGCGGTTAGATGACCCAAAATACTGGTTTCAATATAGACGGTTTCGCTCACGGCAATAAGAGAAAATCTATCCCACGTCTATCCCACTGCATTTAATCTTGGTTTTGAGGGAGTTGGGTTTCCTACCTACAAGATCAGCGATCTGCTACGCAGTGCCTTCGGCATCGTATTTAAACCCACAGCTTCAATTAATGTGCTATGCCACTTCCAGAGAGCTAACGGCTTAGCTGAGCGGCGATAGACAACCTCTGCATCACCGCTAAGATCTCTCAATTGTCCGCTGCTCCAGCGTGTTGTTATGTCGTGTTGCTTGTCAGTTACCCACAACTCTAAATTAACTTGCCCTTGCAGAATTGCCGTGACTAGATTAAACTTAGTTTATAGACTTAGTTCTTTTAGACTATGGAAACAGTAAACATTCATCAGGCTAAAACAAACCTTTCTCGGCTATTGTCTCGTGTGGAACTCGGAGAAGTAATCGTTATTTCAAACCGAGGTATCCCAATTGCTAAGCTTGTTCCATTTCGGACATCTTTAGATCGACGGTCTAGTTTAGGACAAGATCGAGGGATGTTGACCATACCAGATGATTTTAATGCTCCTTTACCAGAAGATATTTTGGGAGCATTTGAGGGTGGTGCGGAGTGAGACTTTTACTGGATACACAATGCTGGCTGTGGTGGTTTGTCCAACCAGACAAGTTAAGTGAGAATGTAATTGAACAAATTGCAAACGAAAGCAATGAAGTGTGGTTTTCTGTTGCCAGTGTTTGGGAGATGGGAATTAAAGTTTCAATCGGTAAATTACCACTGCCAGAGCAAATAGATGATTATGTCTCCACTCGAATGACCCGACTGGGAGCTAGGTCGTTAGAGATCAATGCTTCTCATGCTTTGCGGGCGGCTGCATTGCCTTTACATCATCGTGATCCTTTTGACCGAATGCTGATTGCACAAGCTCAGGTAGAAGATATGACACTTGTGAGTGCGGATTCAACACTTAATCAGTATGAAGTGTCTTTGCTTTGGGCAGCTAGTTCTTAGTCATAAACACAGAATTTCACCTGCCTTCTAGATGCTCGTGAATCAAACCCTGTAACGCTTAAATGATTTTTAACTTTCCCCTTGGGGCAAGCTTTTGACTCTCCTAAATTTCAGTTTAGCAGATCCCCTATCCAGATCAGGAGTAAGGCTTTATGAGAAAAAGCACTAATCTCGAAAACCCTATAAACCAGTATAGTACCCTAAATCAACTCCTCCAACCCCATCTAGGGGTGTTACCCAATGCCTTCGGTATCGCATTTAAACCCACAGCTGCAATCAATGTGCATGGTGCGTTCCCCCAAAAATCGATCGCTGGAGCAGTAGGAGTCAGATTAGGGAACGCACCCTACAAGATTAGCGTACTGCTACGCAGTGCCTTCGGCATCGCACTTTGTAAAATGGGTTGAAATATTGCAATAGAATCATTCTCCCGCAATGGTCAAAACTTTTCTGTAGAGTGTTTCGCTAATTCGGAATTCTGCCTTTAAGATTAGCTGATCAACAATCGGTTTAATATTCATAATCAATTCCTTTTGCTTGGCTTCGAGTAAAACGCCCAATATTCCAGTAATATTTAGCCCAAGAGATTATGCAACTTTGCGTCCTTTTCTTTCATCCAAAATTAATATATCTGCGCCTAATTCTAGCGCTAAAATAATCCCTTCTGATTCTCCTCGGTCTAATTTATTGAGTAGTTGATTAACTTGGTTTTGCTGGGTGACAGGCCGTGTTTCTATCCAAGATAAGGTCATGATTTCAATCGTGCCGGGTACGGCGTAACCTAAACTCGCCATTTCCTCATAAACGGCTTGAGGAATGATAATTGTTCCATAGAGTTGATGCAAAAGGGTTAACTGGTTAACGGTGGCTAGGTTGGTAATGGGTGAGGTGTCACTCACGACGATCATAGTCTGCCCAGTTTTTGTAAGGTTTGGATATCTTCTTCTAATTCTTCAAGGTCATAATGGACACAAATCTCTCTTAGATTAAGTTCGTGTTGAAATTGGAGGAGGTTCATGCCTGCAAGATGACGGGCTTTGCCAATGCTGATTTTGTCTTGTTTAAAGAGCATGATGGCGATTTCTAGTTTTAGCTCGTCTTCGGAGAGTCCTGATGCGGTCAGTATGTCATTAGGAATAACTACGCTCATAATTTTTAGGGGTTGGCGATTGTCAAATCAGCGATGGTTTTATGATAGCTCGCTTGTGTCTAGTGCCTTGAGGAAGGTTGATGATTTCTCCAATCTCCATTAAAAAGAAGCAAATATCAAATAATCCTCTTTTAAATAGCAAAAAAAGAGACCATTGCGGCTCTCCTGTTGTAATCCCTTCAACTAACGCTTAGTTTTTGTCTGCTTGGGTGTGGCGGCGCTTGAAGCCAGCCCCCAGACCGACGACAGCCCCCAGACCGACGAGGGCAGAGGGTTCCGGGGTTTGAGCGGGAGGAGCGGCATCGCATTTAAACCCACAGCTGCAATCAATGTGCATGGTGCGTTCCCCAAAAATCGATCGCTGGAGCAGTAGGAGTCACATTAAGGAACGCACCCTACAGCGATGGCGTACTGCTACGCAGTGCCTTCGGCATCGCACTGGCTACGAAGTAAAAACAGTTCGGCAAATGACAAGTTCAGCGGATTGGTTGGCAACAGTTTATTTCTGGATCGGACAAATCTCAAAAGCTAATTCGTTTCGATAAAAGCACACATTAAATTCTGCAAAAAAGTTCATGTGACCTAAAATTACTGGTACATCTGTTGATTGAGTCCACGCAAAGGCAAGTAAAACAGGAGCAAAATGTGCAACTGTCCCAGTCACAACCAGCCCTCGTGACTCACTATGGACAAGGTTTCCACTTAAGGGAATTTGAACAGTTTGATTTTCCCAGACCGCCCCTAACTGTAATCCGATTTCGTAGGGTAAGACATTAACACTAGCACCCGTATCCAATAAAGCCATAACCTCTATTGACTGTTGTCCATCAGTTAAGGTTAGCGACAAGTATGGCAATGCTAGACCGACCAGAACTGTCAGTCCGTTCTGTAAAAGAAAAGCGATGACCGTCAAGCATTTGATACTCCCTTTGCCGACACCAAAAGCTCAGACAAAGCGTGAACAGCTTGATGATCTGCTTGAGGCGACCAGACAACCGCGTTAGTAACCGCTAGTTGCTTGATCAGCATATTTTCATTATGCCCATTACTTGCAGTGTCTAGGCTACATCCTTCCTCTTTGGCTACTGCAAGCAAAAGATAGTGAATAAGCCTGAGCTTGTCTTGATGCGTTAGTTGACTGACAGTTGGCAGGAGTTCGATAAGGGACATATTAAACATCTGGTGTTGCTATCTAATTTGGATCATAGCATCTTCCTAAATCTACCTCTCCCATCAAGGAATACAGCTGCAATCAATGTGCATGGTGCGTTCCCCCAAAATCGATCAGTGGAGCAGTAGGAGTCACATGAGGGAACGTACCCTACAAGATCGGCGATCTCACCGTTAAGTCTCTCATTCTAATTTTGTCTTCTTCAATAACTGTAAAGTGTCCATACCAGTCATCCCGTAATGAGATAACCTTGGCAACTTTCTCAGCGACTACAGATGCAGAAGGTACTCTTATTCTAAACAAAATAATACCAACACTGGCCGGCAACCTTGAACGAAAGGCGAGTTCTCCAAAATCTTGATCAAATGTCAAGAGAATACGATTTTCTGCTTGGGCGCGACTTAAAACTTCCCGGTCTGAGATTCCGGGGGATTCCACCCTAATCCACAGGACATCATGGCCATTTTGTCCTAGGGCTTCAACCGCGTCAAGGGGGAAATTTTCGTTCGCTAGAAAACGCATCAGTTAAGCAGGAATAGCATAGACTTTCTCAGATTTGAGCATTACACTAGCATAGCCAAGACAAGCTTGAATATCTTCTACTGTAATACCTGGGTAGTTTCGCAGAATTTCATCAACACTCCAACCTTGGGCGAGAAGATCGATGATAAATTCAACCGCAATCCTTGTTCCTTTAATGATAGGTTTTCCCACCAAAATATCGGGATTTAGTGTAATTCGAGTTTCCCAGTCCATAGCTACATCATTGAAAGTGTTTTCAAAAAGGTAAAGGCTGCATGGGACGCACCCTATATCTCGTTTTATTATAACAGGATTTGGTATCACAGTTTCAATCAATGCGCCAATTCAAAAATGAAACGCATCAACCTCAAGAGTTGACAAAGAAAGGCTCATCAGGTACTGTCTGATCATTAACAAAAACAAATCAGACCCAAAATGA
>NZ_JACJSV010000124.1 GCF_014698335.1 Microcystis viridis FACHB-1342 | reverse complement strand
TATGGAAATAAATAACATCCTAGAAACTGAGGATAGAGAGGTGTTTATGACTTTATCTCAAACCTATCAGGAATGGAAGGAAGCAACTAAACGGGAAGGACGACAGGAAGGAAAACTAGAAGGAAAACTAGAAGGAAAACTAGAAGGAAAACTGGAATCTATTCCCCGTTTGCTGGCCTTGGGTTTAAGTGTGGAACAAATCGCTCAAGCTTTGGATTTAGACTTAGAGCAGGTCCGACAAGCGGCGCGAGAGTAAAGGTGGAGAGTTAAAACGCAAAAATGCCACAATGGATAAAATAGGCATTTTCTGACTAACTGACATCTTCTATGAGTAACCACCTAAGCGGAAGCGAGATTCGCCAGCGATTTTTAGACTTTTTTGCGGCCAGAAACCATAAAATTCTCCCTAGTGCCTCTCTAGTACCAGAAGACCCCACCGTTTTGCTGACTATTGCGGGAATGCTCCCTTTTAAACCGATTTTCTTAGGGCAAAAGACCCCAGAATTTCCCCGCGCTACCACTTCTCAAAAATGTATTCGCACCAACGATATCGAAAATGTCGGCCGGACTGCTAGACATCATACTTTTTTTGAGATGTTGGGCAATTTTAGCTTTGGTGATTATTTTAAAGAACAAGCGATCGCCTGGGCCTGGGAATTGTCCACAGAAGTTTTTAACCTTCCCCCCGAAAGATTAGTCGTTAGTGTCTTTAAAGAGGATGAGGAAGCTTTCGCTATCTGGCGCGATAAAATCGGTATTCCTGCCCATCGTATCCAAAAAATGGGCGAAGCGGATAACTTTTGGGTATCGGGTCCCACGGGTCCCTGTGGTCCCTGTTCGGAAATTTACTACGATTTTCACCCGGAATTAGGGGATAAAACCATCGATTTAGAGGATGATAGCCGTTTTATCGAGTTTTATAACCTCGTCTTCATGCAGTATAACCGCGACGCGGATGGCAATCTGACACCCCTAGCGAATAAAAACATCGATACGGGGATGGGTTTGGAACGGATGGCGCAAATCCTGCAAAAAGTCGCCAATAACTACGAAACTGACCTAATTTTCCCGATTGTCGCCGAAGCGGCCCGGTTAGCAGCCATAGACTACCAGAAAGCGGACGAAAAAACGAAAGTTTCCCTAAAAGTCATCGGCGATCATGTGCGTTCGGTAGTACACATGATAGCGGATGGTATCTCAGCATCGAATACTGACAGAGGTTACGTCCTGCGTCGTCTGATTCGGAGAGTAGTACGACACGGGCGTTTAATCGGTATTGAAGGTCAATTTATCACCAAAGTGGCGGAAGTGGCGATCGCTCTTTCCGAGTCCGTCTATGGCAATGTTCGGGAACGAGAAACGGTGATCAAGGCAGAATTAGAGCGAGAGGAAGCGAGATTTTTAGAAACCCTAGAAAGAGGCGAGAAACTGCTCGAATCGATTCTAGAAAAAGAAAAAAGCCAGATTTCGGGAGTCGATGCTTTTACCCTTTATGATACCTATGGCTTCCCCCTGGAACTGACTCAAGAAATCGCCGAGGAGCAGGGTTTAAGCGTCGATACGGCGGGTTTCGAGCAGGAAATGAAAAAACAGCAGCAAAGATCAAAAGCCGCCCACGAAACCATAGATTTGACGGTACAGGGTAGTTTAGATAAGCTGGCAGAACATATTCACCCGACGGAATTTCTCGGTTATACGGATTTGCAAGCAACCGCAACAGTAACGGCGGTTTTAGTCGCTGGTAAAACGGTGGAATCGGCCGCAGCAGGCACTGAGGTGCAGATAGTTCTCGATAAAACCCCTTTTTATGCCGAATCGGGTGGACAAATCGGTGACAAGGGTTATTTAACTGGCGATAATCTGCTTATCCGCGTTGAGGATGTGCAGAAAGAATCGGGGATTTTTATCCATTTTGGTCGGATTGAGCGGGGAATTGTCACCACCGGCGATACAATTAATGCTCAGATTGATCGCTCCTGTCGTCGTCGCGCTCAAGCTAATCATACCGCCACCCATCTGCTACAATCGGCCCTGAAAAAGCTTGTCGATGGGGGGATTTCCCAAGCGGGTTCCCTCGTCAGTTTTGAGCGCCTCCGTTTTGATTTTAACTGTCCTCGTCCCCTGACTAACTCTGAATTGCAACAGGTGGAAGAACAGATTAACACTTGGATTGCCGAAGCGCATGACACCCAGATAGCGGTGATGGGATTGGAAGAAGCGAAGCAAAAGGGAGCTATTGCTATGTTTGGCGAGAAATACGGCTCAGAAGTGCGAGTTATCGATATTCCTAGCGTTTCTATGGAATTATGCGGGGGAACTCACGTTAAAAATACCGCCGAGATCGGTTTATTTAAAATCATCTCCGAGACGGGAATCGCCGCAGGAATTCGTCGCATCGAAGCGGTGGCCGGCCCTGCCGTGTTAGCCTATTTGAATGAACGGGATCAGGTGGTACGGGATTTGTGCGATCGCTTTAAGGTCAAACCTCTGGAAATTCCCGATCGCATTACGGCCCTACAATCAGAGTTAAAGGGGACACAAAAGCAGTTAGAAGCGGTTAAACAGGAGTTGGCACTAAATAAATCAGATGCTTTGCTATCTCAAGCTGAATCTATCGGCGAATTTAAGCTATTAGTCGCTTCTTTGGGTGATATTGATGCTAATGCTTTGATGGCTGCAGCCGAAAGACTACAGCAAAAATTAGGGGAAGGGGCGGTAATTTTGGCCTCGACTCCGGCAGCTGATAAAGTGAGTTTAGTGGCCGCTTTTAGTCCCCGGGTGATTAAAGATAAGGGTTTACAAGCGGGTAAATTTATCGGTGCGATCGCTAAAATCTGCGCCGGTGGTGGTGGTGGCCGTCCCAATTTAGCTCAAGCTGGGGGACGGGATGCTAGTAAGTTAAGCGAAGCTTTAGCTAAGGCCAAAAGTCAGTTAACTAGCAGTTTACAATAGTTTTAAGGGTGGGCATTTTGTCCACCTTTAAAAATTAGTTATCCTCTCGGTGTGATTGGTAAAAATAATATGGAACTACTGATCAAGAATTTGGGATCAATTAGAAATAATAATCAAGCTATAGATTTAACCAAGAAGTTTTATACTTTTATTGGCTACAACAATAGTGGCAAAACCCTAGTTTCTCAGCTTTTATGGACAATTTTTAATAATGACAATATTAGAAAGTTTTCCGAAAATACCCAAATTGATTCTTTATTAATTGACTCGGAAAAACCTATTAAAAAAATTAGGATCAATCAAGAATTAATCGATGAAATTCTCAATAAATTTAGCCAGTTTATTGAAAAAGAAGTTGTTAATACTTATAATCTTGATGCCAGTATTAAAGAAACGATTATTGGTTCCAATAAATTAATTTTTCAAGCGGATATTAAAGAATTTAAAGAGACGACATTTAAAACAACTTTTTTGGTTCGTGTTGCAGGAAATAATGATCTGGAGTATTTACAGATTAGCAAGGGCAAAGGTAGCCTAACAATAAATATAAAAGAGAATAATATCCCTGAGAAAGTATTTGATCAAATACCCAGAGACTTTTTTGAGAGAGCTAAACCATACAAGGAATCAGTAATTATTCCGTCAATAATAAGAGTGCTTTTGTCTCCGATACAAGATACTTTTTTTATCCCCGCTAGTCGTAGCTTTTTTCCTGTTTTCTACCAGTACATTTATGAGATAGAGAGAAATAAAAGAAGTGAGTATAATCGTCGATTGCAAGAATTAATAGAAAATATTGATGATGATGGTGACAGTAATGAAGATAAATTAAAACGTCTTCGGGAACAATTACCCAAAAGGTCTTATACAGAACCAATGAATAAAGTGATTGAGTCGCTTTATTCTCTCAATACCAAGAAAGAAATTAATTCAGTTTATAATTCTCTGATCGAAAAGATGAGCAGATTAATGGGAGGAGAAATCACCATTTCTAGTCTAGAATCGATCGCACCTATTCAATTTTCTTTTAAATTCGATGAAAGCAAAGATTTACCTATGTATCTAGCTTCATCTTCAGTCAATCAGTTGACTATCTTGTATCTTTATCTCAAATATTGGGCCAAGGAAAAAAACAATTTTTTGATGATAGATGAACCAGAGGTTAATTTGCATCCCGAAAATCAAATTCGCTTAATGGATATTTTAGTTCAATTTGTCACCGAGCATAATAATCGGGTTTTGATCACCACCCATAGCCCGATTTTAACCGATATTCTCAACAATTATGTTTATCTTCATACCTTAAAAAGTTATGATGTTGATGTCACAAAAATTATTGAAGATAATCAATTAAAAAATTTAAATCCAGAAATTTCAATTGCTAAAGAAGACTTAGGGGTTTACTTTTTCACAGGTGATAAAATTATTGATTATGGAACCAGTCAATATGGTGTTTATTTTCGTAATTTTACAGAAGTTATCAACTCTGTGCAGAAATCTGGAGAAATTTTAACCAATCATATCTATTTAGCAGAGAATGAGTAAGTCTAACTCAAAAAAAGAAATATTTTCCCTTAGACAAGAGTTTCACCAAGCTTTAGAAAAATCGGGTTTTATTGAAGAAATCTGCCTTAGTCAGGATGAGTATATTGAAATTCAAGAAACAAATAAGAGCGATTTAAAGAAAGTAGTTATTAATCACTTACAGTTATCGTCTAAAAATGACAAAAATATATCTACAGAAGTAGATAAAATCTGGGTTATCAATTTAGAAAAAGAGATACCCGGTATCTCTGCTTCCGGCAAAACCCCTGAAAAAGCTATATTATACCATTTCTCTAAATGAAAACTACACATCGAATTTAAGTCACCCTTTTTAAGGGGGATTTAGGGGGATTAAACTTCTGTAGTCAGACTTTGGAGAATTG
>NZ_JACJSV010000123.1 GCF_014698335.1 Microcystis viridis FACHB-1342 | reverse complement strand
GAAACTAGGAGCAGATTTTTATTTTGCTACTCCTTATCATTCGTGGGAGAGGGGATTAAACGAGCATACCAATGGACTGTTAAGACAATTTTTCCCCAAGGAAACGAATTTTAAAATCGTTAAGCCAGAGGAGGTGGAAAGAGCCGTAAACTTAATTAACAATCGTCCTCGAAAATGTCTTGACTATCAGACCCCCAATGAGGTATTCTATCAAGCTAGATCAGATAGTGATGCAATTCAGACTTGCATCGGCTGTTCTTGGTCTCAATCTTAACACATCACAGGAGAACTTATGTCTATCGAAGCCGTCAGACAGTTTAATGAAATTGCTAAGAGTGATCTAGAAATTCAAGGTAGTCTAGAACTAACAACAGATGTCCAAAGTTTAATGGATCTTACTGTTATACTGGCTTCTGAGAGAGGCTTCAGCTTTACCTCTGAAGATCTGGCAGAATACTACTCCGAAGAAAGTAGAAGACTTCCTGATATATCTCTCAGAAATGTGATGCTTTTAACTAAAAAAAAATCTGCGTTCGAAAGCGATCCGGAAGTTTGTGATCGATTGCCTTTCTTAGCTCGTGAAATCTGCCGAAAACTCAATTCTTAAAGAAAGCGGGTTTCTTAGAAAACGGGTTTCTTTAAGAAACCCGTTTTCTAATCTCTTAAACGGCTAAACTGAGAATAGCTGCCTGTCTTGACTCTCATTTCTCAGATTGTAAAATAATGCAAATTTATCTTGACTATAGTGCCACTACCCCCACTCATCCCCAAGTGATCGAGCGGGTTGCCACTATTCTGCGGCATCATTGGGGCAATCCCTCCAGTTTACACACTTGGGGACAGGATACGGCGACAGTCATCGAAATGGCTAGAGAACAGGTAGCAGGGTTAATTAATGCCAATCCAGACCAGATTATCTTCACTTCTGGCGGCACGGAAGCCGATAATTTAGCGATTATCGGGGTTGCTCAACAGTATAACCGCCCCCGTCATATAATTATTTCTAGTGTGGAACATTCGGCGATCGCTGAACCCTGTAAACAATTAGAGCAGCAAGGTTGGCAAATTACTCGTCTTCCCGTCAATCGTCAAGGTAGGGTGAATCCTTTAGACCTAAAAGCCGCAATTCAAAGCGATACGGTCTTAATTTCCATTATTTACGGACAAAGTGAGGTGGGAACCCTACAACCGATTGAAGAATTGGGCAGCATTGCCAGAGAAAGGGGAGTGCTTTTTCACACCGATGCGGTGCAGGTGGCGGCAAGATGCGCGATTGATGTGCGGAAACTGCCCGTAGATTTATTATCTCTTTCCAGCCATAAAATTTATGGAATGCAAGGATCGGGAGCTTTATACATCAGAGCCGGTGTCGATATTTTACCATTACTGCGGGGCGGTGGCCAGGAAAAAGGTCTGCGATCGGGAACCCCAGCCGTACCGGTGATCGCAGCTTTCGGTTTAGCGGCTGAATTAGCCCAAAAAGACTTAATTAGCGAAAAAATGCGTTTAATCGCCCTGCGAGATCGATTATTTGACCTCTTAGCCGATTATCCTTATCTGCTGCCCACGGGGGACCGATTCTATCGTTTACCCCACCACGTCAGCTTTATTGTCCGTCCCGACGATGACAGTCAGATCACGGGAAAACAGCTAGTTCGTCAGCTTAATTTAGCAGGAATCGGCATTAGTTCTGGGTCCGCCTGTCATAGTGGCAAACTTTCCCCTAGTCCAATTTTAAAAGCTATGGGCTACAGCGATCGAGAAGCATTAGCGGGAATTCGTTTAACCCTGGGAAGGGACACCAGCGCAGCCGATATTGATTGGACGGCTCTAGTATTAAAACAAGTGATCGATCGCTGTTTATCTGCTTTAATTGTGAGCAAGAGTTAGTTTATGACTCAAATTGCCCTTCGATCAAGATAATTTCGCCAAAATCGGGAATCCATGCCACCCAACGGCCCTGATCCTGTTCACAGAGTAGTAGCGCTTCATCAAAGCTGTATGGAGAGGGGAGCATTCTGAGTTGTACCCATGTGTTTGCTTGGGGACAAGTAACAACGGCAGTAGTGCGGTATTGTAGTAAAGACATACACAGATCACCCTGATAATTCTGTATCTAAATTTACAAACAAACCGATGACTGTGGGTAACTTTGTTTTAAATCTTTACATCTTTACCTGAGTTCTTGCATCATTAATTTTTGAGAGGGCAAAAATGAGAAAAATAAGCATAAAGTTGCATAAAATCACCAAATAGAGCATTTAATTGATTAATGCTCATTCTTAATTCTCCTGACGACTGACTACTGGCTCCTTACTCCTCACCTAAAGGAAGATTTTTGATTTTTGCAAGAGGTCTATTTAGGGCTTGCTGAATAAATCTAAAAACCTTGTTGGATAAGGCTTTTAGACTTTTTTGACCTCAAAAAGTGCCGACCATTGGAGGGATTGGGGGTAAAATTCAGGTACTTTTTCCCTGAAAATTAGGTAACTGACTACCTCAAAATCGGTAAAACCCTACACCCCACACCCCACACCCCACACCCTGCCCCCACCAACAAACTTTTTCAGCAGACCCTATTTATTCGGCCAATCCTAGTTATGATCATTACTGGTACATGATAGTTGATAACTGGTAATGGTAAGTTCTTTCCCTCGCACCTATAAAATCGCCGTCATCGGTGACATTCACGACCAATGGGAAATAGAAGATAATTTAGCTCTAGAAGCTTTACAAGTGGATTTAGCCCTATTTGTGGGGGATTTTGGCAATGAATCCCTAGAAGTTGTCAGTCGGATTGCTAGTTTGTCCTTACCAAAAGCCGTTATTCTCGGTAATCATGACGCGTGGTATAGCGCCACCCCTTGGGGACGAAAACAATGTCCCTACGATCGCAACAAGGAAGATCGTGTCACCGCCCAGTTAGAATTATTAGGGGTTGCTCATGTGGGTTACTCAAAACTAGACCTACCCAGTTTAGAGCTTTCGATTGTTGGGGGTCGTCCCTTTACTTGGGGGGGTTCCGAGTGGAAAAATGGGGAATTTTTTCAAGAACGCTATAATATCAGCAGTTTTGCCGAATCTACTGCCAAAATTATCGCTAATATTCAAGATACTGCCTATAATAACCTGATTTTTTTAGGTCACAATGGTCCAGCCGGACTGGGAAAGGAAGCGGAAGCTATCTGTGGTCGGGATTGGCAACCCTTGGGAGGGGACCACGGGGATCCGGATTTAGCAGCGGCCATCGCACAAGCACAGCTATTAGGAAAACAGGTTCCTCTCGTCAGTTTCGGTCATATGCACCACCGTCTCCGTCATACTACTTCCCGTTTACGCAATCCCGTGGTCACTTCCGAGATGGGAACTGTTTATCTGAATGCTGCCAGTGTCCCTCGCATTCTCCACTCCGATAAGGGTAAATCTCGCAATTTTTCCCTAGTCACTCTTGAAGAAGGTCTAGTCACAGAAGCATCTTTAATCTGGTTGAACGATAATTTCGAGATTATCAGTAATAGAAAACTTTATCACTCCGGGGCATCAATTGATCGGCTAAGCTTTTACGCATTTAAGTTACATTGACAGCATTACCCTTATTTTTAAGTTTTCTACTCCATTTAATAATCAATCCCCCTTCATTTAAAAGCTGATTGACTACTTTTTCCAGTTCTTCTTTATTTTCAAATTCTCGATTAGCTATGTATTCTTTAGCGGAATGCCACACTAATTCTATTAGGTGGTAATCTGGACTATAAGCTGGTAAAAACTCTAGCCTAATATTGGGCAACTCTTTTTCCACCTGCTCAATAACATCTTTCTTTTTGTGATAACTAGCATTGTCTAATATAATGATAATCTTAGGTCACTTTTCTCGAAAATCTTCGGGCAGATTTCCCAAGTTTATCCATTCTTGACGAATCTCTTCATGAAGTTTCTTTAATTGTTCATGGAAAGTTTCTGAATTTCCTTTTTTGATCATAAAACAGACTCGTTTTTTGTCATTATATCTTAAGGCTCCCATCACATTCACCCTTCCTCTTTTTCTTTGTCCATTCACTTTTTTTCGCTTTCCTTTTTTTGTCCAAGCTCTCCTTCTTATTACTCTCAAACTAAATCCACACTCATGAGGAGCTGTGTGGCGAACCTGCGTCGCCACCTTGAAAGCCCCGTCTCAAAACCATACCTGGATTGACTCTGGCTTTTCTTTAGCCAACCTTAAATATTCATCTAATTTTTCTTTAAATGCTTTTCTTAATTTCTTGTCTTGCTTATCTTCTAGACTATATTTCGCCCAGATATACACATACTTTTTTCTTCTCAATATTCTTCTCACTTGCGAGCCACTCAGTTTAATTCCTGTTTCCTTTTCTAGATGCTCTGCTAATCTTGCCGCTGTCCATCTCCCGAATTCATATCCAAATTCCTTCGGGTCTTCATCAACTATTTTCAATAGTAAATTAATATATTCCTCTGTGGCTTTTTTATGATTTCCATTTTTTCTCCCATCTTCTAGACTTTCTAAATTGTTAGGATCGCCGTGAACACACCAATAGGCGACCGTTTTGAGTGAACAGCCAATAAAATCAGCTAAGTACCCAAGCAAAATTAATTACACATTTCGATGAAGCTTTTGCCTCTTGCCTATCTTCACTGGGAAATTTATGGCTCTTCGTTACTTGTTATGGTTCGATAGGGGGGCATAAATTGACTAAATCCTTCTCTGGCAAGAGACTTAATTGATGAGTTCGCTCTAGATAAAAAACAATTGACAAAAATCGCCAAATGCCTTTCTACATAAGGAGTCCATCCCTTATAACCCCGGGAGCATCCCAATTTTGCAATAAGTATAAATGCTTAGAGACTAAAAACGTTAGCTAAGGCAAAATAAAGAGAAACAATTAAACGGTAGAATCATGAATAC
>NZ_JACJSV010000122.1 GCF_014698335.1 Microcystis viridis FACHB-1342 | reverse complement strand
AATAAAGAGGTTTTGATAACCAAATTAAAGCAGCTCTAAAGAGTTTTGAGTTAAAAGTTAAACTTCAAGTTTTCATTCAGGACGAATGTACTGATTAACTATTTTTTTGGGGAAAATTAGTTAGCCCATTATTATAACATATAATTAATTTGCAAGAGTTCTATAGTACGAGAATGGCTCTTATCGACTTTGTGTGATCAGTTTAACGATGTAGTAGCGATCGATCTTTGTGTTCTTCGTGTCTTTGTGGTTCCTGACCCAGAGAGCCGATAAACCAGCGCAAGAGGGCAAAATCTTGATAAACTGAGGGGATAACTATTCTAGACCATTCCCATGACCACTCACTTTATTAGTGCCGAAATCGACCTACAGGAAACCCCGCAACAACTGCAGCAAGAAATCGAAAAAGAATTAGCCAAACGCGGTGAACCCTTGCGCTGGGCAATCACAGAAGTGGATACCGAGAATAATCAAGTCAAAGTCGAAGCGATTGTCACCACTGCCTCGTGAATTCCCGTCCCTATACCGCCGTACTAATTATTCCCACCGGCATCGGGGCAGCGATTGGCGGTTATGCTGGGGATGGCATTCCCGTGGCCAGAGCGATCGCCCAAGTTTGTGATCGCCTAATTACCCATCCTAATGTCCTCAACGGCGCACAACTGTACTGGCCTTTGGACAACACCTACTATGTAGAGGGTTACGCTTTAGATCGTTTTGCCCGGGGGGATTGGGGATTAAGTCCCGTCCATCAAAATCGCATCGGGTTACTATTCGATCGCGCCATTGAATTTGACCTCTTGCAAAGACACCTTCAGGCTGCCGATGCTGTCCGGGCCACCCTAGGCTTAGATCTGACCGATTACCTTGTCACCGATGCCCCCTTAAATGTGCAGTTGCGAGAGGCAGCCTCCGGGGCCAGTTGGGGAACAATTGGCAATCCCGACAGCTTGCTGCGGGGGGCAGAAAAACTGATTAACCAAGGCCGGGCGGAAGCGATCGCCATTGTTGCCCGTTTTCCTGACGATCCCGATAGCATTGCCCTGGCTAATTATCGCCATGGTCAGGGGGTGGATCCCCTTGCCGGGGCCGAAGCGGTAATTTCCCATCTGGTGGTGCGACAATTCCAAATACCGGCGGCCCACGCCCCCGCTTTAAGTCCGCTGCCCCTCGATCCGCAACTTTCCCCCAAGGCCGCGGCCGAAGAAATCGGTTATACTTTTTTACCCTGCGTTTTGGTGGGTTTGAGTCGCGCCCCCCAATTGGTCAAGCAGCCCAGTCCCGATGCTATTTGGAGCCGGGAGGTGGACGCGCTGATCGTTCCCGCCAGTGCCTGCGGCTCCAGCACAGTTTTTAGTTTTTGTCAAGAAAAAAGTGTACTGATTGCTGTCGAGGAAAATAGTACAAGAATGAAGGTGGCCCCGGAACCCCTAGGGGTGAAAGCAATTAGGGTACACTCATATACAGAGGCGATCGGTGCGATCGTTTGTCAACGGGCAGGGGTTAGCCTAGCATCTCTTCGCCCTAATTTACACTCTTTACGCTGTTTATCCGAGAATCCGTGACTAATTCCCCTAATTCCGAATTTGATCCCCTGACACGCACACAAGTCCTCACCATTATGGCGGTAACGGCGATTATCTTGCTGGTAGTCGCCAAAGTCTGGCAATATTTCGGTGCGATCGCTATTCCCGCAATTCGCTGGACTCTCCCGGATTTCCTGTTCGGATTAGCCTTAGCGGGGGCAATTAGTGGAATTAGTGGGCTTCTATATCGTTTTTGGTCTAGTTATCGCCATAGTGCTAACTCTTACTTAGAATTAGTCATTAAACCTTTAGCTTGGCCCGATTTAATTTGGATTGGATTACTGCCGGGGTTAAGTGAAGAATTATTATTTCGCGGGGTGATTTTGCCGGCTTTGGGCTTAAATATCTTTGGTTTAACCGTTTCTAGTCTAATTTTTGGTATCCTCCATTTTAGCGGTTCCCAACAATGGCCCTATGTTATCTGGGCAACTGTTGTCGGTTTTGCCCTCGGTTATACCGTCATCATCACCGGTAATTTATTAATCCCGATCCTCGCTCATATTATCACCAATCTCCTCGCTAGTTTTCTCTGGAAATTACAGCATAGTAATCAGTAATCAGTTATCAGTAATCAGTTATCAGTTATCAGTTATCAGTAATCAGTTATCAGTAATCAGTTATCAGTTATCAGTGACTACTCCTGTCTCCTATAAAAAAAATGGAAGTGCAATTTCGCGAATTTAATCCTTTTGATGTCTGGTTTTGGCTGGAATTTTCGACAGTTCCCTCGAATATGGAACAGCAGTATGTAGAAGAAGTTTTTGCTTCTTGGTTTTATTTGGGTAAATTAGGAGCTTTCAATGCCGAAAACCTACAGGTACAGGAGGTGGGAGTCGATATTAGTTATATGGAATACGATCCAGATATAGCCGAAAATGCCTTTATGTCACCGATGCACAATATGACCGATTTTGAATACTTAGGTACTTGGGGACGTTGCTGGTTTGATCTCGGTACTAGCGATCTTATTGCTTTGGATATTTTAATCAATGCCTTGACCCAATTAAGTAAGGATTTTGTCGATATTAAACGTTTAATTATCGGGGGAGAAAATCAAGATTGGCCAGTTGGCGATCGCAGTAATTATCTCTTTAGCGAATAATTAGGGTTTACTAAAAAAGTTTCTTGGTGGAGTCAGTATTCTCCGAGTCAGGAGTTTCCCACACCCCACTTCCCCACTTCCCCACTTCCCCACTTCCCACACCCCACTTCCCACACCCCACTTCCCACACCCTACACCCCACACACACCCCACACCCCACACCCCACTTAAAAACATCTATGCTTAATCTCGTCTCCCTTCCAGAAATTCCCGCCGCTGCTTGGAAACGTCCTCTAGGCAAAGGTTGGGAAAAACCCTACAGCGTCCGCTACGCCAGCAATTTAGATGATGGTCCTTGGCATGGGATGCCTCTGGGGGGATTTGGGGCCGGTTGCATCGGACGTTCCCCCAAAGGTGACTTTAACCTCTGGCATCTGGACGGCGGTGAACACAGTTTTAATAGCCTTGCAGCCTGTCAATTTAGCATTTTTGAACAAACAGAAGACGGAAACGCCCAAGCCTACGCTATGGCGACGGAAAGCCCGACGGATGGAACTTTATCGCGCTGGTCGTGGTATCCAGCCGAAAAGGGAAACTATTCGGCCCTTTATCCCCGCAGTTGGTACGAGTATAAAGATGTTTTTCAGACTCAATTAATTTGCGAACAATTCTCACCAGTTTGGGCGCATAATTATCAAGAAAGTAGTTATCCTATTGCCCTATTTGAATGGACGGCCCATAATCCCACCGATAAACCAATTACTATTAGTATTATGCTGACTTGGCAAAATACAATCGGTTGGTTTACTAACGCGATTAAATCCCCAGTGGTTAAAGTGAGAGATGATGGTAGTCCCGTTTATGAATATCAATCAAAATGGGGGGAAAGTGAGGGTAATTATAATCAATGGATTGTCGATAATTTCCGCGTTGGCTGTCTAATGCGTCGGGATTACGAAAACCCCGGGGAAGGGGATGGACAGATGGCGATTGCCAGTATCACTAATCCGAGTCTAGAGGTATTCTATCTGGGTAAATGGAACCCTGCTGGCGATGGGGGCGAAGTTTGGGATTATTTCGCCATGAATGGCTCTTTACCGGATATTGAGGACGAAACCCCTGCCCAAAAAGGGGAACAAACGGCCACGGCCATGGCGATTCGTTTTACCATTCGTCCGGGGAAAACTCGCAAAATTCCCTTTATTTTAGCTTGGGATTTACCCGTCACCGAATTTGCCCAAGGAATTAACTATTATCGTCGTTATACGGACTTTTTCGGTCGCAATGGTCAAAATGCTTGGGCGATGGTACGCACGGCTTTAAAACACGGCGATACATGGCGAGAAAATATTATTAACTGGCAAAAACCGATCCTAGAACGCAGCGATCTGGCCGATTGGTTTAAAATGGCTTTATTTAACGAATTATACCTGCTTACGGACGGCGGTACTCTCTGGACGGCCGCCACGGAACAGGATGCCATCGGTCAATTTGGGGTCTTAGAATGTATTGATTATCGTTGGTATGAAAGTCTTGATGTGCGTCTCTATGGTTCCTTTGGGTTATTGATGTTATGGCCGCGCTTAGAAAAGGCCGTCATGGAAGCTTTTGCGAGGGCAATTCCCAGCAGTGACGACACTCCTCGGATTATTGGATATAACCAAGCTAGTGCCATTCGTAAGGCCAAAAATGCCACTCCCCACGATTTAGGCGCCCCCAATGAACACCCTTGGCAAAAGAGCAATTACACCAGTTATCAAGATTGTAATCTCTGGAAAGATTTAGGCAGTGATTTTGTTTTATTAGTATATCGGGATTATTTATTAACGGGGGCTAAAGATGAGGATTTTCTGCGGGAATGTTGGCCGTCAATTGTCCTGACTTTGCAATATTTAAAAACCTTTGACCTTGATAACGATGGCATCCCCGAAAATTCCGGCGCACCAGACCAAACCTTTGATGATTGGCGTTTACAGGGAATTAGTGCCTATTGTGGTGGTTTGTGGATAGCGGCACTAGAAGCGACGCTTAAAATTGGGGCAATTCTTGGAGAAGATACGGCAATTTTTGCCAGTTGGTTACAGCAATCTCGCGCTATTTATCATCAGACTCTCTGGAATGGAGAATATTAGACCTCTTGCATAATTTTTTTATGGTATAATATAAGGTTTTGCTTTTTTCTCAATTCTTAGATTGAAGTGGAAAAAAGAATAAAATGTGATCTTAGGTCAGGAAATCATCTATAATTTTGCTATGTTTATTAGCAAAATTATGGATTATCAAAACTTATCAGA
>NZ_JACJSV010000121.1 GCF_014698335.1 Microcystis viridis FACHB-1342 | reverse complement strand
CCGTTGGGGGCGTGGCGCCGCCCCCAAACCCCCCGCGCATTAGTTTTTCGGTGGGATGCTTACACGCAGCCGCTGACTCATCTGTAATAATTTAGGAGTCACTGATAATTGCTGATTGTCGGTATTTCTACAAATGTGAGATGCACCCAATCAGTAATCAGTAAACAGTAATCAATAATCAGTGAAAAGACAGCAGCAAACTGGCATTTGATGAGGCTCACTTAATACATACTGCTCATTCAAAACTTAAAACTCAAATCTTATAACTGATAACTGATAACTGATAACTGATAACTGATTCAATTAACCAAATTTAATCATTTCTCGTCCTACCATCACCGGTAATTCCCCTTTTAAAATCGGAATCAATGTCTCGCGAATTCTGTCCGCATCGGGGGGGCATCCCGGCATAAAAATATCGATGGGAATGACTTGATGGACCGGCAGCACTTGATCTAATAATTCGGGAACGATACCGGGTTCTTCTGGTAGTTGAGGGGTGTTATCTCCTAACTCTAAATAAGCCCTTTTTAGCACGGGATCGGCAGTTCCTAACATATTCCGCATAGCGGGAACATTAGCAGTTACAGCGCAATCACCAAAAGAAACAACGGTTTTGGTATTTTGACGGACTAGATGAATTAGTTCTAAATTATCCTGATTAGCGATCGCTCCTTCCACTAAACAGACATCGACATTTTCCGGATAGGTTTTCAGATCGCAGCCGACGGGACTATACACCACGTCAACTTTTTCGGCTAATTCTAACAGCCATTCGTCCAAATCGAGGAAGGACATATGGCATCCCGAACAACCGGCTAACCAGACAGTAGCGAAGCGAATTTTACTCATAATTTTAATTCCTTGGTTGGTATTGTTGGCTGAGTTACAATTTCGTCAAAAGGATCAAACACAAAGAAATTCTCTTTTAAGCTATTTTTGCCTCCAGGATAAACTCTTGCATTTTTTCCTCAAAGAAAGGGGTTAAATCTAGATTTTTCCAGTCTTTAAGTAGCTCAAAAATAATCGCCTCCGATGCAAAATTTCCCGTATAGGAAATAAAAGAAAAAGGACGTTTGCCGAAATTGAGCAAACAGCTTAAAATCGTGCAATGGTCTTTTACTCCAAAACCAAGAGAACAGGTTTGATCTCGATCTTTTACTCGCCAATTATCAGCACTTTTGGCATAAATATCTAGGGCAACTAAAGCGGAATCCACCTCTCTAGAATATTTAATTAAGAGCGAATACAAAACCCTAGGCTCTTGACTGACATCAGACAAAATTTCAATTATCCGACAAGGAATACTAGAAAATTGCGCCGTCAAATTGGAGAGAGACTGACACATTTCTAGAGCTTGCAGAAATTGCGATTCGGGTGATGTGGTCATAATTATCTTGTTTGCTGAATTGAATCGGACCAAGGATATTGTTTTTGTGCCAGTAAATGCGCTTGTTGCTGCGAAAAACCTCGATTAATCACTAAGTCAGATTCATAGATTTCATGATTGAGAAACATCCGATCAAGATTATTCCCTTGAGCGCCAGCGAGTCTTCGCCAAGCTGCTACCATTAAACCTTCGGGAAAAAATTGATATCGAGACACTCCCGATCCAAAAGCGTAATCCTTGGCGCGTCGGATATCGATTTCCGAGATTTCGTATTGGGCAGCAATCCCTAGGATATCTTGATTATTACCCATAATCTGATCATAGTCCTCCCTTACCTTGGCGGTTAATTTCTGCTCGTAGATATCTAAATGCGCCCATCGATCACTATCACCCTCCATCGATTAGTTTAACGCGTCCATTGGTGTTCAGTCCTAGCATTAACTAAAAATTCCAACTTCGATCGATCCTCCTCTTTTTCAGAAACGGCGGAACCCTTGCGGAATATTGCCCCGGTTGGACAAGCGGCAACACATTTGCCGCAGGAAGTACAGGCAGAAACGCTGCCCCAAGGCTGATCCATTCCCGCAATAATTTTATCTTTTTCGCCGCGATAGGCCAGATCCCAAACGTGCGCCCCTTCAATTTCATCACAGACTCGCACACAACGGGTACAGAGAACACAACGATTATGATCGATACCAAAAAGATGATGAGAAATATCCACTTCTCGCTTGGGAAAACGGTAGGGAAAACGACTATGATCCATACCCACTTCGATGGCTAAATCTTGCAATTCACAGTTACCATTAGCCACACAAACCGCACAAACGTGATTACCTTCAGCGAATAATAATTCCACTGTCATGCGGCGATATTCTTTCAGTTTTGGGGTATCGGTATGGACCACCATTCCTTCCGCCACTTCCGTTACACAGGCAGGTAATAATTTATTAATACCTTCAATTTCTACCAAACATAAGCGACAGGCAGCTACTTCGGAAACTCCGTCCAGATGACAGAGGGCAGGAATTTTTATTCCTACCTGACTAGCGGCTGCGAGAACTCGCGAACCTGCTTCGATCGCTACATCTTTACCATCAATGCTTAAAGTGATTACGGACATAAAAATTATTCTCCTTGAGGATAATATCCCTCTCCTTCCCATAGGCCACAATTTGTGGCCAAGGGTGGGATTTTTACAGAAAGTTTTAACCTAGACAAGCGGCTAAGTCTTTTGCGGGGGTAGTAATTGGCTGCAGGTGATAGGTATCGGCGAGGAATTTCAGGACGTTGGGGGAGATAAATGCCGGTAAAGTTGGTCCCAGACGGATATTTTGCATCCCTAGATGTAGCAGGGTGAGCAGTACAGCGATCGCTTTTTGTTCGTACCAAGAGATAATTAGGGAGAGGGGAATCTCATTGACGCTAACGTTAAAAGCGTTGGCTAATCCTAGGGCGATTTTGATGGCACTATAGGCATCGTTACATTGTCCTACGTCCATTAGCCGGGGTAATCCTTCGATGCTACCTAATTGTTTGTCAAAAAAGCGGAATTTTCCACAGGCAAGGGTTAAAACGATGCAATCTTCGGGAACTTGTTCCACAAATTCGGTGTAGTAATTGCGATCAGGTTTTGCGCCATCGCAGCCGCCAACTAGGAAGAAGTGACGGATTTTACCCTGTTTAAGGGCATTAACCACCGTATCAGCGACACTAAGAACGGTATTGTGGGCAAATCCTACCATTACCTGCCGAGGTTCGCTTATTTCAGTAAATCCGGGCAATGACTGCGCTTTAGCAATCACGGGACTAAAATCGATCGCACCGTCCACTGTTTCTAAGCGGTTAATATGGGCATAACCCACAGGTCCGAGGGTAAAGAGTTTACTTTCATAGTTTTCGTGGGGGGGCATGAGACAATTAGTAGTTAAAACTATTGCCCCCGGAAACTTAGCAAATTCTTTAGTTTGATTTTGCCAGGCGGTGCCATAATGACCGTAGAGATGGGGATATTTTTCTTTGAGTTTTGGATAACCGTGGGCGGGTAATAATTCTCCGTGGGTATAGACTGTTATCCCAGTATTGGCAGTTTGTGCCAGTAAAGCCGCTAATTGTTTAATATCATGGCCGGAGACTAAAATGGCTTTACCTAGACGCGGATTTAAGGGAACATTTGTCGGTATGGGATGACCGTAGGTTTCGGTATGACCTTGATCTAATAATTCCATGGCCCGCAGGTTTGCGTCCCCAACTTTTAGACAGATTGCCACCCAATCATTCAGGTTTAAATCTCCCCGGTCAATCGCCGCTAAAGTCTCTTGGATAACCTGATAAACTGAGTCATCTTCTTGACCTAATTCCTGAGCGTGGAAAGTATAGGAAGCAAGACCTTTAACTCCGTAGATAGCGGTTAACTTTAGGGAAAAAATATCGAGGTCTTGTACTTTTTCAATTAGTTCTAAGGATACTTCTTGACCTTGACTGACTAAGCTCTCATTAAAATTAGGCTGATAGTTAGCAAGTGCAGACCAGTCCACCGATCCCAATTGTGCTTTTAAATTTTCCCGAATCTCTAAACAACGCTGAATATAATCGGTAAAACGTCTTTGATCGAAGTTCACATTGGTCATGGTGGCGAAAAGCGACTCGCAGGTAAAAATATCGGCTTCGCGAGTAGATATTGCCGCTTCTTTGGCTTTTAAAACCACCGATGCTAATCCCCGCAGACAATAAACTAATAAGTCTTGAACGGCGTTGACTTCGGGACTTTTTCCACAGGCTCCCCACTGATGACAACCATTACCACTAGCGGTTTGTTCGCATTGTTCACAAAACATAAGTTTTCTCTCTTTTTTCAGTGGATTGACAGATTGTTGCGATTTTTTTCTACTAAATTTAATTCTGCTTTTTTGAAAGTTAGTTATCGGCCCTCACCCGGCAGGAATTGTGGATTTTACGACTGGAAAGCTTGTCTTGACAGCCTCTACTCTCTGAACTATGTTTTTATTCTCTCACTTTTTTTGCCGGTTGGGTTCTGATTTTAGATTTCCTCAAGAATTACTGATTAAACAATTATTTAGTTGTCTTATTAAATTAAGTATTTTTGGTGATTTTTATGATATAATGAGCGAGATTTTCGATTTTTAGCTGGGTGGTTGCCAGTGTCATAGCAATCGGTCTCCTGATTAGGATAGAAAGTTGGGACTTAAGAGTTATTATCGCCTAACTGTGATGATAGGATTGCTTTCGACATAGATAGTTATCTCTTTTGTTATTTACTTAACTTAGCAATGATTGAAACCGCTCATCTCCCCGAATCTGCTCGAAATCTTTATCTGTTTTTGCCAGATACTGATATTTGACATCAAGACTGATGAACGATTTATTTTATTAGTGGTATTCCGATATCTTTGCAGATTTTATTAGCGAGAATATCCCTAATTTCCGTATGTCTTGGAATCGCAGATCTTTTATTTAGGGTTTGCTGAATAAATCTAAAAACCTTGTTGGATAAGGCTTTTAGACTTTTTTTCCCTGAAAAAGTGCCTACCATTGGAGTGATTGGGGGGAAAATTTAGGGATTTTTTCCCTGAAAATTAGGTAATTGACCACCTGAAAATGGGTAAAACCCCACACCCCACACCCCACACCC
>NZ_JACJSV010000120.1 GCF_014698335.1 Microcystis viridis FACHB-1342 | reverse complement strand
TCGGACTGGTTGGCAAAATCCTCCAGTGTTTTTACCAAGAGTTGTCAAACAATCCGAAACTGGTTTGGAGAAATCATTAGTTATTTCGAGCGAAGGACAACGAGGCTCTTCGTTACTTGGTATGGTTTGATAGGGGGGCATAAATCGACTAAATCCTTATCTGGTAAAAGACTTAATTGATTAGTTCGCTCTAGATCGAAAATAATTGACAAAAATCGCTAAATGCCTTTCTATATAAGTGTTCCATCCCTTATAACCCCCGTCCATTGCATAACACAAACCGAAGAGCCGAGAGCATCAAGAATACCTATAGGGCCAGACGAGGAAAAAGAAAGAGTCGAAGCGGAGCGAAAAATAAGCGTGGCGCGATTCCGGAGCGTGGCAGCATTGGCCAAGAACAAAACCGCATCGGACATCAACCCTTGTCACCGAAAAACTTTTCCAAGAGATTCCCCCTGACAAAAGAAAAACCGACCCTTGTGACAAGGTCAAAGAATTTTGTGGACATCAAGAGTTGAGTCAGAAACTAGGAGCAGATTTTTATTTTACTACTCCTTATCATTCTTGGGAAAGAGGATTAAACACAGGGTAAGAGTATCTTAAATCCTTGACAAAATGAACTTTATGTGGTTCTCTTCCCCATACCCCACACCCCAACAAACTTTTTGCCGCAAACCCTATGTAACCCTAAAGTTTTATTTACCTTCTCCTACCACAGATTGATAAAATCTTTCTAGACTTTCTACGGAGGTTCGATCGTTAAATACTGTATCGATATTCATTTTAGTATAATCTTTGATTGTTTGTCGCCATTGATTATCTAAACCTAAACGGATAGCAATTTCAATATAGTGATTTTTATCGGTAGCAATTGTCTCGGTTATGCCTAATTTTTTCAAGATAGCATAGGAATGTCGTCCGCGCATAAATTCCCCCGGACAGGTAACAACTGGAAGCTGACAGGCAATTGCTTCGAGGGTGGTATTTCCTCCCGACCAACTTAAGTTATCTAAATAGATGTCTGCTAATAAGTTAAGCTGAAAATAATCATTTTGTTCTAATTGTGGCATCATTACCCCGTAATCTTGCCAATTGAGTCCATACCTATTAAAAGCTTGACTTAATCTCGACTGAAAGCAATGGGTCACAAATTCGCTACGATGACAGATAAAAATAAATTGGCTGTTGGTAACTTGTTGGGCAATTCTAGGAAAAATATCGTCATTTTCTGGCAGATATTTAAATAAACTCTGACAGTTTAAGTAGATGATTTTATCCTCGGCTAATCCCATCTCTAAACGAGTTTTTATCTGGGGAGGAAGCGAGGGTTTAGCATAGGCAATACCTAAATTGGATAAGCGAATTAATTTTTCACTGTAGTGATTATCTCCCTGCGTGGGTTCCATTAATTCACTGGAGATAAAATAATCAATGGTTGGTAATCCTGAGGTGATTGGATGTCCCCAAGTTACACATTGTACTGGAGCTAAACGCAATCCTGCTAGTTGGGTAGTACGAGCATCCATACCAATATCTAAATAAACGAGAATATGTAACTGATTATCTAAAATATTTTGAGCAATTTTTTCCATATTAACTAAATTATCAAACTGATAAAAATAATCACTTTGCTCTTGATATTCTCTTGTAAAATTATCGCAGGTGTTATTAATATCTATTCCATAACAGTAAATTTCAAATTGTTCTCGATTTCGCCACTGCAACCATCCTTGAAAGAGTTTCGCTACTGTGTGATGACGCAGGTGAGCAGAAATATAGCCAAGGCGAATTTTTCCCGTAGGCATGGTTCGGTTTTTTACCCAATTAGGAAAGTTTGCTGAGGCAATTTTATAAACCAATTCTCCATATTTTTTTTGTAGTTCTAAATCATTTTTGGCTTGATATTGAAGATAAAAATTAGTTCTTAATCCAATACTTTTCCACGCCTCCTGTTGTTGATTATTAGTGGTTAAATCAAGATTGGACAAGATATTATCTAACCGTTTCTCGTAGTTTGCTCGATATAGCATAATATCTGCTTGAGTTGTGTAAACTATCGGCATTAACCGCATTAATTCTAACTTCAGGGATAGGCGATCGGGAAGATACTCTAAAGCCGATTTAGTTGCTTGAATTGCCACCTCGATCGGATAATTATTTTGTAGTAACCAAATTAGGCGCAAATGTAAATCAATATTTTCTGGATGATAGTTAATGCCTTTTTTATACACTTCTAAAGCTTGTTTTTCTTCTTTAAGAATGAGATGGCAATGGGCGCAATTTAAATAAAAATTGCTGTCCTCTATTTTAATTGCTAATAATTTTTGATAATAGTTTAATGCTAATTGATAGATTTTTCTTTGATAAAAATAATCACCTGAGTAAAGATCTGCTCTTTTTTGGTCAGCTTGCAGAATTTCCCAAAGGGAGAGATTTTGACTAATTTCTCGTCTATCTCCTGCCAGTTGTTGGGCAGTTTTATAAGCATTTTTTGCTTCTGTCCAAGCTTGTTTAACTAAATAGACATTGCCTAAATTGATATAAAAAGGATAAAAATCTGCCTGGTTATTAATTCCCTGCTGATAGAATTTTTCGGCTGACTCTAGCTGCCCTAATCGATAAAATAAATTGCCCAGTTTATTATAAGCATCGACAAAATTAGCCTTGAGATCAATCGCTTTTTGATAAGCTGATAAAGCTGTATCTGAACGTGATTGTTTTTCTAGCACCATGGCCATGGTATAATGATATAAGGCTTGATTTTCCTCTAAGTTGATGGCTCGTGCCAAACAGTTAAAAGATTCTGTTAGTCGGTTAATTATATAGTATAAATATCCTAAATCGTGCCAGATGTAAGCTAATTGTTCACGCCAAGATAAAATTCTTAAGTAAAAGTCCTCAGCTAAAGTATATTCTCGCCGATTAATTGCCTCTTGCACCTCTTGAAGACAGGAGTTTATCGCAGTCAGGGCATAATTTTCTATCTCTTCATCCCCTTCTATTTCCTCTAATTCTAGCCACTGAAGATAGATTAATTTAGCTTGGCCAAACTGCCAGCAATCAAGATTTCTAATTATCTCTTTTTTGAGGAGCATAATTAAATCTTGACTAGACTCTGATTGTAATAGCCAAAATAACCAAATTTCTTGCGCTGTTGCTTGCTGCTCTAGCAGCAGATAAGCTAATCCCAGATAGGGATAATAATCAGTCACTTCCGGATGAACCGCCAGCACTTGCTGACAAAATAACAATAACTGATTATAGTCTTCCGATGCTAACATTAGCTCGATCGCTTGTTGGTGATCACTGTTGATCATTATCTTTCACTCTCGTTGCTCTCATTCCACAATACCCTCGATCGAGCTTAGGGTAACATTTTGGGCTTATTGAACTTAACTAGCGATAGATTCGAGGATTTATTAGCCCTATCAAAGCAAAAAACCCTGATTTTGCCTTGATTTTGCCCCATCTACCGCCCTAACCCGACAAGTAATTTCTCATATAGATAAGAATTATTCTCAATAGCTGTACAATAGGAAAAGACAACTTTGCCAAGAATCGAGCAATGAACGATAAAATAACTCGGAGAGTCTTTCTAGGCGCGGGAACAGCCACCTTAGCGGTAGCAGTGGGTCAATTAGGGAAAATAAACGAGGTTTCCGCCCAAACTAAACAATTAAACCTCTATTCCTCCCGTCACTACAACACCGACCGACGATTGTATGACAACTTCACCCGACAAACGGGAATAAAAATTAACCTGGTCGAAGGGGAAGCAGACCCATTAATCGAACGAATCAAAAGCGAAGGCCGCAATAGTCCTGCTGATATACTCCTGACAGTAGATGCCGGGAGATTATGGCGGGCCGACCAACAGGGAATTTTTGCCCCAGTCAATTCCCCCATTCTCACCCAAAGAATTCCCGCTCATTTGCGTCACCCCAAAGGTCACTGGTTCGGGTTTAGTAAACGCTTGCGGGTAATCATGTACAACAAAGACAGAGTTAACCCCAGAGAAATCGATTCCTATGCAGATTTAACCAATCCCAAATGGAAAGGAAAAGTCGTCACTCGGTCGTCTAGTAACATCTATAGTCAATCTTTTACCGCTTGGTTAATCGACATCCAAGGAGAAGCAGCCACAGAAAAATGGTGTCGGGGATTAGTGGCTAATTTTGCCCGTTCACCCCAGGGCAATGATAAGGCACAAATCGAAGCTGTAGCCGCAGGAATTGCCGATTTAGCCCTAGCTAACACCTATTACTTAGCTGGGTATGCCGAAGAAAAAGACCCCGCTAAACGGGCAATTTATGACCAAGTAGGCGTAATTTTCCCCGACCAAGCAGGCCGCGGCGCTCACGTTAATATTAGTGGTGGTGGTTTAATTAAAACCGCTCCCAATCGAGAATCGGCCATTAAATTTTTAGAATATCTTTCTAGCAATGAAGCACAGAACTTTTTTGCTAAGGGTAATCAAGAATATCCCGTGGTTCGAGGAGTTGCTTTAGACCCTGTTCTGGCAAAACTCGGACGCGGTAAAGAAGATACCGTTAGCGTGGCTAATTATGGTCCTAATTTAGCCAAAGCAGTACAGGTAATGAATCGCGCCGGTTGGAAATAAGTTATCAGTTATCAGTTATCAGTTATCAGTTAAGGCAATTGAAATAAAACCGAGAGATTATTAGCTGGCATAGGAATTACTTCTAACAATTGTAAACCTCGATCGCTCGCTGCTTGCACCACATCTTCTAAATTCCTAACTCCCCAAGCAGAATTTTGAGAACGGAGAGAAAAATCAAAGCTTTCATTACTAGGAGAAGTATGTTTTCCCTGTCGTTTATAGGGACCATAAAGATAGAGAATTTCCCCCGAACTAAGAATGCGACTCGCTCCTGCCATTAAAGCTAAACAAGCGGACCAAGGGGCGATATGAATCATATTAATATTAACAATAGCATCGCCAATTCAAAAATGAAACGCATCAACCTCAAGAGTTGACAAAGAAAGGCTCATCAGGTACTGTCTGATCATTAACAAAAACAAATCAGACCCAAAATG